>JASJXX010000014.1 GCA_030123765.1 Actinomycetota bacterium | reverse complement strand
GCGCGATCATGCGTCCGGGACGAACAAGTGCCGGTAAATTCGCTCAAGATCTTCCGGTGAGGTGTACTTGATCGTGATCTTTCCACCCTTACCCCGAAAGTCGATGTTCACCTTTGTTCCGAGCCTCTCCTGAAGCCTCTCTTCAAGCTCGATGATCGCCGCAGGCCGAATCTTCTTCGCACGATGACTCTTCGCCTGACCCTGCGTCGTGCGCAGCCGTATCGCCTCCTCAACCCTGCGAACTGTCCATCCTTCAGCGACAGCTCGCTTGGCTATGTGCACTACGTAACGTTCGTCGTCCGAGCCCAGGAGCGCCCGAGCGTGGCCGGGGGAGAGCTCTCCTTTGACGAGCATCCCCTGGATAACGGCGGGGAGCTGGAGGAGACGCATGGTATTCGTGACCGCCGATCGGCTCTTCCCTACGTGACGTCCTACATCCTCATGGGTCATTCCATAATCTTCCATAAGCTGGCTGAAGGCTGCTGCCTCTTCGAGGATGCCTAGGTCCTCACGCTGAAGGTTCTCTACAAGCGCCTCTGCGAGGCTCGTTCCCTCGTCGCTCTCGCTCCTGACCACAGCGGCGATCGTAGCCAACCCGACCTGCTTCACCGCTCGAAGCCTCCTCTCCCCTGCGACCAGGACATAGCCCCCGCCTCCCTGCCGTACGACAATCGGCTGAAGGAGCCCGACAGCTTCGATCGAGGCCGCCAACGCATCAATGGAGGCAGGGTCGAAGGTCGACCGCGGCTGTAGGGGATTGGGCTCAATCGAAGCGACAGGGATCTCTGCGAACCCCTCCATCGACTGGTCCTGTGGTATCAGTGCTTCTAGCCCTCTTCCTAATCCACTCCTACGCGCGGCCATGACGCCTCCTAAATTCTCTCGCGAGTTCCCTATATGCAATCGCCCCGCGGGACATGTCGTCGTACGCTTCTATCGGCTCGCCGTACGACGGGGCCTCCGAGAGGCGTACCGTTCTGGGTATCACCGTCCGATATGTCGTCTCCCCGAAGTGCTCCCGCACCTGAGCCACGACATCGGCCGAGAGCTTCGTTCTTCCGTCGAACATGGTCAACACCACACCTTCTATCTCAAGTTCAGGGTTAAGGCTCCCCCTGACGAGATCGATATTCCGGGTCAGCTGGCTGACACCTTCAAGTGCGTAATACTCACACTGAATTGGGATGAGAACTTCGTCCGCAGCGGCAAGACCATTGATAGTGAGCAGTCCGAGCGAGGGCGGGCAGTCGATAAGGACGAAGTCGTACTCCTCTACGACGCTCTGGAGCGCCTGTCTGAGGCGGTGCTCGCGTGAGAACATGGAGACGAGCTCGATCTCTGCTCCCGCAAGCTCAATCGTTGCCGGCACGACGTGCAGGCCCTTGACGGAGGTCGGTTCGAGTACGTCCGATACGTCGACCCCACCGACGAGTACGTCATAGGTTGAGGATTCGATCGCTCCTCGGTCCACACCCAGGCCCGAGCTCGTGTTTCCCTGTGGGTCGAGGTCCACGATCAGGATCCGTTCGTCCTGGAGCGCGAGACCGGCACCGAGATTGATCGCTGTAGTTGACTTGCCGACGCCACCCTTCTGGTTAGCTATGACAACTATCGTGCCTCCGGACATCGTCTGTCTGCTCCTCGGTAAATCGGGTGTGCTGCATTCTAAGGATCCACGCCGGAGAGTCAAGGACTCCCACTCCCTCGGACGTGACCGAAAAGATAACGCCCGTGGGGGGTTCAGGAACCTCCGGTGCTCTCTCCCTTCGGGTGAGAGCGAGGAGGCCAGTTCCCGAGAGATCCGTCAACCGGACGAATGTGCGGGTCGCATTAGGGGGAAGAAGCGATGCCCGGAACGTCACAACGTCGTACGTTCCCTCTAGATCGTCTACATCCGCCACCCGCACCTCAACATTCTCGATGCCGAGTATCCGCAACGCCCGGGCAGCCAGACTGCAGCGGCGCTCCGATCGATCCACGATCGTGATGCTCAGTTCGGGGAGGGCGATAGCGAGGGGAATGGCGGGAAGGCCCACTCCCGATCCGACGTCGACAAGCGTTGAAGCTCGATCGGGTATCAGTAGGGCGAACGCCAGGGAGTCTGCGATGTGTCGGTCGAAGATTCGTTCGCCCTCTCGAGGCCCTATGCCTCCTGCGTCAATCGCTTCGCCCGCAAGCCACTCCCCGTACTCGATAAAGAGCGCCCGCTGTTGCTCACTCCACTCGGTTCCGAGCCAGCAGGCAATTCGGTCGAGGTTCGCGACATCGCTCATACATGTTTCACGTGGAACACCGTCATCTTACCCTGCCGATGTTCCACGTGGAACACGTTGGTGTCAGTCGTTCTGGGCGGGTGCAATCACCACGGCGCGCCGGGGGTCCTCGCCCTCTGAGTAGGAGCGCACTTCGGCAATCTCGGCTACCGCGTCGTGGACCACCTTGCGATCTGCGGCATTCATCGGCTCAAGCATCACCTCTGAGTCCTCGTCGATCACCTGGCTCGCAAGCTTTCCTGCGTAAATCGTCAACGCCGCTCGTCGCCTCTCCCGGTACCCTGCGATGTCGATGCGCATACGTGGCGCCCCGTAGGTCTTCCGCTGTACGACGGTACGGGTGAGCTCGTAAACGGACTGCATGACAGACCCTTTAGGCCCGACGAGCGCTTCCGTCTCAGATCCCGTGACTTCGATGTAGAGAACGTCGTCCTCAATCCTTGTATCGACCGATCCTTCGAGGCCGAACGCGTCAAGCAGACCCGAGACGAAGCTCGCGGCGACTCTCGCCTGTTCCTCGATGGGGGCCGGATCCGGTCGTTCGCTCGTCGCTGGCTTTTCCTTCTCTGCGTCTGACTGGGACACCTGCTTCTCCTGACGCCGTTTGCGTGGCTCCTTGCCCTGACTGTTCTTGCCTTTGTCGGTGTTCTGCCGGTTCTTCTGGGCATTGTTGGAGGAACGGGATCCGCTGCGTCCCCGACGACGCCTGCGGCGTGCTGGCGCCTTCGTCACCTTGACGATGGCGTCCTTGCCACCTACTCCCAGGAATCCGGCCTTCGGCTCCTGTATGACTTCAATCTTGACGTCATCTTCGGAGTGTAGACCCAACTCTTTGATGGCCACACCAACAGCCACCTCAACGGTCTTACCCTGTACTTCAACCCAATCCATGGGGCTACTTCCTTCTTCGACGGTTGCGCTTCTTGCTCGCATGCTGGCTGGGACGGTTCACTTTGGGCTCGCTCGCTGGATCATCTGCTGGTCCGTTCGCGTTGCTCTCGACGATCACTCCATCCCCGTCACTGCCACCGGTCGTCCTCAGAATGACCGCTTGCTGGCCGATGCGGAAAATGTTCGATGTCGCGAAGTACAGACCGAGACCCGCGACCAGGTTCCACGATATGAACCCGAACATGATGGGCATGACCTTCATCACGGTCTGCATGCTCTGCATCTGTGAGCTCATCTGCTGGTTCGGGTCCGACTTCATCTTGCGTGTCATCTGCAACTGTTGGTAATACCCGGCAGCGACAATGATGAGAAGCAGGATGATGTACGGCAGCGATCCGGTGATGTTGGCGAAGTCAACTCCGCGGCCAGGACTGACGAGAAGGTTCATTCCGAGGAATTGCACCGGTTCGAATATGGCCTCGGTGAGCTCGGCGCCGGCTTCAAGCGCCTTGTTGGCCTGGAAGAATATGTCTCCAAGGGCTGAGCTCGGAGGAACACCGTTACCCTGCCACAGGACACGGTAGAGAGCGAACCAGATCGGCATCTGCACGATCATCGGAAGGCACCCGGCCGCAGGGTTGACGCCCCGCTCCTTGTACAGCGCCATCAGCTGCTTGTTCAACTCCTCGCGGTCCCCCTTGTGCTCCTTCTGAAGCGTCTTCACCTCTGGCTGGAGGAGCTGCATCGCTCGCATGGACTTCGTCTGCTTGAGCGTCAAGGGGAAGAGCAGAAGGCTTACCGTGAGTGTAAGAGCGATAATCGCAATTCCATAATTTGGTAATGTGTCGTAGAAGAACGCGAGAGCCCCACCCAGGGCGTTCAGTAGTAAATTCCATGGATTCACGAGCTAATTCCTTGTATCTCTTCGGTTTCTTTCTTCGTCAAGGCGGGGACCGGGTCAACGCCTCCCTCATGAAACGGGTGACAGCGACCAATGCGTTTCGTGCCGAGCCAGCTCCCCCTGAGAACACCGTGCATCTCGACAGCTTCATAGGTGTACTGGGAACAGGAGGGGTAGTAACGGCAGTTCTGTCCCAAGAAGGGGGAGACCGCCTTCTGGTACCCACGCACAAGACCAAGCAACGCACGGGCTGCGATGCCCACCGTTCGGCCGCCTTGCTCATTCATTTCTCATCCCTCGTCCCTGTCTCTCGAGCTGTACCAGCCACCACCCACTCAAGCATCTCGGCGAACGGCGCCTCGAGTACTTCCGCGGAAGCTACAAGCACGTAGGCGGTGTTGGGCTGCAGATCGACTCTGCGAACCGCCTCTCGGAGCCTGCGCTTCGCTCTGTTCCGCTGCACAGCGTTTCCGACTCTCTTCCCCGCAACAACACCCACCTCAGGAGTTGTACCTCTCCCCGCGGCCTTTACCACGGTGAGTCCACCACACCTTCGGCCTCTCCCGGTACGGTAGACCTCTCGAAAGCGGATTCCCGGGCGGAGCGAGACGTAGGAGGACACGTCAGGCGGAGAGCTTGTGGCGGCCCTTAGCGCGGCGGCGCTTGATCAGCGCGCGCCCGTGGCGGTTACGCATACGCCCACGAAAACCGTGCTTACGTTTGCGGCGGCGCTTGTTCGGTTGATATGTACGCTTCATGATGAGGTGTCCCTGGTTGGGAAGGTCGCGGCAGCTCCGTGGACTCACGGAACGCATGCATTCTAGGTGACTCGCCCGCGAAACCGACAGAGCCGCACCAGCCCGCGAAACTTCGCATGGCCTCGCGAAAGACAGAATAGGCCCTAGAGCGGCCAACTTCGCTTGACTCTTGTCACCCGTCACCACTCAGGAACACGCTAGATCCCTTGGCAGCGAAGGGATTCAGGCGGATACGCCTGCTTGCGCCTCGCTCACCTAACCGCGAATTTGCCGTTCTTGTACTGCTGTGAAAGTGCTTCCTACACTCCCCTGCGCTCATTCAGCGGATGTGGAACTCTCCGCTAATGGCGGGAATCCAGGGGTCGATGTTGTCTGCCCGTGGTACATCTTCTCCACATCCTGTGGATAGATGTGTGGACAGTTTTGGAACTGGGTTTATGCCCGACGGGAGAAAACGTAGCGTGGGAGCCATACACGTCCCGGTGGAAGCCGTGGATAGCCAGATCGATCTCTTCAACAGTCGACTGCGCGACGTGATCGGTATTGCAAAGTGGGAGACCTGGATCAAGCCGCTGACGACAACGTTCGAGAGTTCCGGACTTCATCTCGTCGCACCGAACCGCTTCAACGCGACATGGGTAAGAGACAACTACACACATCAGGTCCGTGAGATCGCCGCGTCCGTATGGCCGGAACCCTTCGACGTCACGATTACGGTTACATCAATATCCCCGGTCGTAGAACCGACAACCACAACGGCGTACCAACCGACGCTCACTGTGTCAGAGGACGAGCCGAGGAGGACAACCCCCCACCAGAGCAACACTTCGAACCTTGTTGCTCGATACTCCTTCGACAGCTTCGTCGTAGGGCCGTCCAACCGCTTCGCTCACGCAGCTGCCCAGGCCGTCGCGGAACAGCCCGGCAGGCACTACAACCCCCTCTTCATCTACGCCGGCTCGGGACTCGGAAAGACACACCTCTTGCATGCCGTTGGAAGACACCGGCTTGAGCTCGACGCCACAACGGTGGTTCGTTACGTCACTTCAGAGTCTTTCTTCAACGAGTTCATCAACTCGATCAGGCGGAAGCGCATGGACGACTTCAAATCGAGATACCGAAGGGTCGGGTTGCTGCTGCTCGACGACGTCCAGTTCTTCGAGGGGAAGGAACAGGTACTCGAAGAGTTTTTCCACACGTTCAACTCCCTCTACGAGGCGGGGAATCAGATGGTCATCTCTTCGGATCGACCTCCGCGGGAACTGCGCACCGTCGAAGACCGTCTGCGAAGCCGCTTCGAATGGGGTCTTACGACCGACATTCAGAGCCCCGACGTCGAGACCCGTCTCGCTATCCTGCGCAAGAACGCCGCGTTGAACCCGACTCCGGTTCCCAACGAAGTACTCGAATTCATCGCCGAGAACGTCGCTGACAACATCCGGGAACTTGAGGGAGCCCTGACTCGCGTCACTGCTTTTGCAACACTCACAAACGAGAAGGTGACTCCCGACCTCGCATCGAGTGTCCTGCGGGACATCGTCGGGCTCCGCTCTACGGCTCCCCTGACGGCGGACACCGTCATCTCCACAGTGGCTCACTATTACGTGATCCCCAATGGGGAGCTCGTCGGCACGTCCCGCCGCCAGCCGCTCGCTCGCCAGAGGCAGGTCGCTATGTACGTGTGCAGAGAGAACACGGACCTCTCCCTACCAAAAATTGGGGCAGCCTTCGGAGGGAGAGATCACACAACGGTGATGCACGCGGTAGAGAAAATCAAGGGTCTTCTCCAATCCGACAAGGACATTTATGACCAGGTCACGGAGATCACCCAGCAACTGAGGACAAAGTGAAACTTCTCCACAACATGGCGGCGCCCCGGCGCCTCCCTGTGGAGACTGTGGAGATATCTGCAGATATCAACAAGGCGTGTGGATGTAGAAAACTAGCCACACCAAGGGATTTCTTTCGATATCCACAATCCACAGGGCCTACTACTACCACTACTCTCTTAAAACAATAAGCAATAGCAGAGGATGCATACGTGAGAATCCGAGCAGAGAGAGACGATCTTGCAGACGTGCTGGCAAGAGCTGGCCGAGCCGTCGGCGTGCGTTCACCTCTCCCGATCCTCCAGGGAATACTCTGTGAGGTCTCCGGGGGAAAGTTGACGGTGACGGGGACCGATAACGAGGTCACGGTGCGCACCTATCTGGAAGTCGAAGTCACGGAGGAGGGGAGAACGGTGATCCCTGCGAAGCTCGCAGCAGAAGCCGTTCGAAAGCTTCCCGCAGGGGCAGTGACGATATCGGCGAGCAACGGAGAAGTTGAGATCACTGGCGGAGGACCACGATTCAAGCTCCGCGAGATGGCTATAGACGATTACCCGAAGATCGCGGAGCCAACGTCGGAAGAAGGAATCAATCTCGACGGTGGCCAACTGATCAAAGCGATCAGCCAGGTGGGTGTTGCTGCTTCCTCCGACGATGCTCGTCCAACGCTCACCGGTGTTCTGTTCGAGGGGGGAGGAGACTCCCTCCGACTCGTCGCAACGGACTCCTACCGCCTCGGTGTCCGCGATGTCGAGGGCGTTACGACGGAGGGATCCAAGCTTGTTCCCTACAGGGCCCTGCGCGAGCTGGGTCGTACGATCGGTGCCGGGTCCATGCGGGTCGTACTCGGTGAGAGGGAGGCCTCCTTCTTCACCGATCGGGGACAACTCACTGCACGGATAATCGATTCAGCGTTCCCTAACTATCGACAGCTCCTCCCGGAGAGCCACACGAATCGCTTGACAGTCGATAAGGCAGCGCTGCTCGAGGCTGTTGGACGCGCTTCGCTCGTGGCTGAGGATCACATTCCGGTAAGGATGGCGATGCACTCTGGCGGCGTTGAGCTCAGTGTCGTGCGCCAGGAGGTAGGTGAGGAGACCGAGATGCTTGAGGGGGAGTACATCGGAGAAGACCTGACCATTGCTTTTAACACGCGTTACCTCACGGACGGGGTGAATGCTGTCGATGACGACAGGATCGTCATAGAGACGAGCGACCCGCTCAAGCCAGGGCTCCTCCTTGGCGCGACGAAGAAGGACTTTAGATACCTGTTGATGCCTGTCCGACTGTGACGTGACATGCACCTCACATGGCTGGAACTAAGGGATTTCCGGCCGTATGCGACACTCCGGTTCGAGCCGGTAGATGGCGTGAACATCCTGGTGGGAGATAACGGTGCCGGCAAGACCTCGGTGCTCGAGGCGATCGGATACCTCGGCATGCTGCGCTCCCTTCGAGGGGTTCCCGACAGGGCGCTGATTCGCGACGGAGCAGACGGTGCCGTTCTTCGTGGCGGGTTCGCCGGGGGAGCGACAGAGACCAGAGTGGAGTGTGAGTTGCCCGAATCCGGACGCCGGACGGTGTTACTCAACGGAAAGAGACCTGCACGATTACGGGATCTCCTCCTCGCCGTCCCCGTCGTCGCTTTTGTTCCGGACGATCTCGATGTGATCAAGCGCGGCCCCGCGTACCGCAGGGATTACCTTGACGACCTTGCTTCGCGGCTCTGGCCGCAGGCGGGAGCAGACCTCACCGAGTATGAGAGAACGCTGCGTCAGCGGAACGCGTTGTTGAAACAGCAGGGCAGGGGAACGGATCTGGTGACGCTCGGTGTCTGGGATGAGCGTCTCGCCGATGCCGGTGCCCGGGTACTGCTTCATCGCAGGACCGTCGCAGCGGCCCTTCAGCCTCACCTACAGAACGTGTACGAAGTTGTTGGGGGGGAGGGATCCCTCGAGTGGGCGTACCGTTCTACGTGGAAGTCACAGGAGGCGACAGGGCTCGCGGAGTTGCGTGGCGCTCTCTCGGAATCCCTCGCAGAGAGGCACGCGAGGGATATGGATGTCCGTACAACGACTGTCGGCCCGCACAGAGACGAACCCGACCTGTTGCTTGATGGGAGACCCACACGGACACGGGCGTCACAGGGAGAGCAGCGCACCGCAGCGCTCTCACTGAGGGTCGGCGCGTACCGCGTCATCCGTGAGATTCGCGGCCAGACGCCGATCCTGCTCCTCGACGACGTCTTCTCCGAACTCGACCGTCACCGGGCCAAGCGCGTCGTGTCGCTCATCGAGACAGGTCAAGTTTTTGTCACAACGGCGAGAGAGAATGAAGTACCGATCAGAGGACGCCGTTGGTTGGTGAGAGACGGGAGCGTGTCGTGACACGGGCCAAATACATCAGTTACGGAGAGAGACGCGATCCGCAGGAGATCAGCAAGGTCCTCGGATCGCTCATCGAGCGGGCTTCTCTCCGGATAGACATACGTCAAGGAGAGCTCGTGAAACGATGGGCTGAGATCGTCCCCCACGACTGGGTCGAAGCAGCAACGCCGATCGGCATCAAGGAGCAGATACTCCTCGTCGAGGTACCGACCGGTACGGCAGGGTCACTTCTGAAGTACCAGACGGGCCAACTCATGGACGCCATCGCCGATACGTTCGGGGACGATCTCGTCACGGCCGTGCGTCTCCGGGTCACCCGCTGAAGAATGCGGGGAAAAGGCCGTTTACGTAAGGGTTTATCCCCAAATCCGCTATACTTACAACAGTGTTATCAGCCGCCGAAACCTCACCTGAGCGGCGAAGCGAAGGAGCCCTGTGACCAGACCGAAACGTACCGCGAACGCGTCATACGGGGCTGATTCGATTCAAGTCCTTGAAGGGCTCGAGGCAGTCAGAAGACGCCCGGCAATGTACATCGGAACCACAGGTCCTCGGGGCCTTCACCACCTGATCTGGGAGATTGTGGACAATTCGGTGGATGAGGCCCTGGCCGGGTTCTGCACGCGAATTGACGTCACACTGCTCGCCAACGGAGGGGTGCGAGTCCGTGACAATGGTCGGGGAATCCCCGTCGACAAGCGTTCCGACACCAACGAATCTGCTCTCACGACGGTCATGACCACCCTCCACGCGGGGGGCAAGTTCGACTCGGACGTCTACCAGATGTCGGGAGGGCTTCACGGTGTCGGAATCTCGGTCGTGAATGCGCTCTCGAGACGTCTGGTCGTAGAGGTCGTTCGACAGGGATACCTATGGGAGCAGATATTCGAGTTCGGTGAGCCAGTGACGAAGGTCAAGCGAGTCAAGCCCATGAAGCGCACCGGCACGGAGGTCACGTTCTGGGCTGACCCGGAGATCTTCGAAGAGTCGACCGAATATTCGGCCAAGACCGTCATCACCCGGTTGAGGGAGATGGCCTTTCTCACGAAGGGTCTCGAGATACGATTCTCAGACGAGAGGGGAGAGGAGCTCGTTGAGGAGACGTTCCGGTACGCGGGGGGAATCGTCGACTTCGTGAAGTACCTCAACGCGAACCGCGACCCTATCCACAACCAGGTTGCCTACTTCGAGCACAAGGACGACAACGCGGAGGTGGAGATAGCGCTTCAGTGGACAAGCGGGTACACCGAGACGGTGCTCTCCTTCGCGAACAACATCAACACGCACGAGGGGGGAACGCACGAGGAGGGTTTCCGCACGGCGCTCACGAAAGCCATCAACGACTTCGCTCGCTCGCGGGGAGTCCTGAAGGAGAAGGACAAGAACCTCCAGGGTGACGACGTGCGCGAGGGGCTCACCGCCGTGATCTCAGCCAAGATCAGCGAGCCGCAGTTCGAGGGTCAGACGAAGACGAAGCTCGGTAACACGGAGATCCGTTCCTTCGTGCAGAAGGCCATGAACCAGGCACTCCCCGAGTGGTTCGGGAAGCACCCGGGCGAAGCCAGGCGCATCGTAGACAAAGCGAGCCAGGCGGCTCGAGCGCGGGCAGCAGCCCGCCAGGCCCGTGACCTGACGCGACGCAAGAGCCTGCTCGAATCGAGCGGGTTGCCCGGCAAGCTCTCGGACTGTTCCTCGAAGGACCCAGAGGTGTCGGAGCTCTTCATCGTCGAGGGCGACTCGGCGGGAGGTTCGGCGAAACAGGCCAGAAACTCGCGGTTTCAGGCGATTCTTCCCATCCGCGGGAAGATCATCAACGTCGAGAAGAACCGTCTCGCCCGCGTCCTTCAGAACAACGAGGTGCAGTCACTCATCACGGCGATCGGCACAGGGATAGGTGAGGAGCTGGAGATTACGAAAGCTCGTTACAACAAGATCATCATCCTCACGGACGCCGACGTGGATGGGGCCCACATCCGCACCCTGCTTCTGACGTTCTTCTTCAGGCACATGCGCGAGATCATCGAACACGGCTACATGTACATCGCGCAGCCCCCCCTGTACTCCGTCAAGGTTGGGACAAAAACCACGTGGGTAGAGAATGACGCTGACCTCGATGAGATCAAGAAGGGACTTGAAGGCCGCAAGTTCAATGTGCAGCGCTTCAAGGGCCTCGGCGAGATGAACGCAGACCAGCTCTGGGAGACCACTATGGACCCGGCCGTGCGGACGTTGCTGCGGGTTGAACTCGTGGAGAGATTCTCAGCCGAAGAGACGTTCTCGACCCTCATGGGGACCGACGTCGAAGCGAGACGACGATTCATCCAACAGAATGCCAAGGACGTCCGGTTCCTGGACGCCTGATCCGAGCGAGTGAGCATGTCGAACGAAAACCCAGACACTGAGATAACGCGGCCGATTGACATCGAGACGGAGATGGAGAACTCCTTCCTGGAGTACGCGATGTCCGTCATCGTGTCGCGCGCCCTCCCTGACGTGCGTGACGGCCTCAAGCCGGTTCATCGCAGGGTGCTCTATTCGATGTGGGACAGCGGCATCCGCCCGGGCACCCCATATCGCAAGTGCGCCCGCGTCGTTGGCGACGTCGTAGGTTGGTTTCATCCGCACTCACCCGAGGCCGTGTACGACTCGATGGTCCGTCTCGCCCAGGACTTCTCGTTGCGCTACCCGGTCGTGGACCCTCAGGGGAACTTTGGGACGGTCGACGACCCACCGGCAGCAATGCGCTACTGCGTGGCAGGGGAGACGCGGATAGCAACAGCCGACGGGAGCCGACGCATAGCTTCGATCGCACCCGACGCTGCACCAGATTCGGACACTCCCATCGAGATCAAGGTGCTCGACCGTCGCGGCGGTCTCCAGGTCGCGGACACGCTCTTTCATTCTGGAACCCACGCGACTTTCACCGTTCGCACAGAGGAGGGCTTCACAGTCACGGGCACGGCGAACCACCCCCTCCTCACGATCGAGAGCATTGCAGGCCTACCCGCGTTGATCTGGAAGAGAATCGACGAGATCGCCCCAGGAGAACGAGTCGCCATTGCGCGGAATTATGTCCCGACTCAAGGCAGCTCAGGCCTCACCAGGGAAGACGCCATGCGGGCGAGCAAGTCGAACGACACCACGATCCCCGACTCCGTGTGGAACGCCTCCACAGACGTGAAAGCCACGTTCCTCGCGGCCCTCTTTCAGGCCGGTGGCTCTCTCCGTCCTGACGCGAAGGAGCGAGCGATTCGGGTCGGGTACGCAACACAGTCCGAGGAACGGGCGAACGATGTGCAGCGCCTCCTCCTGGAATTCGGTGTCATAGCCAGATTGGTTCGGCACGAGAGCGGCGGGTGCACGGTGGTGATCACACCAGGTCGCGACACGCAACTCTTCGCCGCTCGGGTCGGGTTCCCCGCGTCCGGGCCCACCGACCCCGAAGGGGATCTCGGAAACGTCACTTCCCGTGAGAGGGTGTTCCAAGAGGACGAGATACCGTTCATTGCCGACTTCGTTCGCACCGCCCCCGGTGGCAGTGACAGCGAGTGGCTCGCGACCCACGACATCGGCCGCGTTGCGTGCTGGGAGGAAGAGGGTGAGGCGATCAGGAGGCACATCCCGGATACGGATGTCCTCACCATTGTTGAAGAGATCGTGGATCACGGCTTCTTCTACGCGACGGTTGAGTCCGTGACGCCCGCAGGTGCGCAGCCCGTGTACTCGGTGCGAGTCGACTCAGATGACCACTCGTTCATCGGAGACGGATTCGTCAACCACAACACGGAGGCCCGCCTCGCGAAGTTGGCCGCCCACATGCTCGACGGCATCGACGAAGACACCGTTACATTCAAGGACAATTACTCGGGTGAGCGCCAGGAACCCTCCGTCCTTCCGTCGAGGTTCCCGAACCTTCTCGTGAACGGATCAACAGGTATAGCGGTTGGCATGGCGACGAACATGGCTCCGCACAACCTCGGTGAAGTGGCAGACGCGGTGCTGCACGCCCTGGAGAATCCCGAGGCGACGGTCGAGGATCTGATGCAGTTCGTCAAGGGCCCGGATTTCCCGACGGGCGCCTACATTGTTGGCGTCAAGGGAGTCAACGACGCCCTGCTGACCGGGCGCGGCTCGATCAAGATGCGTGCCGTCACCGACGTCGTCGAGACGGATAAGGGACGGATGGCCATCATCGCGTCAGAGATCCCCTATCAGGTTTCACGGGATCGCATCATGGAGAAGATCGCCGAGCTCGTTCGAAAAAAGACGATTGCAGGCATCTCGGACTTGAGGGACGAGTCCGACAGGCACGGCATGCGCCTCGTCATCGAGCTCAAACGCGACGCCAACGCGCAGGTCGTTCTCAACCTGCTCTTCAAGCACACCCAGCTCGAGGACACGTTCTCCGTGAACAACGTCGCTCTCGTAGATGGTGTGCCGCGAACTCTCAACCTCGCGCAGCTCGTCCACCACTACGTGGATCATCAGCTTGAAGTCATCGAACGTCGCTCGAAGTTCCGGCTCGCCAAGGCAGAGGCGAGAGCGCACATCCTGCGCGGACTGCTCATCGCGCTCGACAACATCGACAAGGTTGTTGCCATTATCCGAGCGTCTGCGAATGTTGACGCGGCCCGTACGGCGTTGATGGAGGCCTTCGAATTCTCCGAGATCCAGGCCAACCACATCCTGGACATGCCGCTGCGCAGGCTCACGGCGCTCGAGACCAACAAACTCCGAGACGAACTGCGTGTCATCGAAGAGACGATCGCGTACCTCGAGGGCCTCCTCGGGGACGAAGCAGAACGGCGAACCCTGATCGCCACCGAACTCATCGAAGTCAGGGAGAAGTTTGCAGATCCCAGACGGTCGAGAATCATCCCGGACCTGGGGCTGATGTCCCTCGAAGACCTGATCGCAGACGAGGAACTGGTGATCAGTGTCTCGACTGCCGGCTACGTCAAGTCCGTATTGGCTTCGGTGTATCGCACGCAGGGACGCGGAGGGCGAGGAATCAAGGGAGCAGGTCTTAGGGACGATGACGTTGTCCAGCATCTGCTCCACACGTCGGCCCACGCGTACCTGCTCTTCTTCACGAACCGCGGCAAGGTGTATCGGGTCAGGGCGCACGAGATCCCGCGCAAGGATCGCACTGCGAAGGGTCAACTCATCCAGTCCGTGCTCCCCATGGACGCAGACGAGGTTGTCGAAGCAATCATCGACACGAGGGATTACGAGACGAACCGCTATCTGGTCATGTTCACGAAGAAGGGACTCGTCAAGAAGTCGAAGTTCTCGGATTACGACTCGCGAAATCAGGTACTCGTCGCCATCAACCTTCTTGACGGCGACGAAGTCGTTGCTGTGCGTCAAACGAACGGCGAAGCAGACCTCATGATGCTCACTCGCAACGGATTCGGTATCCGATTTAAGGAGAGCGATGTGCGGTCAACAGGGCGCGCGTCACAGGGCGTGCGCGGGATCAGGCTGAGAGACGGCGACGAGGTCGTCTCCGCGGCTGTTGCGGACGAGGCAGAAGAAGTGCTGATCCTCACGTCGGGGGGGTACGGCAAACGAGTCAAGATGAGTGAGTTCCGGGTTCAGAAGAGGGGCGGGTTCGGCGTCATCTCCATCAAGCTCGCCAGGAACAGGGGTGTCGTCGCAGCGGCGTGCGCCGTTTCACTGTCGGACGAGATCGTTGTCACGTCGTCAGATGGCATCGTGATGCGTGCTGCGGTGAAATCCATCTCGCGCCAGAAGCGACCGTCAACTGGGGTGAAGGTCCTGAATCTGTCTGCCGGAGCGACGTTGTCTGCCCTGACGATCGCTCAAGTAGTCGAGGAGTAAGTAGAACCATTCCGGTTGCTTCTCTCTTGCAATAGGGGGCTGTTCGGGACCCTCTCGGTACACTGTCGCGCAAGGAGGACACATGCACGTTCGTCGGGTTCGACGCATAATCCGCAAGATCGATCCCTGGACGGTGCTCAAGGTGAGCCTCACCATGAACACGGTCGGCGCTCTGGTCTGGTTGCTCGGAGTGTGGGTCGCGTGGTCAGTAGCGTTGCAACGCGGTATTCCCGACGCGTTCGTAGAGACCCTCGGCCGCCTGACGATCGTCGTCTCTCCCGACGGCGAACTCTACTTCCGCATTATTCTGATGATGGCGATCGTTGGTGTGATCATCGTGACGGCGGGCATGACGCTCACCGCGGTGCTGTACAACTTGATCTCGGACATGGTCGGCGGAGTGGAACTGATCATGCTCGAGGAGACACACGAACCCACGCGGGCAGCGGAGAGAACCCAGCCGCGCCCCGTCCTGCACGTTCCAGCGAACAACAGAAACTCTGATCTGAACACAGCAGACACCGTTGAGCACCCCGGCTGAGAGCCCGGAGGGTTGAGGCAGAGGCTCCGTCGTCGGCGTCGTCCTCAGGGGTGGCGAGTAACGAGGGGGCGCCACACAGCGAGGTCGAGTTCGAGATTCCTGACTTCAGTGAGCACCGCTTCCGCTGCGTTGCTGGCTCGCTGTATCCCCGCATCGAAGGAAGCGTTCGCTGCCGCGAACGCGACGGCAACGAGAGTGATGGCTTCGAGATGAGGTACGAGGTCAGCCACACCAACGATCCGCCGACCGGCACTGTCCTCGACGATCGCCGACGCTGCCCCCCAGTCATCGTTCCGGTAGGCGACGAACCTTCCCGCTGATCGCTCCTCGGCCCAGGCCATGCCAACGGGCTCGGGGAAAGGGATCGCTGTACCTCTGGTGAGAGGCTCCCCGGGCTCTGTCCACGCGACCTGGACAAAGTCGCTGTCATCTGGCTGCAGGGAGGGGTGAGTGACGAGGGCCTCGGCCAGGGCGGAACCAACGTTCGCTCCTACGATCACGGGGAAGGAGGAGGGTCCCAGGTCAGACTCTGGCGCGTCACTCCACACGACGAGCGGCACCCCGGCGACCGAAGCGCGACCGATGAGGCTTACAAGCGGTGTGGTGCCATCCGCAACAACGACGTCCACGCTGGCGAGGTTCTTGGTGCGCACCACTCTGCGATCTCTCGGGAGAGGCGTCGGGCTGAGAACGACGAGCTGTTCGCATCGCTCATCTCCCAGGAGAATCCGTGCGGCCCGCTGACCGATGTCGGATCCGCTATCGAGGGCGAACCTCACGTGGAGGAGTCGTCGTCGACGAGCTCCCAGGATCCTCTGGGAGGTTCGGGGAGTTCCGCAGGCGTACGCGACCGAGCAACGGCGAGGGCTGCAAGAGCAGCGGATGCGAGGAGAAGAAGGGTCCGTCTCACATCGGGAAGATACAACGGTGTCGGCTCGCTGTGGTTCGCACAGCGTCTTACGACCCTGAGATGATCTGATCGAAGGCCC
Organism: Actinomycetota bacterium; assembly: GCA_030123765.1. GTDB lineage: Bacteria > Actinomycetota > Acidimicrobiia > Spongiisociales > UBA5794 > B3-G11. The sequence continues at coordinate 22,921 of JASJXX010000014.1, read as the reverse complement.
TACCTACGAAGAAGGCCAACACACCGGCGGCGAGGCCGAGGCTGAGATTCTCAAGGCCCGAGATCGACCAATTCCTCTTCGTGTGGAACGTCTTGGCTGCACCGACGAAGAAGAGACCGACCCCTGACAGCGTGGCGGCTGCGAGGAGGGCGGTGGTCGTGTTCTCCCAGACAGCGAACGGGATCACCGAAGGAAGGGCACCCATGAGGAAGAGGGCTCCAGCAGCCAGTGCCGCCGCGTACGGACTGCGGCGCTCACCGTCTACGACGCCGAATTCGAGTGCTGCGTGCATGTTGAGCATCGCGTCGTCGTTGCTATTGATGATCTCGACGACCGTCTCGAGGTCGTTGCCGTCGAGGCCCATCTTTCCGAGCATGTCGGTGAGCTGATCCCTCTCGTGTTGGCGATGGTCCCGGAGATGGATCTTCTCGAGAGCGATCTCAGCGTCGAAGACCTCGTCTTGTGACTTGGTGGCAAGGAACTCGCCGAGGCTCATGGAGATCATGCCTGCCAGAGCTCCCGCAGCGCCCGTAAGGAGAACCAGGGTAGCGTCGAGACCACCGCCGACGACGGCAGCGACGAGCAGGAAAGTCGAAACGAGGCCGTCGTTGACACCGAGGATGATGTCGCGCATGTATTGGCGGGAACTCCCGATGTGCGGTTGATACCCGGGAGGCGCCTCCCTCTTCTGCTCCTTGCTTGCCATATGAAGATTCTACGCCTCCGCGATCGAGAAGCGAACCGCCGGGATGTGGTGGTGCGAGATCGGCGATCATCCCCAGGGCAGCCAGGGGGCGATCTCCCACCCTCGACCGAACATCCACGCGGCTGCTACCAGCACTCCAGCCTGAGCGAACTGTTCAACGGCTCCCAGAACGTCTCCCGTGTACCCACCGAGGTTTCGGTGCACCCACGCCATGAAGATGGCGAGAACGACGACGACCACACCAACGATCAGGAAGCCGTCGACGCCCCACACGACCACGGCGAGAAGAGATCCGAGAGCGGCCGTGAGGAGCGCAGAGATGTGATGCAGCTCCTTCGCGTATGCGGCACCCAGGCCTCGCGACGAGACCGGCTTCGACGTCGCCATGACGCCTACAACCGCGCTCCGCGACACGCAGTGGGCGACGACGAGCGTCCAGGCGCCAACGGCCGCGGGAAGCGCCGCCAGGGCAGCGACCCGCAGCATCACAGACCCCACAATGGCGAGAACCCCGAATGTTCCCTGTCGCGAGTCCTTCATGATCATCAGCATCTCTTTAGGAGTCGACCGGCCACCGAGGGCGTCGAACGTGTCCCCAAGCCCGTCCTCGTGAAGGCCGCCCGTGACCGCGATACCGGCGAGGAGAGCCAGTGTGGCAGCAACAAACGGTGGGAGGCCTTGAGCGGCCACCCAGTACACGGCTGCTACGAGACCTCCGATTGTGATCCCCGCGACCGGGAACCACAGGATTACGCGAGCGAGCTCCTTCGGGCGGAGATCCTCAGCAGGGAACGGGCCCCGCGTCAGGAAACTCAACGCTCGTAGAAGGCCGCGCACCGCTACGACCTGACCTGACCAGGGATGCAGACGAACCTCTCATCACGTTGGGCCGAGAGGAGAGGCATGCCTCGGAGAGGTTCGCAGGGGCGGGTGGTCATCGCGCTATCCAGTCCCCGGACACGGAGAGGTCGAGAACACGGCCGGCAACGACGAGTCCGACACGGTCAGCGCGTGCGGTGAGTCGCTGGTTCGCGGTTCCCTGGAGGTCGCGGAAGGAGCGTCCCAGAGGAGTCTGCGGAACGATGCCCATCCCGACTTCGTTCGACACGAGGATCGTCAAGGCTTCGCGAGCCTGGCATGCCACGATCATCTCGTCGACACGTTCAAGTACCTCGTCGGGTTGGAGCCCGCTCTCCACCACAAGATTCGAGAGCCAGACCGTGACGCAGTCAACCACCACCGTGTGCTGCGCGGGGGCGCCCTTCACGGCGGCTGCAGCATCGAGGGGAGCCTCGACCGTCGCCCACGACGCGGGACGATCCTGGACGTGACGGAGGATTCTCTCACGCATCTCGGGGTCGGTGCTTCGGGCGGTCGCCACGAAGGTGACCTCTGTCGCACTCTCCGCGGCGAGCTGCAGGGCGACCGCGGATTTCCCCGACCTTGCTCCCCCGACAAGGACCGTGTACGGCATCAGAAGTCGATCCCCTTCTTGGCTCGGATGCCCTGTTGAAAGGCGTGCTTGACATTCCGCATCTCGGTCACGGTGTCCGCGACCTCGACGAGCTCGTCGGGCGCGTCCCTGCCGGTGAGTACCAGGTTGACATGCTGCGGGCGGGCTCTGATAACCCGGGTCACCTCATCGAGGTCGACCCACCCCCACGTCAGCGGGTAGGTGACCTCGTCGAGGATCACGAGCGAGTACTCCCCCGAAGCAATGATCTCCTCCGCCTTCTTCCACGCTTCCCGAGCAACCTCTGCGCTCTTGTCGAGATCGTCCGAGTCCCAGGTGAATCCGTCACCGAGAGCCCACCAGTCGACGCCGAGACGTTCTGCAGCCTTCTGTTCGCCCGTCGCCCAGTCACCGGACTTGAGGAACTGGACAACGGCGACTCTCCACCCTCTTGCCACACTGCGCAGCATGACGCCCATCGCTGCGGTCGACTTGCCTTTTCCGTCCCCTGTGTTGAGGAGCACGAGCGAGGGTGCGCGGCGAAGCTCGGGTGTCGGGTCGTCCGTGGGTGGTCCCTCGGTCATGCGTCGTCTCCTATCAGTGAGAGAAGGGTGTCTATCGCGAGAACTCGCTCGAGGACGTCGGCGAAATCGTCGATGCGCTGAGAGAGAGTTCGGATGTCGGTCCGCCCGGTCAGCGCGCTCAATATTGTCTCGCTTTCGAACATGCCGTGGGTGTAGACCGCAAGTACCGGGCCGAGCTCGAATCCACGGTCGTCGCTGAGACAGGTGTGGACGGTTCGGCTCGCTGACCGCCGTGTGACTCCCTCGCGGATCTCGTAGCCTTCGAAAGCGATGCCTGCCAGCTCTGCGAACCTTCCCGCAGGATCAGTGTTGAGGGCCACATGGACCGATCGTACCTCTTTCGGATTTCGATAGGTGGTTTCGATGGGTAGCAGCCCGAGGCCGGTCACTGTCTCCCCCATCTCGTGCTCGCCCGTGAGCTGGTCGCCCAACATCTGGAGGCCCCCGCACACACCGACGATACGCGTCCCTGCACCGGCGAGCTCCACGATGCGCCCGCTCACACCGCTTGTGTGCATCCAGGAGAGGTCACCCGTGACGTCCTTGGACCCGGGCAAGATGACGAGGTCAGGGTCAACGATCTGTTGAGGCGTGGTCACCCACCGGACGTTCGCTACTTCTCCGAGCAGTCCAAACTCGTCCGCGTTCGAAACGGTTGGGTAGCGCACGATGTCAACCTGGAGGGGTCCGCCTTGAGATGCGGCACCGTGAAGCGACGCGTTGTCTTCGTCCGGGATGCCGTGTTCAACCCATGGGACGACTCCAAGGAACGGCACACCTGTCACTGCGGTGATGGCCGCACATGCGGGGCCTATCAAGGATTCGTCCCCGCGAAACTTGTTGAGGACGAAGCCCTGAATACGATCTCGCCACGGGCGCGGGAGGAGTAGCCAGGTGCCGTAGAGGTGGGCGAAGGCCCCTCCTCGATCTATGTCGACGACGAGGATGACCACGGCGTCGGCGGCGTCAGCCGCGGCCATGTTGACGATGTCGCACTCCCAGAGATTGATCTCTGCTGGACTTCCTGCGCCTTCGAGAAGTACCAGGTCGTGTGCTTCCTTCAAACGATCGAGTGCCCCGAACACCGCGTCACGGACCAGGGGGGTCCGGTCAACCCACGCGGTTGCGGAGATCTCATGCTCGTGCCGGCCGTTCACGATGACGTCGCTGCCGCTGTGGTTCGTTTTGATGAGAACCGGGTTCATGTCGATGGTGGGCGTCTGTCGTGCAGCAATTGCCTGGACGAACTGTGCCGACCCGATCTCGCCACCGACGGCGACGCGGGCGTTGTTCGACATGTTCTGCGCCTTGAAAGGCGCAACGTCGATGCCGCGCCGGGCAAACACGCGTGCCAGGCCCGTTGCGAGGACGCTCTTGCCCGCGGAGGAGGAGCAGCCCTGCACCATCAAGGAACGCATGGCGGGTCCTTGTGAATGGCTGCTAGCGCGTCGACGAGGAGGTCGTTACGCTCGCGCGGTCCGACGCTGATGCGGATCCACTCAGCGAGACCAAACGACGAGCAGTCCCGCACGTGGAGGCCGTATCGCAGCAGACGGCCCCGTGTACGGGCCGCGTCTCCGACACGCACCATGAGGAAGTGTGCATCACTGGGGCGGAGCTCAAAGCTACGGTTCTCGAGGCGCTCAACGATCTCGCTGCGCAGAGAGCGAAGCAGAGACGTCGTTCGCCGGACCCACAGCTTCGCCGCGGGGAGACACGTCGCCTCGAGCATCGCGACGCCATGATTTCCGAGCACCCATGACGGGGCCGCGCTACGAAGGGTCGAGGCGGTCTCTCGAGGGGTGACTGCGTAAGCGGCACGGACCCCGGTCACCCCGTGAACCTTGTTCGGGCTGAACAGCGCAATGGCCGCGTCCGGGACGGCGATCCTTCGATCGAGGAAGGGGGCGTACGCGAGGTCGAGAACGACGTGGGAGCCGGAAGCAACTCTTGCTGCGACACGGAGGCTGATGTCGGCAGCGGGCGTCTCGTACCCGGTGGGATTATTCGGCAAGCAGAGGAACTCTACGGAGTCGCGAGAGAGCGCGTCGCTCCACGAGTGCCACGACGACGTCACGAGACGACGTCTCGCCCGGATCGCAGCAGCAGCGTATTCGCCGAACGTGTGGGGAGGAGCAGCGACGTCGCCGCCGTATGTACGGACGATGCGGTTGATGAGCTCGCTCGCCCCGGCGCCTACGACGATTCGGTCGGGGTGTACGCCGAGATCCTTCCCAAGGAGCTCCCGTAACCGAAGGTACGTCGGCTCGGGGTAGGCCGTCGGGTCAACCGAGCGAAGCTGCTCTGCAACGACGGGGTTAGGACCGAAGGCGTTCGTGTTGGTGGAACAGTCGTGGAGGACGTCGACACCGGCCGTGGTCCCGCCATGGGTCACATCAACCACGTCGCCTCCAGGCGAGGAACGCAGAACCGAGTACCGAGGCGACGAAGACCCTGTCCGCTACCGAAGCGGCGCGGGCAACATCGCGAGGGGCCGGTGGTTGGCCGCTCTCGTTCAGGACGTACTGCCCGGGCTTCGAGAGCCGAACGTTGAGCTGCAGCGCCATTGCAGCCATCGGCCACCCGCTGTTGGGTGAGGGTGCCGGGGTGGCGGCCCTTGCAGTCTCGCGAAGCCGGTGCGGGCGGATCAGCAGACCCGAGAGGCGCGCAGGCAGCCAGGACGCAACGTCGTCAGCGACCGCAGCGACTCTCCCCGTGTACTCGCGGGCGCCTCGATACCCCCACATCGCGTCCGCGGTGTTGACCATCCGGTATGCCATAGCCCCGGGGAGGCCACCGATCGCGTACCAGAAGAGGGGGGCGACTACCGAGTCGTTGATGTTCTCAGCGATCGCCTCGATCGCTGCCTCGCGGACGTCTCCCTCGGTGAGGTCGTCGGTCGGCCTGCTCACCAGGTGCGACAGTCGAAGCCTCCCCGACTCCAGAGAATCTGCAAGGGCCTCTTCCACAGCGACACCCTCAGCGACCAGCATGCGGTGCGCGAACGCCGACTTCAGGAGGAACGCTTTGCACGCGAGACGTAGGGGAGCGGGGAGCTTGGCCACCAAGTGCATGGCCGCAATCGTCGTGACCGACACGACACCGAGAGAGATTGCCCACGAGACGGCGCCTAGCGCCGTGTCGGTACGGCTCTCCCCCGTGACGCGTCGCTGGGGATCCAACGTATCGAGCAGTCTCCCCATGCCAACAACAGGATGCACCCGACGGGGCGGCTCACCCAGTAGCACGTCCCACGCGGCGGCACCGAGAACGATCACGAGCCTGTCTCGCTCGGATCCTTGCTCCTCCACGGGACGACTACCGGATGGCCGGAGTCGTCCTGAAGGATGCGAACGTTGGCGCCGTAATGCTCGCGGATCGTGCCAGCGGTGAGCACATCGTTCGCTGATCCCTCTGCGGCCACGACGCCGTCACTCAGGAGCACCAGCGACTCGGCGAACTGGCCGACGAGCGTGAGGTCGTGCATCGTTGAGATCACCGTCAGCTGTTGCGTCCGGCGCATGTCGTCGATGAGGTCGAGCACGTCCTGCTGATGGCCGATGTCGAGCGCTGCGGTGGGTTCGTCGAGGAGGACGAGCGGAGCCTGCTGAGCCAGTGCTCGGGCGAGCGCCACCCTCTGTGCCTCACCTCCAGAGAGCTCCGTGACGCGACGCCGCGTCAGGTCGAGAAGATCGAGAGTTGTGAGCACCTCGTGGATGATCTCGAGGTCGCTCGCGCTCTCCGTCCCGAAGTGTGAAATGTACGGAGTCCGGCCGAGAAGCACGAAGTCGAAGACGTTCATCCCTACAGGGAAGACGGGATTCTGTGCCACGTAAGCCACCGTCTGGGCGAGAGATCGCCTGTCGAGGCTGCGAGTGTCCTTACCGTCGAAGGTGATAGATCCCTGATAGGGAACCAGCCGCCCGATGGCTCGCAGCAGCGTCGACTTCCCTGCACCGTTGGGCCCGATGACGCCCAGCCAGGATCCGGCGGGGACCGTGAGAGAGACTTCGTCGAGCACGAGCCCGACGTCGTAACGCACGGACAACGAGGAGATCTCGACGTTCACAGAGTGCCGCCTTTCGAACGGCGCAGGATCATCGCGAAGAAGGGCGCCCCGGCGAAGGCGGTGATCACACCGATCGGCAGTTCAGCCGGCGCGGCAACGGTCCGTGCGAGTACGTCGGCGAGGACCAGGAACGAGGCACCGAACAGCGTGGAGAGAACCAGCAGTCGACGGTAACTCGAACCGGCGACGAGCCGAACGGCGTGAGGGACGATGATGCCGACGAACCCGATCAAGCCTGTCACCGCCACCACCGCTGCCGTGCCGAGGGTTGCGAAAACGACCACCGTGAGGCGTACTCGGGAGACGTTGACGCCGAGTGCCGCCGCCTCGTCGTCGCCGACGGAGAGGACGTCAAGGAGGCGACCATGGAAGAGCACGACACCTACAGAAACGATCACGTACGGCAGAATCAGCCGTACCTCGCGCCATGAGGCAGTTTGAAGGCCGCCAAGGATCCACGAATACACCTCACGCAGCGTCTCGCTGTTTCGCTGCTGCACATAGGTCTGGAGCGCTGTCAGGAACGATGCGACGGCGACACCGGCGAGGATCAGCGTCGTCGAGGTACGGCCCGCGCTGAGCGAGTGCCCCACGAAGTAGGTGAGTGCGACGCCACCGAGTGCGCCGATGAATGCAGCGAGCGGAAGGAGTGCCAGGGAGAGTGCGCCGACCCCTGAGATAGCGAGGGTGGCGCCGAGTCCGGCACCTGCCGCGACTCCGAGGAGCCACGGGTCCGCGAGAGGGTTTCGGAAGACACCCTGGTAGGCGCCACCGGCAACGGCGAGCGTCCCGCCCGCGATCATGCCGAGAACGACACGGGGCAGGCGGATGTCGGTGAGGATTGACGACTGGAGTTCGGTGAGGCCGGTAGTGACCGTGACCCCGAACACCTGACTGGCTATCTCCTTGAAGACATCGGCGGCTCCGATACTTATGGGACCGTTGAGGATACTGAAGAGCCCCGCCCCGATGAGCGTGAGCACACCTGCCAGCAGCCACCGTAGGGGCAGATAGCTGGAGCGGGGCTCCTCTCTCACTCAGGAATCTGACGTTTCTAGAGCCCCGACGACAGCCGCGACGGAACGCAGATACTCAACGATGCGCGGGCCCCACCGCGAGGCGATGTCGTCGTCAAGGACAACGACCCGCCCGTTGATGACCGCGCTCAGGCCGTCCCAGCCCGGACGCTCGCTCACCGACTCCGGCGAAGCGCCGCAGCATTTGGCGTCGGCAAGAAAGATGAAATCCGGGTCCTGGTCAAGGATCCATTCGGCGGAGAGCTGGGGGTATCCGAAGCCGTCGAGATCGGCTTCGTCTGCGATGTTGATGAGACCGAGCGTGGAGTACACGGTGCCGATGAAGGTCAGTGACGTTGCTGAGTAGAGATCCGGGCTGAGCTCGTGGTAGTACGTGGGAGCGGTTGCGAAGTCAGGGAGCCCGGCAACGATCTCCGCGATCTCGCTCTGCATCTGCGCGACGAGCTCCGCAGCGCTGCCGACGTTCCCTGTCGCCGCTCCGAGCTGCTCGATCTGCGTGTAGACGTCATCGAAGGTAGCTGCGGCGGGCACCAGCAGAACGGGGACGCCGAGCGTCGTCAGGGCTTCGATCAGGCCGTCAGGGTCGCCAGAGGTCACCACGAGATCTGGCTCGTAGGAAGCGATAGCTTCAATGTTCGGCTGCCATCCGCTGAGGTCCGTCACCGGTGTCTCTGGCGGGTAGTACGAGTACGCGTCGACGGCGACAACTTGATCGCCCGCACCGATCGCGAAGATCATCTCCGTCGCAGTCGGGGATATGGAGACGATGCTCACGGGGCGCTCTTCGAGGATGACGTCACCGTTCGCGGCTGACACGGTGACCGGGAACCCGTCGTCAGGGGCTTCGGTCGTTGTCGTGGCTGGAGCAACCGTCGGGGAAGTAGTGCTCTGCGCTTGTGGGACAGCGGTCGTGTCGACCGTCTCCCCTCCGCATGCCGCGGCGACGAGCGCCAGCACGGCGACGAGGGTGGATAGGCGTTTCACGGAATGGATCCTCCTTCGGTGGAGGATCTACCGTGGCCTGCCTTGGATGTGACGTCCTCCTCCGTGACGCTGTATCGCTACAGCATCAGGAGGCGACCTGACTAGCCGGAAGGCATCACAGTTGCGGGACAGTGCCGGGATCTCACCGGACTTCGCTCGTCATGCTGTACCCGGGGATTTCCCCGGGAGCAACACGAGGATAGCCTGGCGGAGGATGATCGTGCCGCGTGGCGCACTCGACGCCGATTAGCTGCGGAGAGCCCGCTGCCTACCTCAGCCAGACGACGGGTATCTTGCGAGTGGTTCTGGACTGGTACACGGCGTAGTCCCCGTACGCCTCGACGATCTGGGGCCACCACTCACGACGCTCCCTCGAGATCATCGTTGTGGCCTCCACCTGCCGGCGCTTCCCGAGGATCTGCACGGACGCTCGTGGGTTGGCGAGAAGGTTCTGGTACCAGGTTGGATGGTTCGGCTTGCCGCCGTAGGAGGCAATCACGACGAGATCGTCGCCGCTGTGGAGGTAGAGCAGCGGGACCGTGTGCTTGGCCCCCGTCTTGTGCCCGGTCGTGGTGAGGAGCAGCATGTCGTTAGCGGCGAGCCTGTGGCCGATGCGGCCCCGCGTCGTGCGGTACATGACGGTGTGCAGCGTCGAGAACCACTTCACTGCCCTGTTGCTCATAGGTCTCCTTCGATCCACTCAACGATGGCTGCTGCTGGCACCTGCCAGTCACGTTCGAGCATCATATCGTGGCCCATGCCGTCGACGATGACAGCCTCCGTGCCGTAGGCGCGGGCTGTAGCGCGGATCTCCGCCGGGCTGAACAGGGCGTCGTTGCTCGCTCCCAGGACGAGCACGGGGTTGCGGACGCTCCGTGACCTCGCAGATCAAGCGCATGGGAGGTGTATCCGTGGTCGGCGAAGTACTCGGTGAAGTGCTCGGTTCAGCACCAGGCTCCGTGCCAGGCTCCGTGCACGAACACGATCGGTGTCGGCTTGAGAGCCTCCTTCGGTTCGGTCACGATGACCTTGAGATCCATGGATCGACGACACCCGCCGTGCAGTGCCGTTGCAGCAGGACGGGCCCGGTTCGGTATGCTGACCGTCCTGTGATGCTCTGTATCTCTTGTCGTGGCGCCGACCGTGCCGAAGCGTGACCTGACGGGCGCGGTCGTTGTCGTGACTGGCGCAGCGGGAGGGCTCGGTGCTGCGGTCGCACGCCGATTCGACCGGTCCGGCGCACGAGTCGCCCTCCTCGACATTGACGGGCAGCGTCTGAGTGCAGTCGCCGACACATTCGTTCACGCTCTCCCCCTCGTCTGTGACCTCACGGACGCCGCCGCGTGCAACGAAGCCATCGCTGCGGTGGTGGACCGCTTCGGAGGGGTTGATGTGCTCATCAACAATGCGGGGATGACGCACCGTTCGCCGTTCTCCGAGACCGATCCCGCGGTGATTCGCAGGGTGATGGAGGTCAACTATTTCAGTGCAGTGAATGTCACGAAGGCCGCGCTCCCCTTCCTCATTGAACGCAGGGGGGCGATCGCTGTGGTGTCCTCCGTTGCCGGGTTCGCCCCCGTGCTCGGCCGCACCGGGTACGCGGGATCCAAGCATGCGCTCCACGGGCTCTTCGATACGTTGCGGGCCGAGCTCCGGCCGGCCGGCGTCGATATCACCATCATCGCCCCGGCATTCATCGACACGAAGATGCAGGATCGGGCGATCGGCGGGGATGGGGCGCTGGCGGACCACCCCCAGTCGCGCATAGGCAGGCAGGCATCGCCGGAGGATGTCGCCGACCGGATCTACCGCGCGGTCGAGCGGAGACGCCGGACCGCTGTCATCGGCCTGTTCGGGCATCTCGCCCGGGTCATGGTGATGATCTCTCCGAGTTGCTACGAGCGGATGATGGTTCGGTCGCTCCGTTCAGAGTTCGACAGGTAGGGAGCTGCAAGGCTCAACTGTCGGAGAGCCGTTCAGATTTCTCGGTGAGTTCTAGCCAGCGGGTCTCCGAGTCGTCAAGTTCTTCGAGCACGCCGGCGAGCTCCCCCGACAGGTCGACCGTGCGTTCGTACTCTCCCGCGGCGGCATCGAGGGCACTTGTGAGCGCGGTCCTCTGCTTGTCGAGCTGCGGGATGCGCTTCGTGAGCAGTGCGAGTTCCCGCTCGTCGTTGTACGTGAGCCTGGTTCGTCGCTGCCTCGCTCTTGCTTTCGCGGAGGGTGGCTTCCGCGACGACTGTGGTGAGAACTCCTGGCTGAGTGCGCGGTACGCGGACCATCCGCCCGGGTGGTGGCGCACCGACCCGTCCGGTTCGATGGAGAAGATGTCTGTGCAGACCCGGTCGAGGAAGTACCGGTCGTGGCTCGCCACAACGAGCGCACCTCTCCACGCGTCGAGGTACTCCTCCAGGACGTTGAGCGTCTCAAGGTCGAGGTCGTTCGTCGGTTCGTCCATGAGGAGCAGGTTCGGGGCCTCCATGAGAGTGAGGAGGAGTTCGAGGCGCCGCCGCTCGCCCCCTGAGAGGTCTCCGACCTCGGACTGTTGCTGCTCCCTCGTGAACTGGAACCGTTCGAGCATCTGTGTGCCGGAGACCTTGATGCCGCTCTCGAGGAGTACTTCGTCGAGGTGCTCACGCACCGCCGCGTGCACTCTCGTGTGGGCAGGGATCGGTCTGGGATCCTGCCCGTACCAGCCGTAGTGGATCGTTGAACCCGTCGTGACCTTCCCCTCGTCGGGTTCGATGCGCTCCGCGATGAGCCGCAGCAGCGTCGTCTTGCCTGAACCGTTCGGGCCGACGATCCCGACGCGGGCGTCGGGGTGAAGTTTGTAGTCGACGTGACGCAACACCCACCGGTCGCTGTACTGCTTGCCGACGTTGTGGAGGTTGACGACTTTCGACCCGATGCGTCGGGACGGCAGATCGATCGAGAGTTGCTGACGTTCCGGTCGTCGCTGCTGCTCGATGAGCTCTGTGGCCTTCTTCACTCGATGGCGGGACTTGGAAGTGCGTGCCTTAGGGGAGCGGCGCAGCCAGGCGAGTTCCGTCTTGATGCGCTGCTGCCTGCGGTGCTCGGCCACAGCCTGTTGTGCCTCGCGCGTTGCTGCTGCTTCGAGATAGTCCTCGTACGTTCCTCGATGTGAGAAGAGTGCCTGGTCGTGGACTTCGATGATGCGGTTCACGACGTGGTCCAGGAGGTACCGGTCGTGGGTCACGAGGAGGAGGGCCTCTCTCCGGCTGCTGAGGTGATCCTCGAGCCAGTCGATGCTGTCGACGTCGAGGTGGTTCGTGGGTTCGTCCAGGATGAGAATGTCGCATTCCGTGGCGAGGGTGAGCGCGAGGGCGAGGCGCTTCTGCATGCCGCCTGAGAGCGTCGAGCAGAGGGCGTCGAGATCGGTGAGACCGAGTCGGTCAGCAAGAGCGATCGTGCGGCGCGCGTCGCCGAGCGCGTCGCCGACCGTCGCGTCGGCGTGAAAGACAGGGTTCTGATCAAGGGCTGCAACACGAAGACCTCTGGATCGCACGATGGTGCCACCGTCGGGCTCTTCGGTCCCCGCGATGATGCCGAGCAAGGTCGATTTGCCCGAGCCGTTGCGGCCGATGACCCCGATGCGCTCGCCAGCGGAGATCCCCATGGAGATGTCGTCGAGTACCGGGTTCTCCGGGAACGCTTTCGTGACACGCTCAAGGCTCAGTAGGTGCATGGAGCCAGGGTACGGGAACCAGGTCTGCGTCACTGCCGGTGTGCAGGCGCTACGGTGTCGTGGTTCCAACAGCAGAGCCGGGTCCCGGCGTACCGATGGAGCCAGACGCGGAGCAGCGGGCTCTGCTGAGCAGCGCGGTCGTGGAATTCATCGACCGTTTCCTCGATGCACGTGTCGATGCGCGGATGTCGTCGCCCCCACCTGACCGGGAACTGATCGCGTCTCTTCTCTCCCCGCCGCCAGGGGCCGGAGGCGCACTCGGCCCGCTGCTCGCGAGGCTTGACGCGGCTATCGACACCGGGTTCGACACAGCCTCGGGCGGCTTCCTCTCCTACATCCCGACGGGTGGGCTCTTCGCCTCGGCGCTCGGCTCCTTCCTTGCTACCGCGACGAACCGGTATACGCCTGCGACCCCTCGGATCGCGCTACTGCCGTCGACAGCGCGAGAAACGGAGAGGTCACAGTCGTGACCTCTCCGTTTCAGTTGATTGACTACTCTGGCATTAGACGCTGACGGGATCCTGCATGCGAGTCTCCTCAGCGGGGAGCGGCAGTGGCAGTAGATCTTCCTCCTTCGCTGCACCGACCCAGAAGAGGCCCGTGCCGAGGATCATGATCGTGAGACCCATGCCGAACAGCAGCGCGCTCACGCCGAGGCCGAGCTGCAGTGTCGACGCCGTTACCGTCCCGACGCCGAGTTCACCGAACAGTCCGTGGACGGTTCCGCTCCACGCCTGGCTTCGCGCCGGGCCCTCGAGGGGGTGCCTGCGGTCGAAGTCGGTCCAGTAGCGGCCGTCGATCGCGAACTCGTGTGCACCGGCTGCGAATGTCTCGCCTTCGTACTCGACTGCCTCGGTGAGAACAACCGTCTGAGTGCCATGCAGGACGTGGTAGCCGATAACTGCCATCTGATACATGTACTCAGTCGCGGTGTTGACGAGTGGATCGGCCGGATCGAGTTCGCTCGCGCGGACCGGGTAGGCCCAGTCGTCTTCGAGTAGCGACAGGATCGCCGCAGCTGTCTCGGTTGATCCGCGATCGATAAGCTCGCCATCATCGTTGTACTGGAGGATCACGTTCTGCGCCGTGCTGAACGCTTCTAGCGAAGCGTTGCCAGCCTGAACCTGGGTGAACGCGAAGATCCCGGAGCCAGCGAATATGACGCCGAATGCGATCATCACGATCCCTAGCTTGCGGAGTCGGTTTTTCATGGGCTCTTTCCTCATTTCTTGTGTCGTGACGTGTGCTATTTACAAGCCACTTCTAATTCCGTAGTCCAATGCTAACCGATTATGAGCGTTATGCGTAGTCCACACCTAAGGAATTATGCGAAGTCAGATTCGATCACGGGCGATGCACGCAAGTCGCTCTTCCTGCCCTTCGGCGTTGGGGGCCTCCTGGTGCGAGAGAGGAAAGTGCTGTGGAGGCGCACGAAGGCCACGGTGCCTACATGCAGGACGTTGCCGACCAGGAGCTGCCGCACTACTTCGCTCTCGGTCCTGAACTCACCCGACCGAGCCGGGGGCTCTCAGTGTGGCTACCGCTCCATCTTCACGGCGTCGCCCGGTTCCGTGAGACGCTCGACTCCATGCTCGACCTCGCGCAGTGGACCGCGCAAGAGATCCAAGCGACGAAACGAGTGGAGCTTGCGTGTGTGCCCGAGTTGTCGGTCGTGGCCTTCCGGTCGAGCGAAGGAGACGAGGTGTCACGGCAGATCCTTGAGTACCTGAACGCTTCGGGGGAGGTGCACGTGTCGAGTACAACGATTAACGGCCGCTTCGTTGTGCGCCTCGCGTTCCTCAGCCAGCGCACCACACGCGAGACGGCGGTGAGGGCGGTGGAGCTCGTCGCCGAAGCGGTGGCGGTCTGACCCGGCTGTCAGCAGGTCCGGTCGATGACTCGCTCTGCCTTGCCGGTTGAGCGCACCACGGTTCCCGGCGCGGAGACCCGCACCTCCACCGTGATGCCGATGTTGTCCTTGATGTGCCTCGCGGCGACCGTTTCAAGGTCCCGGCGCGTGGCAGGGTCGAGCGCCTCGTTCGATTCGACATGGACGATGAGGCCCTTGGCGTTCCCTCTCTGGATGACCTCGATCTGGTAGTGGGGCGTGAGGCCCGCGACTTTGAGGATCTGGACCTCGATCTGGCTCGGGTAGACATTGACGCCACGGATGATGAGCATGTCGTCGGTGCGGCCCTTGATGCGGGCGATGCGTCGCATGGTGCGCGCCGTCGGCGGGAGGAGTCGGGTGAGGTCCCCGGTGCGGTACCGGATGACCGGCAGAGCCTCCTTGGTGAGGGAGGTGAGAACGAGTTCCCCTTCTTCGCCGTCGGGGAGGACCTCACCCGTGTCCGGGTCGATGATCTCGGGGTAGAAGTGGTCCTCCCACACCGTGAGCCCATCCTTGGTTGTGACGCACTCCTGGGCGACGCCTGGACCGATGACCTCAGAGATGCCGTAGATGTCGACGGCATCGATACCGAGGCGTTCCTCTATCTGACGTCGCATCTCGTTCGACCAGGGCTCGGCGCCGAAGATCCCGATCTCGAGGGAGGTCGCGGCCGGGTCGAGCCCCTGCCGCTCCATCTCGTCGATGAGGCTCAGACAGTACGACGGTGTGACGAGGATGATCCGCGGCTTGAGGTCGTTGATCAGCGTGACCTGCTTCTCTGTCTGGCCGCCGGACATGGGGACGACGGTGCATCCGAGGCGCTCCGCGCCGTAGTGCGCTCCCAGTCCTCCGGTGAAGAGGCCGTATCCGTACGCAATGTGGGCGATGTCACCGGGGCGGCCGCCGGCAGCGTAGATGGAGCGGGCCATGACGTCGGCCCACATGTCGATGTCGTTGCGGGTGTAGGCGACGACGGTCGGTACCCCTGTCGTCCCTGACGAGGCGTGGATCCGGATGACCTGGTCCCTGGGCACGGCGAGGAGCCCGAGCGGGTAGTTCGCTCTGTGGTGTTCCTTGAGGAGGAAGGGGAAGCGTTCCAGATTCTTGAGTGAGCGGCAATCTCGTGGCGCAGAGCCGGCTTCGTCGAACGCGTCGCGGTAGTGCGCGACGTTGTCATACGCGTGCAAGAGCGACCACTGGAGGCGTTCAAGCTGGAGCGCACGTAGTTCAGCGACATCCGCGGATTCGATGGGGTGAAGGCCTGGCATGCGCCGATCGTAACCGACGTTCATGCCACAAATCATCCCCGGGTACTGATTATTTCGTCATCTTGATAGCAGTACGCCCAGTACTCCCCGGGTTCCTTGGATCGGACGACGCCGTGACCGTGATCTTTCCAGTGCTTTCGAGCGTGTCTGTTCTTCGACGAGTCGCAGCATCCCGTCTGCCCGCACATGACGCAGAACCGCAGGTGCACCCACGTGTCGCCGACGGCGAGGCACTCTGCGCACCCGCCTTCGGGCATTGAGGCGAGGGGGACGGTCTCGAGATGCGAACATGGTGCGGGCATGTCTCTCTCCTCTGGTAGTTCAGTCGGGTAGGGCCGCCTGGGTGGTCGGCAGCGTCACGCGGAAGACTGTCGCGTCCTGGCCTGACGAGACGGTCAGCGATCCTCGATGCTGGGTTACCACGATGCGGTACGCGGTGTCGAGGCCCAGACCCGTACCCCGCCCGGGTTCCTTCGTCGTGTAGAACGCTTCGAATATCCGGTCGATCACTTCTTCCGGGATCGGTGGGCCCTCGTTCTCGATCTCGATGACGACGTTCTCGCCCTGAGGGAAGGCCCGGATCGTGATCTGACCATCGGCGAGGCCCGCGTCGTGGAGAGCGTCCACCGCGTTGTCGATGAGGTTCGTCCACACCTGGTTGAGCTGGCTGCCATAGGCAACGATGGCAGGCAGGTCATCTGCGTACTCGGTGGTGATGGCGATCCCCCTGGTCTTGGAGCGCAGTATCAGAAGTGTGTCCTCGATACCCTGGGCGAGGTTCACCTGCTGGACGGGCGCCTGGTCGAGGAAGGAGTACGATTTGAGCGCTGCTACGAGTTCGGAGAGCCTTCTTGACCCCTCAGTCACCTCCGCGAGCAGTGACCTCAGGCTCGCTGTGGCCGCAACGAACGAGATGACGTCTACCGCGTGATCTCCGTCGACTCCGCTGAGGTCTCCCGCCGTGAATCCAGAGCCTGCGAGATCTGATGCCAATCTCCATGCGTCCGAGACGCCCATCGTCTGAAGCGTCTGAGCAACCGCTTCCTCTACGTCTGCTCGCCGCATCGACGAGAGTGGCTGTCCCGCGTGTGATGGGGACGGCAGAACCACGTCGTGCGGCAGCCGCAGCGCGAGGTCGGTGAGGTTCTCAAGACCCTGTGACAACCCTTGTGACCCGCTCGTGACGGCGGCTGCAGGGTTGTTCATCTCGTGGGCGAGTCCGGCAGTTAGGACGCCGATCTGCGCCATCCGCTCGGACTGCCGCACCCGGGACTCCTGTTCGCGCCACCGTGTGATGAAGACAGCGAAGAGCGCTCTGTTCGCGTCGACACTCGTCGAGAGCACATCATCAAGGCATGCCCGCGGGATGGCGATGAGCCGGACCGCTGTGATCGCCCGTGCGCCTGCGTTGCGCGCTTCGCCTGTGAGCATCGCCATCTCGCCTACGACGTCGCCGGGTTGAGAGACTGCGATGCGTACGCTCCGACCCGCAGACTCCTTGAGAATCTCGAGTTCACCCTCGGTGATCACATAGGCCATGTCTGCTTCGTCGCCCTCGGCGAAGAGCGCCTCGCCTCTCTCGAGGGAGACATCGGTGACACCCTCGCTCAGCCGTGCGAGGTCCTTCTCAGGTAGTTTCGAGAAGAGAGGGACGGAGGCGAGGTCGAAGTCCGTCACACGGTGTCCAGATATCGGTGGACGAAGCTCACTGCAATGGACCCTTCTCCGACAGCGTTCGCGACTCTCCGCACCGCTCCCTCACGGACGTCTCCAGCGGCGAATACGCCGGGCACCGAAGTCTCGAGGGGGAGCGGATCGCGCTTGAGCTGCCACGCGTCGGTGAAGGCGCGCACGTCGGTTCCCGTGTAAACGAATCCTGCTCTGTTCTTCTTTACAGCGTCTTCGAGGAAGTCCGAGTGCGGGATCGCTCCTACGAAGACGAATAAGGCGGCCGCGTCGCGGGTCTCCAGGTCGCCCGACTCGACGTTCTTCAGGCAGACGTGCTCGACCCTGTCTGTGCCGGTGACCTCGACAACGGTGGTCGATGTCAGCACGTCAATGTTGTCGATCGATTGGATCTGGTCGACGAGGTACGCCGACATCCTGTCGCCGAGGTTGCCTGAGCGAACGACCATCGTCACCTGCGCACTGGTCCTGGCGAACATCACAGCTGCCTGCCCGGCGGAATTCGCGCCACCGATGACGTACACATGGCGGTCTTTGTACGTCGAAGCCTCTGTCGCAGCGGCGCCGTAGTACACGCCTGCGCCCTCGAACTTCTCATAACCGGGGATCGGGAGACGCCGTACGGTCATCCCCGACGCGATCACGAGAGCTCTGCAGGTGAGCTCGGAGCCGTCGGTGAGATACACCTTCTTGAGCGGTCCCACGAGATCGACCCTGTCAACCTCGGCAGCGGTGATGAGCTCCGCTCCGAGCCTTGTCGCTTGTGCGATGGCCCTGCGCGCAAGGTCCGCTCCGCTGATCCCTTTCGGGAACCCGAGGTAGTTCTCGATACGACTGCTCATCCCCGCCTGGCCACCCGGCGCCTCTCTCTCGATCATCACCGTCGAGAGCCCTTCTGAGGCCCCATACACCGACGCTGCCAGCCCCGCGGGTCCACCACCGATGACGATCAGGTCATAGAAGACAGATTCGGGAACGGTGTGTATGCCAACCGCCTCAGCGAGGACGGACTTGGTCGGGTTCACGAACACGGTGTTGTCCTCGAGGAGAACGACCGGCAGCTCGGCGCTGTCTGGGGCTGCTCGCGCAGCCGTCTGGGCACCCTCAGCGTCCCGGTCTACGTCGATGAAGCGGTAGGGCACTTCGTTTCGGGCGAGGAACGTCTTCAACTCGAAAGTGGAGGGTGACCACGTTGTCCCGAATACCCGTACGCCTTCGAACGGCTTGTCTGCGTGCGCCTGCCAATCGTCGAGTGCGTCGTCAAGGACCGGATACAGCGTGTCCTCTGGCGGGGTCCATGGCTTCATGAGGTACTGGTCGAGGCCGACGTCGTTGATTGCCTGGATCGCTGCCTCGGTGTCCGCGTACGCGGTGAGGAGGAGACGTTTCGCCTCCGGGAACGTCCGTTGGGCGTCGAGCAGGAACTCGGTGCCAGTCATTGACGGCATGCGTTGATCAACCAGGAACGCGGCGATCGTGCGTCCTCGTTCTGAGAGCTCCTGCACCACCCCAAGTCCGTCAGCGCCTGAGCTCGCCGAGATGATCTGATACTGCTCTGCATACCGTGTCCTGAGATCTCGCGTGACTGCGGCGAGCACCTGCGGGTCGTCATCGACCGCGAGAATTACCGGTCTGCTCATGGTTAGTCCCTTCCCATACTTCCGAGCACCAGGGGCGAGCCTACCGAATGCGCTCGTCGCTCGCGACGCCGGTGTTCGCTAGCCTCACCACGCTGTCGAGGGAAGGCGGATGATGCGGAAGGCTCACATCACGGTGCTCGGCGCCCGGGGTTCGATCCCGGTGTCGGGATCCCGGTTCGCCCGCTACGGAGGGAGCACCACCTGTTTCGCTCTCGTCGTCGGCGGTGTAACCGTCGCGTTCATCGACGCAGGCACCGGACTCATCAACGCCGACGCACTCGGCCTCAAGCTCGCCCCGTCTGTCGAGGTCTTTCTCACCCACTACCACTGGGACCACATCCAGGGGCTCTCGATGATGCGTGAGCTGTGGAGTGGCGCGTGTGCCGTCTGCGTGTGGGGGCCGGATGACCCAGCGGAGATCCTCGAACGCGCCATCTCTCCGCCGCTCTTCCCCGTCTCGATCGCTGACGTCGCCTCGATTCGGTTCGCGTCCTCTGACGGGCCGGTCGATATCGGGGGACTGACCATCACGCCGTTCGCGGTCCACCATCCGCAAGGTGCGTGCGGGTATCGCGTCGACGGACCGAGCCGGAGCGTGGCCATCGTCACCGATCACGAGACCGGGACAAACCTCGACTCGGGGATACTCGACGCGGTCCGTGGTGCGGACGTGCTCCTACACGACGCACAGTATCTGCCCGACGAGCTCGCTGCCCACAGAGGATGGGGACACTCGACACACGAAGGCGCCACGAGCGCGGCACGAGCGGCAGGCGCGACCGAACTGATCCTCACGAGCCATGACGTCGGTCGAACCGACACCGCGATCGACGAGATGGTCGAAAGCGCCCGCAGGGCGTTTCCGAACACGGAGGCAGCCCGGCCGGGTATGGAGATCGCGCTGTGAAGATCGCTGCCATACGGCCACCTCGTCTCCATACGGTGAGCGAGTCGGAGCGCAGCGCTACCTGGCTCGAACTCTTCTACGACCTCGTATTCGTGGCAACCGTCGCGATGCTCGGTACCCGCCTTGTGGCCGACACTTCTCTGACCGGTTGGTTCTCCTACGCCGCATACTTCCTCCTCGTGTGGTGGCTGTGGGCGAGTCACACGTTCTACGCGGATCGCTACGACACGGACGATCTCGTGTATCGCCTCCTCGCGGGAGGGCAGATGGTTGCGATAGCGTTCCTGGCGGCGAGTGTCTCGACGGGTCCGTCGGGTTCAACGGTGGTCTTCGCCGCTGCATACGCCGGGGCGAGAATCCTGCTCCTGTTGCTCTATGCGCGTGCGTACCGATTTGTGCCCGTCACGCGGCCACTCGTCGGCGGATACCTCACCGGGTTCGGAATCGGCGCGGTGCTCTGGATCGCGTCGATCTTCGTACCGGAGCCCGCGCGATTCTGGCTGTGGGGTGTCGCCCTCGCGATCGATCTAACCACGCCGTTCGTTGTACGCAAGGCACAGGCCGCTGTTCCGCTGGATGTCTCGCACCTCCCTGAGCGTTTCGGCCTCTTCACGATCCTCGTCCTGGGCGAGACGATCGTTGCAGTGGTCGTCGGTCTGAGCCATGTTGAGTGGCAGTGGAGCACGACGACGGCTGGAGTCGCAGGACTCGCGATCGCCACAGCCCTGTGGTGGGTCCACTTCGACAACGTCGACGGTCGGGTCGTGCGGCGCGAGGGTGAGAGGAGGACGTGGCAACCGACGGTGTGGATATACAGCCACCTGCCTCTGGCGGTCGGCCTCGCGATGGTCGGCGTCGGCGTGGAGCACGCGATCATCGCATCGGATCAGCAGCACTACTACACCTCGCCCGAACGCTGGCTCCTGGTCGGCGGGGTCGCGCTGGCGCTGGTCGCCGTCGTCGGGGTCGAAGTCGCATCGAGACCAGACGTCCGAGCCAGCTTGCGGTCCAGGCTGGTTCTGTCTCGACTGGTCGCGATCGCCCTCGCAATAGTGGTGGGCGCCGTCGGTGGTCTCGAGGCGCCGGCCACAGTCGTGGTTCTCGCAGCGCTCTGTGGCACGCTCGTCCTCAGCGACCTGGTGCTCCTCGCCCCGGTCGCAGAGGATTCGGTGTAGTACCTCGGCGCCAGCAGCGAGCTTGTGTACGCGAGGCGGGTCCGCACGTCGGCGTCGACGAACTTGGCCAGGGTGGTCCCGTGGGATCGTCACTCACCTCTTGTAACCTCTCTCTGTGCACGAACCTGAGATCGAGACCGGATCCCGAGACGACGCGTACTGGGAGATGCTGGCCAATGAGGTCTCCGGCGACCCGGCCCCAAGCACGGCAAGCTCTCCTACGGCCCGACGCGAGGCGCCGCCGTCGAGGCCGCAGCGACCGTCCGTCGATGTGGATGAAGCCGAGCTGTTCGGAGCGCTCCGCAGCACGTTCGGGTATGACTCGTTCCTCCCCGGTCAGCGAGATGTCCTCGAGGCTGCTCTCGGCGGCGTCGACTGCCTCGCGGTCATGCCGACCGGTTCAGGGAAGTCGCTGACGTACCAGCTCGCCGCGAGGCTCACCGGCGGCACAACTCTCGTCGTGTCCCCCCTCATCGCCCTCATGAAGGACCAGGTCGACGCGGCGATCGAGACGGGTATCCGGGCCACCTTCCTCAATTCCAGCATCGAACGCGACGAGCGGTCCCGGCGGATCGAGCGTCTCAGGCGCGGTGAGTACGAACTCGTGTACGTTGCTCCCGAAGGTCTCGTCGCGTCACTGGGTCCGGTCCTCGACCACGTCGACGTGAGGCTCATCGCTGTTGACGAGGCGCACTGTATCTCCCAGTGGGGCCACGACTTCCGGCCCGCTTACCGTCAGCTCGTGGGCCTGAAGGCCCGCTTCGGTGTCCCCGTCCTCGCCCTCACCGCGACGGCCACCGAGCGTGTGCGCAGGGACATCATCACCCAGCTGGACCTTGCGGATCCGCTCGTCGTCCAGACGTCGTTCTTCCGGCCGAACCTCAAGCTCCACGTGTACAAGAAGGGGAAGAAGCGCGCGACGGCGTCAGCGCCGGTGAGGGTGAAGGAGTACATCGGGAAGATCTGCACCGGGCGCCCGGGCGAGAGCGGCATCGTGTACACGCTGTCGAGGAAGTCGGCGGAGAGCACGGCGGAGTATCTGAGGTCCCTCGGGATCAGGGCGGGCGCCTACCACGCCGGCCTTGACCCGCAGACCCGCACCCAGGTCCAGGACGACTTCATCCGCGACGACATCGATGTCGTATGTGCCACGGTGGCTTTCGGCATGGGGATCGACAAGTCCAACGTACGGTTCGTCATCCACCGCGACATGCCGAAGTCGATTGAGGGGTACTACCAGGAGATCGGCCGTGCCGGGCGTGACGGCCTTGACAGTGACTGCTACCTGTTCTACTCGTGGGCGGACGTGGTCCAGTTCGAGAGGATGATCTCGGGGAGCGAGAACCAGTCGTCCCAGGCGCGACACGTCCGCGAGATGTACGCCCTCTCTGAGGGCACCGGGTGTATGCATCGGGCGATCGCAAGCTATTTCGGTGAGACGATCGATCGGTGTGCATCGTCGTGCGACCGATGCACGGACGGCAGCTTCGACTTCGACGAGGTTGTGGTCCCCGGGCGGGGGCAGGCTCTCCCCGGCGTGCTGGCGGCGGAGGCGCAGGGCCTCTTCGACGACCTACGTGTGCTGCGTCGACGCCTCGCGAAGGAGCGGAGCGTCCCGGCTTACGTCGTATTCAACGACGCCACCCTGCGGGCCATGGCGACGTCGCTGCCTTCGGACCGTCACGAGCTGCTCGCCATCAGCGGCGTTGGGCCTACCAAGCTCGAAGCGTACGGCGAGGACTTTCTCGAAGTGATCAGCGGCTGGGTTGCTCGTGCCTAGCATCTGGTTGCCGATGCGCGAGACGCACGACTGTCGAC
>JASJXX010000048.1 GCA_030123765.1 Actinomycetota bacterium | reverse complement strand
GTCACCACCGATGCTCGAGGCGTCGACTGTCATTACTGGTCGTACAGGCCCGGCGGTCTCGACTCGTGGGATCCGGCGAACGATCCCGCGGTGATCGCGGCATCGAGCCTTCCGAAGTGTCCTGTTGTCATCGTGCCCCCCGTCGATGTTCCTGCGACCGCGTGGTCGGTGTTCCGGTCGTGGAAGCTTGCGGCGCCCCGCATCGGCGTCCAGCCTGCAGACCGTGGCATCACTGGGTTACCGACGTACCTCGCAACGCCGGCCCCGACATCGATCTCCCACAACGAGACACTCCCGGATGGGCGACGACTCCGGGTTCGGGCATGGGTCACTGAGCTTCGCGTCGACTGGGGTGACGGGACCAGGCGGAGCTACGACCCCGCAGGCGCCCTCACCTATCCGAGAGGGTCGGTTACCCACACCTACACGGTCAAGACCTGCCCACCGGACTATCGGGCAGACCACCCCTCCGGCGGACTCTGCCATCCGACCCTCGCGTACTACACGATCACCGCTCTCTACCGCTGGGTGGGGGAGTACGACGTCGGCTCGGGATGGGTGCATCTTGGCATCCTCAACCGAACCGCCTCCCTCTCTTATGACGTCGACGAGGTCCGAGGTGTCCCGGTACCGACGCCGTAGCAAGAGTCGCCGGGGATCGGCTCCCAACTTCTCTGTTCCCGCGATGGGCAGTCAGACCGAATGCCTGACTCAGTGCCTTACTAATCTTGGGAGGGCGAGGCACACGAATTGAGGAGCTTGCAATGCGTATCGAACGAGACTCGATGGGTGAAGTCCAGGTCCCCACGGACGCCTACTACGGCGCCTCAACACAACGGGCGGTCGACAACTTCCCCATCTCTGACCTCCGTTTCGGCAGGACGTTCATCTGGGCCCTCGGACTGTTGAAGGCATCAGCCGCCGTCACGAACAAGGCGATGGGGAGCATCGACCCCGAGAAGGCGGACGCGATCATCCAGGCTGCGGAGGAAGTCATGGCCGGCGACCACGACGCGCACTTCGTTGTCGACATCTTCCAGACCGGCTCAGGGACTTCGACCAACATGAACGCCAACGAGGTCATCGCCAACAGGGCGACGGAGATCCTCGGCGGTGAGCTCGGCTCGAAGCTCGTCCATCCGAACGACGACATCAACGCAGGCCAGTCCTCCAACGACGTCATCCCGACCGCCATTCACGTTGCGGCGGTAGCGGGCATCGAGCAGAACCTCCTCCCCGCGCTCGACTCCCTCGCAGCCTCCCTGGAGGAGAAGGCGGTGGAGTTCGACGACATCCTCAAGTCAGGGCGCACCCACCTCATGGATGCCACCCCGGTGCGCCTCGGACAGGAGTTCGGCGGCTACGCGACCCAGGTTCGTTACGGCGCACAGCGGGTGCGCAGGGTGCTCCCTGAGCTGCTCGAACTGGCCCTCGGCGGCACCGCCGTCGGCACGGGCATCAACGCCCCTGAAGGTTTCGCCGCCGGGACGATCGCGGAGATGTCGAAACGCTCCGGCTACTCCTTCGTGGAGGCGCCGGACCACTTCGAGGCTCAGGCTGCCAAGGACGCCACCGTGTCCGCGTCTGGAGCGCTCAAAACTGTCGCCGTCTCTCTCTTCAAGATCGCCAACGACCTCCGCTGGCTGTCGAGCGGTCCGCGCACCGGGATCGCCGAGATCACTCTGCCTTCGCTCCAGCCCGGCTCATCGATCATGCCAGGCAAGGTGAACCCGGTCATCTCCGAGATGATGATGCAGGTAGCCAGCCAGGTGATCGGCAACGACACGGCCATCACGTGGGGCGGCGCGAACGGCAACTTCGAGTTGAACGTGATGATGCCCCTCATCGCGCACAACCTCCTCGAGTCCATCGACCTGCTCGCCTCGAGTTCCACGGTGATGCGCGAGAAGATGATCGAGGGTATCGAGGCTGACGCCCAGCGGGCTCGGTGGCTCCTCGAGCAGAACGTCATCATCATCACCGCGCTCGTGCCCGTGATCGGGTACGACAAGTCCGCCGAGATCGCCAAGAGGGCGTTCACCGAAGGCAGAGGAGTGCGCGAAGTCGCCCTCGAGATGGCCGTACTTCCCGAAGATGAACTCGACGCTGCGCTGAACCTGCGTCTCATGACTGAGGGCGGCGTCGTCGGCTGAGAGGCGACTGGGACACAACCGACGGCGGGGCGGACGTGTCTCCCCGGATGGGGGGGGAGCACGAGTCGCGCTCTCATCCGGCCTTCACCGTGTTCTCACGATCTTCTCACACTCGTGTCGTAGTGTTACGCCCATGAGTGAGGCAGACGCGAGCATTCTCGTCGTTGAAGACGACCCGGGCGTGCGTGACGCGTTAGAGCGTGCACTCGGGTTCGAGGGCTACGACGTCGAGACAGCACGCGACGGTGCCGTGGCGCTCTCGATGCTCCGGAATCGCGGCTATGACGCGATTCTCCTCGATGTGATGATGCCCCACCTCGACGGCATGGAGACGTGTCGCAGAATCAGAGCTCGGGGTGACGACACACCGATACTCATGCTGACCGCCCGCGTCGCGGTCGATGACCGTGTCGAAGGCCTCGATGCCGGTGCAGATGATTACGTTTCGAAGCCGTTCGCACTCGACGAGCTGCTTGCACGCATCAGAGCACTTCTGCGCCGCTCCGCTGGAGATGTATCAAGCGTCCTCAACGTACATGGCTTCGTCATTGACCCCGGTGCCCGTACGGCGATACGTGACGGGCGCCGGCTCGATCTCACCAAGACCGAGTTCGATCTTCTGATGATGTTGGCCCGTACGCCAGGCATCGTCTTAAGCCGTGAGCGAATCTATGACGATGTCTGGGGGATCGACTTCACGACAACCTCGAACTCGCTCGATGTTTACATCGGATACCTGCGACGGAAGACAGAAGCCGGCGGGGAGCAGCGGATTATTCACACTGTTCGGGGCGTCGGTTACGTGCTGCGTCCGAGCGCATGACGATTCGCCGCCGGATCGCCTCCGTCTCGGCGATCGCCGTAGCAGTTGCTGTTGTACTGATCTCGATCGGAACATTCATGGGTGCCCGTCAGCAGGTGATGGCCCAGATCGACGACGGCCTGCTCGCGAGAGCATCCCTCATCGAGGAGTTGCGCCCCGCGGCGATTCTGGGCCTTTTCGGCGTCGAGCGACGTGAGGGCATGCAGGGTCGGATCGTCCCGCCGCGTCGCGGCGACTTCGACACATCGTATTCACAGGTGATCCTCAGGGACGGTCGTGTTGTCAACATCGGTGACGACGATGTCGTGCTTCCAGAGCCAGATCCTGGCGACCTCAACTCGACACATCCCACGTTGCGATCCGAGTGGGTTGACGATGTTCATCTGCGAATCGTGACGACCGTACTGCGCCAAGGAGAGGTTGTCGTCCAGATCGCTCGCCCGCTCACAGAGGCCGACGCTGCAATGGGTCGCCTCGCCGTTCTACTCATCGGAGGCGGACTCCTCGGCATCGCGCTCGCGGGTGGCCTCGGCCTGCTGGTCGCGCGTCACGCGGTAAGACCGATAAGTGCCCTCACCATCACGATCGGTGACATCGCCGAGAGCCAGGTGTTCTCAGAGAGGGTCGACGTTGACGGCGAAGACGAGGTAGCTGAGCTCGCGAGGGAATTCAATGTGCTCCTCGATCAGCTTGAATCGTCGAAGCAGGAACAGGCACGCCTCGTGCGAGACGCAGGGCACGAGCTGCGAACACCGCTGACCGCGCTGCGCACGAACCTTGAGATCCTTCAGCGGCACGAAGTGGGTAGCGAGGAGCAGGCCTCGATCCTCGCCGCAGCGCACGCCGAGGTCGAGGAGCTTGCTGCGCTCATGTCTGAGCTCATCGACCTGGCTACCGATCGGTATGAGGATGAGGTACCCGGTCCCGTTGATCTCGGCGAGGTTGTTGATGCCGTTGCGCAGCGCTATCGAAAGCGCAGAGGCCGTTTCGTGACGGTCACCGCAGATGCGTCCGACGTGGTTGGGAAGCGTCAGGCTCTCGAGCGAGCAGTCTCGAACATCGTTGGCAACGCCCACAAATTCTCTGCGCCTGGCGCCGAGATCACGATTGATGTCACTGCCGGCACGGTCACCGTCACCGATGCGGGAACGGGATTCGACAGCCACGACCTCCCCCATGTCTTTGAGCGGTTCTATCGGTCCGCGGCCGCTCGCAGCCAGCCTGGCTCCGGTCTCGGGCTGTCGATCGTCAAGCAGATCGTTGATGACCATGGTGGTGAGGTGTTTGCTCGGAACCGTGCGGGCGGCGGGGCCGAAGTGGGGTTCTCACTGCCGGCCGATTTCTGAGATCCATCGGTCTTCTTCTCACCCAGTTCTTAGACGCAGTTCAGGTCCCTCACAGACTGACCAGGCATGCTTGGGGGTGTGATGTTCAGCCAGAGGAGGCAGATATGAAAAAGATCATCGTTTCGATAGCGGCGGCCGGTGTGATCGTCGCGGGTGCGTTCGTCGTAGCAACCATCGCGAGTTCCGAGGCATCCGCGCAGGCCGATGAGGCCCCGGTGGTGACTGAGGAAGCTCGCAGATCTCAGCGAGTAGGGATTCTGGACGAGGTGCTTGGCACGCTCGTCGCAGATGGCACACTTACTCGGGATCAGGCAGACGCCGTCAAGGACGCACTCGGGGCGAAGCGTGCAGAGCTCAAGGAGAGCTTCGGTGACCGGCGCGAGCAGAGGGCGCGAGGTCACCGAATCCGGGCTCGGGTTGAGGAGTGGCTCGAGGACGGTGTGATCACCCCCGATGAGCTATCCCAGCTTCCACAGGACGCGCCGATCTTCGCTGACGACGGCCCACTAGCCGACGCGCTCGAGGACGGTGTGATCACTCAGGCCGAATGGGATGCATTCGTCGAGCAGCGGCGCACAGAACATGAAGCCCGAAGAGGCACCAGAGAGATCTCTGACGGGAGCTGACGGGCGCTCCACCAGTGCAACGCCCGGCGCCTTCAACGCCGGGCGCTTGCGCGTTCGGTCAACAGCCAGATCTCGCTCACCGGATCGAGTCGGCGCTCGTGGTCGACACTCATGTTCCACTGCTTGATACTCTCGTTGAGGGAGACGATGATCGCTCGGGCCTCCCTGAGATCGTCGGCACCGATAGCGCGTGATATCTCGCTGTCCCGGCGGGCCATGACATCGCCGAATCGCTCCGCGGCCCGTTCGCGTCGCAGCAGGGACTTCGCCCACCATGCGGGGTCGTTGTCGAGATCACCGATCGGTTCCCCGACTCCGCGTGTGGGCGCGAGTTTTCCAGAGTCGAGCGCTTCCTTGATCTGGTCTTCGACGCGATCCTCGGCATCCACCCAGCCATCGTATCGTGGACGTAGGGCAGCCGCCCGAACCGTTCGTCAGGAGGTTGTCTGGTCCAACGCCTCGGAGAGAGTTGCCCAAGCCAGATCGGCGCACTTGATGCGCACGGGGAACTTACGGACACCCTGAAGCGCTTCGAGGTCTCCGAGCACGGAGCCCGGACGGTCCTCGTCGATGGGGCTGTCGCCCTCGCTGATGCTCATCATGACCTTGAACTTTTGGATGAGCTCTCGTAGCTCTTCCACTGACTTTCCAACGATCATATCCATCATCATCGACCCCGATGCCTGACTGATCGAACAGCCAAGCCCCCGCATCGCCGCATCGGTGACGACGTTGTCCTCTACGAAGAGATCGAGGAAGAACTCGTCACCGCATGAGGGGTTGCTTCCTTCCGCATGGATAGGGTCGCCCTGAAGCTTTCCCTGCCTGCGTGGGTTCCTGTAGTGATCGAGGATCACTTCGCGATAGAGCTCGTCAAGTCCGGTCATGTGAGACCAAAGAGCTTACGGGCCTTGTAGAGCGACTCGACGAGGGCGTCGACTTCCTCGGGCACGTTGTACAGGTAGAAGGATGCGCGCGCGGTCGCGGGGATCTTGAGGTACTTCATCAGCGGTCGTGCGCAGTGATGCCCTGCCCGCACCGCGATGCCGTCCTGGTCGAGGATCGTTGCGATGTCATGGGGGTGGACGTCGCCTAGTTCGAAGCTCACCGCGCTCCCGCGCAGAGTGACGTCTCTCGGCCCGTAGATCGTGAGGTCGGGTATCTCGGACAGCCGATCGAGTGTGTACGCGGTGATTTCTCGCTCGTGTGCCGCGATCGTGTCCATCCCTACGGCGTCGAGGTAGTCGACGGCTGCGCCGAATCCGATTGCCTCAGCGATGGGGGGAGTCCCCGCTTCGAACTTGTGTGGCACCGGCGCCCAGGTGGACTCGTTGCGTTCGACGGTGTTGATCATCTCGCCGCCACCCTCGGTGGGTTCCATCTCCTCGAGGCGTTCCGGCTTGCCCCACAGCGCGCCGATCCCCGTCGGGCCGAGCATCTTGTGGGCGGAGAACGCCAGAAAATCGACGCCGAGATCGGCGACGTCAACCGGCGTGTGAGGTACGAGCTGAGCGCCATCGAGCACGGAGATCGCTCCAACGGAGCGAGCGGCCTCGGCGAGAACATCTATCGGGCCGAGGGCGCCCGTGACGTTCGACATCCCTGAGAACGCGACGATCGCGACGTCGTCGGTGAGGACCTGGTCGAGCGTACTCGTGTCGACGGTGAGGTCATCGTTGAGTTCGAGGTAGACGAGCTCTGCCCCCGTGTACCTGGAGATGAGCTGCCAGGGGACGAGGTTGGCATGGTGCTCCATGATCGTGACGAGGATCTTGTCGCCTTCCTTGAGATGGTTGAGCCCCCATCCATAGGCGATGTAGTTGATGGCAGTTGTTGTACCCCTGGTGAAGACGAGTTGATCCGGTTCGGCCCCGATGAATCGGGCGACCTTACTCCTGGACCCCTCGTAGAGCTCGGTGGCTTCTGTTGCAAGGGTGTGGGCGCCGCGGTGCACGTTCGCGTTGTACAGCCGGTAGTACTCATCCATCGCGTCGAGAACGGAGTCTGGTTTCTGGGTGGTGGCCGCGGAGTCGAGGTAGATGAGCGGGTGCCCGTTTATCTCGCGGTCGAGTATCGGAAAGTCAGAACGCAGGGCACGCAGATCCGTCACCCTGAGGACACCCGGGTGCGGTAGTCGTCGTAGCCTCTCTCTTCGATACGGTCGGCGAGCGCAGCTTGACCGCTCTCGACGATCCGTCCGTCGACGAAGACGTGCACGAAATCTGGTGTGATGTAGTTGAGCATCCGCTGATAGTGGGTGATGATGAGGAAACCGCGTTCCTCGTTGCGGAGTCGCTGGACCCCTTCGGCGACGATCTTCAAGGCGTCGATATCGAGGCCCGAGTCTGTCTCGTCAAGAACGGCGAAGTCAGGCTCGAGGATCGTCATCTGGAGGATTTCGTTCCGTTTCCGCTCACCGCCTGAGAAGCCTTCGTTCAGGTAGCGGTCTGCGAACGAATCCTCCATGCCGAGATCACGCATCGCTTCCATCACCTTGAGCCGGAGCTCGAGCACCGTGTACTCGATCCCCGTGCGGTTCGAGAGCGCAGTGCGCAGGAAGTTCACAACCGAGACGCCGGCGATCTCCTGCGGGTACTGGAATCCGAGGAACATGCCTGACTTGCCGCGCACCTCCGGCTTGGCTTTCGTGATGTCCTCACCCTTGTAGGTGATCGTTCCCTTCGTAACCACGTACGCCGGGTGCCCGAGGAGCACGTAGGCGAGGGTCGACTTCCCCGATCCGTTGGGACCCATGATCGCATGGGTCTCTCCCGGGTTGATAGTGAGCGTGACACCTTTGAGAATCTCCGTGCCGTCGACGGACGCGTGGAGGTCGTCAAGGACGAGGAGGGGAGTTTCAACCATGGCCGTGATGATAATGTCCGTGGGGGGTGTAGTCGGCGGCTATTCAGGCGCCTCGGAGTGCCGCGAAGACGAGTTCCATCCGATCGAGGTCGATCTCTTCCAACGCGGAGACCTCCTGGACGTAGTACCTGCCGACACCGATCTCGGCCAATCGCTGGATCGCTTCGTGCGCCCGGTCCGGGATACCGTGAGGGACGTGGCGTTCATCGAGGAATGCCGAGTACTCGTCCGGGGAGAGGTCTCGTTTCGCGCCCCGCTCTGTGAGGGCCTCGCGGTGAGCTGCCTCGTCCTCGTAGACGAGTCCGGGGCCGGCCGTCGAGATGAGGATGTCGTCCGGGTTCCGCCCTGCTTCGACGGCAGACTGCCGCATCACATCGATGCGCTGGGTGAGCGTCGCTGCATCGGCGACGAACATGTTGTACTCGTCCGCGTAGCGACCTGCAAGAGTCGGTGTCTTACGCATCCCCGTACCGCCGACAACGATCTTCAGCCCGCTCGACCCGGTCGGGGCGACCGAGGGCGCGTCGAGGGAGTAGTACTCGCCCTGCACGCTGCCACCTCCGCCGAAGACGACCCGCAGGTAGGCGAGGGCTTCGGAGAGCCGGTCGAACCGCTCGCGGAGGGGTGGGAGGTCGAGGCCGAATGCGTCATGCTCGGACTCCATCCATCCGGTGCCCACGCCGAGGGTGAAACGCCCGTTCGATATTTCGTCGATGGTCGTTGCCGCCTTCGCCATCACACTGGGATGATGGAAGGTGATCGGGGAGACGAGGGTGGCCAGACGGATCGTGCTTGTCTCCGCTGCGACGCCGGCGAGCGCCGTCAATGCCTCAGTGGTGTGCGCAGAGGAATCTCCGTTGAGATAGTGGTCGGACCTCGCGAACGCATCGAGGCCATTCTCCTCTGCCCAGCGGGCCAGCTCCACGAGACGCGCGTAGCTGCCTCCGACCTGGGGTTCTACAAAGAGGCCGAGTTCCATGATCTTCTCCTTGTCACCAGCCGCGTTCGATCCACGTGGCCAGATGGGGTTGCTCTGTAGCGATTGTCGTCGACGAGCCATGGCCCGGGAGAACCACGGTGTCGGGGGGGCGTGTGAAGAGGTTCGCGGTGATCGACTCGATGATCGCGTCGAACGAGCTGTGGTCGAAGCGGGTGGCTCCAGGGCCGCCAGGGAAGAGGGTGTCGCCGCTCAGCACGACGCCGGGGAGAGCGATGCAGACCGAACCGGGCGTGTGCCCCGGCGTGTGCAACACGGTTGCGGTGACGTCTCCGATCACGAGGGCACCGGGAGTGAGCGGCACGTAGGGCTCCTTGTCCGCGATTGCCGCATCCTCGGTGTGGAGGAAGAACGGGATGCCGAGCCTGTCGGTGACTTCGGGAATTGCCCCATGATGATCCCAGTGCCCGTGGGTCGTTGCGACACCGATCACCGCGGTGCCTGACGCCATGGCGACCACGGCATCCGGATCGCTCGCCGCGTCCACGATCAGTGACTTGCGGGTCTCGGTACACGTGATGAGATAGACGTTGTTGTCGAAAGGGGGCGTGACGATGCGACGAACGCTGAACCCGTCTCCCTCGAAAACGGTCTTCATCGCTCGTTCTACTGTTCGAGAGTATTGAGGATCTGGGTGAGCTCATCGATGGTCAGCTCTCCAGCGGTTCGTAGGCCAACCGTGCCATCTGCGTGGAGGAAGACCCAGTACGGGAATCCGCCGCCGCCATAGGCGCGGTAGAGGCTCAGAGGCTGGTCGTCGACTACGAGGGGTATCGTCCAACCCTCGGCGTCGAGCCAGCTGGATGGTGGATGGTTCGGGCGTCCCGAGTTGACCGAAGTGGAGACCGAGTAGAGGTCGACTCCGTCTACACCGCCCCCAGCGTCAAGCCATGCCTGGACTCGAGGGACCTCTCGCTGGCAGAACTGGCACCAGTGAGCGAGGAACACGATCCCCTTCGCTCTTCCGTCGTTGGCGATGGCGACGTCAATGCCGGTGTAGTCCTGGCCGAAGATCTCCGGGGCTGCGAGGCCGTTGGCTGAGGTGTCGACGGACGCCTGCTGGCTTGGGAATGGCGGCAGGGAGGTGCCCCTGAGCTCGGGGGAACCGAACTCGGCTCCGATCTCCTCGCTCCCAAAGATCACTGCAGCCACGAGCAGAAGGACGACGAGGCCACCGGCAGCTCCGATGATGAGGCCGTTCTTTGATCCCGATGACGATGTGCTTGCCATGGTTTTCCCTTTGTCAGTGATTACTTGAAGAAGTGTCTCGATCAGATGTTGTCACAGTGCGCAGACTATTGACACGGTCTGCCCACAGAAGTACGAGGATAAGAGCGAATGCCGATAGTGCCATGTAGGGGATGGTGACGAAGCCGAACTCCTTGATGTAGGGCGTCGAGCACGGCGGTCCGACCGCGGAACACGCGCCGGTGTCGAGGCCGGGGAACACCTGAAGGGTGCGGTGCCAGACGGCGACCGCAGCGCCAGCGACTGCCAGCACCGTTGCGTAGATGCGGATACCTGCATCTCTGCGAAAGGCCGCGATGGGCAGGATGACCGCGAGCGGGTACATCGCGATCCTCTGGAACCAGCACAGTTTGCACGGGATGAGGTTGACGATGTCGGAGAGGTAGAGGCTCCCGGCCGTCGCGGCGATAGCGACTCCCCCTGCGATCCACAGCGTGACGCCTCGGAGAAACTCGAACGGGCTCTCCTCCCTGCCCCGACCAGCGATGCCGATGGCGAGAAGGGCAAGGGCGATCACGTTGGCAGCGACCGCCCCGAGGGCGAAGAACAGTCTCATCGTCTCGAAGGGCATCTGGCTCCATCTCGGATCGAGAGTCGTAACCTACCAGCGGCGCCGAAATATCCCGATACCTGCCTACGCTTCCCGACATGAATGCCCCACTCTTCTTCGCGGTCCTCATCGCGCTGGTCTTCGCTTTTGGTATCGCGATGTTCTGGCAGGAGGCACGCCGGATGCAACATCCCGAGGCGATCTACGGGGTTGACGATTCGATCGAGTTCATCTGGGACGGACTTCTTCAACAGGACACGTTCGGACTCAAGAAGTCGGACGTGCGACGCATCCTCGAGTGGGAGATGCACTATCTCCAGCAGCCCAAGCTGTGGGAGGAGGACGGTCAACCGATCGTTGGAGGTGAGGCAGCAGCACGTTACGCCCAGGAGCGGGCGCTCGCAGCCGGGTTCGCCTACGAGCCCAACCAGATCTTCGCTGTGATGGATCTGCAGGCCGCCTACCTTCAGGCGATCGGAGCGATCGGCGAGGTTGTGGACTCCGATGAGTGAGTCATTGTCCGGCGACTATCAGGGACGTGTTCATAGAATTTTGCCGCTCGATGACACATAGGGAGGCAGGCGCGATTCGCACCCGCAAGCTCTTAATCGCACTCGTTGCGGCAGTTGCCGTGGTCGGTACCGCATGTACGAGCAATGCGGCTGAGCAGACTACGACGACGAGCACCACCGTGACTTTCAACGCGACAGAGATCCCGAATCTCGAGTTCGGAAGCGGCGAGGTTCCGTTCACTGTTCCCAGCGGCTTCCCTATCCCAGGGGTGGCCGTCGTCGGCACGACGATGATCGACGGGGTCAACGGGCGCACGGAGATGATCATCAACTTCCCCGCGAGCGTTTTGGACGTCGCCGCCTTCTACGAAGCGAACCTCCCCGTGCTCGGCTTCGAGGTCACGGACTCGAGGGGAACGGACACCGAGTGGGACATTCGTTACGTGAGGGACGGCATCGAGGGCACCATCCATCTCGTGTTTGGAGGATCAAGCCTGTCCTCCGGAACGTTCACTTTCGACCACTCCTGACCGTAGATATCCGATGAGGGCGGGCTGAAGCGAGAGCGAGCGGTCAGACCGTCTCGTCGGTGATCATCGTGACTACGTCCTCGGCAAGTTGTTGATGCTTGAACACGAAGAAGTGGTCGGTGCCTGGATACTGGACGATCTTCGCCGAGATCGACGCCGCATACTGTGTGAGCTCGTCGGAGTCGACGAACTGGTCTCGGTCACCAACGATGAACCCTCGTCGCGCCTGCTGCAACGCTGCAGGCTCAGGCAGCGTGGGTGTGTACTCACTCCTCACCGGCGGCGCGATGCCGGCGAAGGGAGCCGTCGATCCGGTCTCGGCCTGCCACCTGAGCGCCACCACTGCACCGAATGACCATCCCGCGAGGCCCACCACCGAAAGATCGAGATCTGCCGCGTACGTCATCGCAGCCTCGACATCGTGCAGCTCAGCCTCCCCTCTGCCGTGGGTGCCGGTCGACTCTCCTACGCCGCGGAAGTTGAAGCGGAGCACGTCAAGTCCCTGTGCCACAGCGTGCTTTGCGATGGCTCCGAGGATCGGGGCGCGCATAGTGCCGCCCTGCTCGGGGTGGGGGTGGCAGAGGACGATGACGCCTCGGGATCCTGTGGCCACGTTGTGGATCCCTTGGAGCCGCTCGCCGTCTGCGGTCGGGAGAACAACGTCGGTCACAGCGTTGCGAGCCAGATGGCGGTCGCCATGAGGATGACGAGGCCGACAGCGAGCGAGGCGAGAATAAGGTAGCGGGTCTGCACCCGGGGAGGATATCGGCTGCAAGGTCTCTTGCTCCAGCACGCGCCACTATTCTACGAGCGTTGTTATCGACTCCCTGGAGATGTGCTTCTCATGTATGACATCGCCATCATCGGTGGGGGCCCCGGCGGATACGCCGCGGCCCTGTACGCCCACAACTTCGGGCTCTCGGTCGCCCTCGTCGAGAAGGAGCGCGTCGGAGGTACCTGCTTGCTCAAGGGGTGCATCCCCGCCAAGGCGTGGATCGAGTCGGCAGCGGTCTACTCCACCGTTGCAGGCGCCGCAAAGTTCGGCGTGATCGTGCCCGAGCCGGAGTTCTCCTGGCCCAGGGCGCTCGAACGAAAGCAAATGATCGTCGAAGGCCTCGTCGAGGGCCTCTCCGGGCTTCTCGGTTCCCGCGGCGTAGACGTCATCGAAGGATTCGGCCGGATCAGCGGAGCGGGCGAGGTCGCCGTCACCAAAACCGATGGCACAGAATCCAGGATCGAGGCTCGCAGCGTCATCCTCGCAACCGGATCTGAAGCAGCCTCGATAGCCGGATACGAGATCGATGGCCGAACCATCGTCACATCCGACCACGCGCTCGATTGGACCGAGCAGCCTGACCGTGTAGCCATCATCGGTGCCGGCGTCATCGGCTGTGAATTTGCTTCGTTCCTCGCCGAGGTCGGCACCGAAGTGCACCTCTTCGAGATGGAGAACCAGCTCGTGCCGGGGATGGAACCTGAGGCAGCGAAGGTGCTTGAGAGATCATTCCGAAAGCGACAGATCAACATGTATCTCGGAGTGGGAGTCGGGCCGGTGAAGACTGCCGACGGCGGGGTCGTCGTGTCGTACGGGGACTCGTCGGTGGAGGTGAGCGTGGTGCTCGTCGCCGTTGGTCGACGACCCCTGACGTCGGACCTGGGCCTGGAGTCGGTCGGCATAACGACGGAGAAGGGCTTCATCGCCACGGATGCTGCAACGATGCAGACGAGTGCCGGGAACGTGTACGCGGTAGGTGACATCGTGAGCGGCTCTCCCCAGCTCGCCCACGTCGCGTTTGCTGAGGCGATCGCGGCTGTCACCTTCATCGCGACTGGCCGCACCGCACCCGTCGAGTACAACGCCATCCCGATGGTCGTGTACACACACCCCGAGATTGCGTGGGTCGGCCGCACCGCAGCGGTCGCGGTTGCCGAGGGGTACGACATCACCACCACCAGCCACGGCATGCGCGGTGTCGGTCGAGCGATCATCCAGGGTGAGATCGGCGGTACCGTGAAGGTCGTCGCTGAGACAGACGGGCCGATCCTCGGCGCTACGGTCGTAGGGCCTGGTGCGGGAGAGATGATTCACGAACTCATGTACGCAGTGGGATGGGAGGCGCTGCCGTCTGAGGCAGCGGCGTTCGTCCACGCACACCCAACGGTTTCTGAAGCGATCGGTGAAACCCTGATGGCAGCAGCAGGTCGAGGCTTGCACTAAGGAGCACTCAATGTCGGTCACGATCACGATGCCACAGCTCGGCGAGACGGTCACCGAAGGCACGATCCTGCAATGGGTGAAACAGATCGGTGAGTACGTCGCTGAAGACGACATCCTCGTCGAGATCTCGACCGACAAGGTCGACACGGAGATCCCGTCGCCTGCCGAAGGAATTCTCACGGAGATTCTGGTTCCTGCGGGGACCACTGTCGACGTGGGGACCCCTATCGCCATCTTGTCGGGAGCTGCAAGCGCAGAAGCGAGCACAGAGCAGGTGGAGGACGCGGTGCACGGCGGCGAACCCCTCGTCGACAGCGACGTGCGGCGCCAGGCCGATGCCGGAACCGAGCGGCGCTCGGTGCTCTCGCCGATCGTCCGCAAGCTCGCCGCTGAGCACGCCGTTGACCTCGCGATGGTGGCGGGGACGGGCGACGGCGGGCGCATCACGCGCAGAGACGTCGAAGCGTTCGTTGAGTCCCGGAGTGCAGAACCGGTTCTCCCGTCGGAGAAGACCGGTGAGATCGCGAGCCAGGAGGAGCCGCGCGTTGCCGTTC
>JASJXX010000102.1 GCA_030123765.1 Actinomycetota bacterium | reverse complement strand
CGCCCTGCAGTCGAGAAGCTGCCCCCAGATGAGAGGGACATTCTCACAAGCACACCTACTTCCTCGGATGCGCCCAGGTCGAGGCAGTAGAGCGCCTTGATGAGCGCGTGAGACCGCCATGCGCTCGCTGGACATTGGGTCTCATCGCCATGTGCTTCTTGATTGGCCAAGCCGAGGGCGCCTTCACAGAACGCTGGTATTTCATAGGCCTTCAACTCGGCGATGGCTTCCGCGATGGCGTCCCTGAGTTGCTGTGGTGCTATCGGTAGCGGCGAGTAGCGACGAGCTCGCCACACAGGTCGCCCGGAAATCAGTGAGGACCGATACAGGTCCCAGCCATCAGGCTGCAGCAACTGGTTAACGGTATCGACTAGGGCAGAGGCCTCATTTGTATCGCCAAGCACAGCCGGGTGGACCATTTCGGCGAAGAACCTCAAGAGCGTGGATGTGTCATCCAAACCCAGCCTCTCGTGGGAGAATATCCACTCTTCATCCCAGTCGTAGTTGGCCCCAGGATGCTGAATGATGTCCTGACGAGCAGTCTGATAGCGACTGTCGGTACTGGGCAGTGAATCGAGGTTGTAGAGCCGGTCTAGAAACTCGATCTCTTCGAGGTCACCCCACCAGCAAGTCTTGATCAGTAGCCGCTTCAGCGCGTTCCTCGTGATCTCCGTAGTGATCGTTGCAGCACTTGGCGAGTTTGTCTGATGGTGTCATCCACCTGAGGGTTTGTCGAGGTCGCGTGTTGAGTGAGTAGGCCCCTTCGTCGTCAGGTCAGATGATGTGCCAAGGGGGTTCTGTTGCTTCAGGTCGCGGACTCGAGAACGAACACTCGAATCACGCGATGGTCGGCACGGGTCCGGTACTTTGCGTATCCGGGGTACACGCCGGCCGCCAGATCAAACGTCTGGTCGGTCTCATCCTCGTCGGCTCGCCGGGCCGTGACCGCAACAGTCCTATCCCGGTACCTGACGGTTGCCGACGGATCGGCCTCGAGGTTGTACACCCAGCCCGGTGTGGATTTCTGTCCGTAGTTGGAGCCGATGACGGCCAGGTCGTCGCCCACCGGGATCCCCACAAGGGGCATGGTCCGCGCCTTGCCGCTCCTTGCGCCGGTCGTGATCAACACAATCACAGGCAGTCCCGCCGTCAGGCTCGCGAGCGTCAGCCGACCACCAGTCACCCTGAAGAGCGCTTTGTCCACCGGGTACATGGTCTTCGAGAACATCCATGCACCAGTGCGGCTGGACGAGAACGCCTGCATCCCTCGCTGCAGTCCGTTGGGTGACTTCACCCCGTAGCCGAGATCCTCCAACAGTCCCATCGGGCACCTCCGAATGCCGAGCCTACTTCGTACTCCCTGCCACAGCAACGCGGCATCGTGGACTACCGACCCAAGCTCGAACAAGCCGCCCACTGCCTCCGCCGACTCGAAGCTGGGCTTCCCCCCTGATCGTGGAGGGTTCAGCTATGTGGTTCGCCGACTTGTATGTGGTGGCCGGTCGTGGAGGTGGCGCCGGTGAGCGGGGTGAAGGGTCAGAGATTGACCCGATCGGAACGGTTCGAGGTCTGGACTCGTATTCGCGTGGGGAAGAGCCGAGATGGCGAATCCCAAGCGCCACAAGGGATTCCGGCGGCGCCCTCGGCTGGAATCGAACCAGCGACACCCGGTGTAGGAACCCCTCGAAGGGATCCGAGGATATGGACGAATCGCCGGAAACCGAGACGTAGCAAGGGTTGCGTTGTGTGTTGTTTCCGGTCGTTTCGCGATGTTCTCATCCTCTCACGGACGAGATACGGACAAGAACCCGATTCGAGCGTCAAGATCGTTCCCATGTGGTGCAACGTCGAGCAATGTCGAGCAGAGATGAACACCACGGACCCTGCAGCCGAGCTGCAGCGCCTCTATCCGCCGATCCTCACTACAGCGCTTGTTGCTGAGATGATGCATTGCACCATTGGTGACGTCCGTGACAAGGTCCACCGTAAGGAGTTGCCCGCAATGCGGTGGGGTCAGCAGTTCCGGTTCTTCCGCGATGAGGTCATTGCGACGATGATCCCGGTGGACTCGGAGGAGTCGCCGGTCGAAGACGAGGAGCGACCGGAAGAGACGCTTGGGGACGAGGCATCACGGGCAAGATCGAATACGACCGCTGGTATCCCGAAGTGCCGGCTGTGTTGGACACCCATCAGCTTGCTGAACTCCTCAACACAAACGAGCAGATCATCCGTGCCTGGGTCCGGGAAGGCGTCATCCTGCGCATCGCAGACCGGGGGGTCGCAAGTTCAGTTTTCTGCGCCACGAGATCTTCGACTGGCTCATCAGTAACCGATACGAACCGGAGTGAGTGTTGGCGCATATCCATCATAAATGAAACAATTGTTCCATTTATGATGGATATGGTGTATCTTTTCGGCATGGACTTCGTACGACCTATCGAGGCTCTCATTCCTGGTGTGCAGGGCCGTGTGCTTGCCGTGCTGGTTGAGACCACTGCCGAGCTGAACATGCGGACCATCGCGCGCCTGTCTGGCGTGAGCCTCGCTCAGGTCTCTCGCGTGCTGCCGGGTTTGGTCGACCTCGGGCTCGTTGAACGCAGAGAAGCACCTCCCTCGTCACTCTTCCGGCTTGTCCCCGAACACGTCGCCGCTGGTCCACTGGTCGCTCTAGCACGAGGGCGCGATGGAGTAATTGAGGAGATGGGTCGCGTCGCTGCGGTGCTGCCCGTGTCGCCGGTGTCGGTGATCGTCTTCGGTTCCTTTGCCCGGGGAGAAGCGGGCGCGGAGAGCGACATCGACACTGTGTTCGTCCGTCCCGTGGGCGTCGACGAGTCCGACGAGGCGTGGTCGGCATCGGTGGAGCAGTGGCGATCTCAGATCCATCGGGTCAGCGGGAACCCCGTCGACGTTCTCGAGATCGGATCTGACGAGATCGGTGCACGACTGTCGAGCAGGCAGCCGGTGTGGCGCGACATCCGTCGCGAGGGAATCGTCGTCCACGGACGAGTCCTCAGCGAACTCGCGGAGATCCGCGATGCCTAGACAGGCGCGAACCAGGAACGTGACTGCTGCCCAGGCGCGCAGTTATCTAGCCAAAGCCGAGGAGCATCTCGCCGCAGCGGAGAACGAACTCGAAGCAGAGCGGAGTATCGCAGCGACGAGCCTGGCGATCCACGCTGCAATCAATGCCGCCGACGCAGTTTGTGGTGTTCGGCTCGGCAGACGAGCTGCCGGTCAGGATCATGACCGGGCCGGTGAACTGCTCAAGGAAGCTGGAAAAGACGGCGCCGACCTTGAGAAGGACCTCCGTCGACTGCTCCAAATGAAGACGAAAGCAGAGTACGACCCAGACAACATCCCGCTCTCGGCAGCGTCCAGAGCTGTCGAACCCGCTCAGAGATGTGTCACCGTGGCTCGCCGCGTCGTGTCCTCCGGGACGAGGTAGCGACCTTCTCTCAAGCTTCAGACTCACGCGCTGGAACACGCGACGTTACATGCGAGCGGCCGAACGTGATGCGAAAGCGGGTGGCTCCCCAGTACCCAAAATCCTGCTGTGAGCCACCTCCGATGCGAAGGTGCACAAGAACCGAGTACACATCGATGTGTACCCGGTCGACACGTCGCAAGAAGAGGATGGCCGTCGCTTGGAAGGAGACTCGGTGCCAGGCGTGTCGACATAGGCAAGGGCGACGTCTCGTGGGTGGTCATGGAAGACCGCGTAGGCAACGAGTTCTGCGTCATGGGCACGATCCTTCCTCCGGAACCAGCACCCTTCCACCACCTCGGCGACTCGTGACTCCCCACAAGCACATCAGGAACACGTCGCGCCCAGGAGGTCCGATCTAGCGGAGGCA
The DNA here is from genome assembly GCA_030123765.1 of Actinomycetota bacterium. Taxonomy (GTDB): domain Bacteria; phylum Actinomycetota; class Acidimicrobiia; order Spongiisociales; family UBA5794; genus B3-G11. The sequence continues at coordinate 423 of JASJXX010000102.1, read as the reverse complement.
CGCTCGGATGTGTAACGATGGGGGAGATGGCAGATCAGAAGGCGATCACCGTGACGGTTACCGGTCGTGTCCAAGGTATCGGCTATAGGTACGCCGTGGTACATGCGGCCCAGGAACTTGGTCTTGTGGGCTGGGTGTGGAACGCGCCGGATGGATCGGTCAAGGCGTTCGCGCAAGGCGATGAACCAGCGCTGGGGCAGCTCATCACGTTCTTGAGGCAGGGGCCGCGATCGGCGCGGGTCCGATCCGTAGAGATCCTCTCCGTCGATCCTGATGCTTCGCTGCATGGATTCGCCGTGCGCTTCTGACGGGTGGACGACACCTTCAGACACACTCACCGAAGTGACGCAATATCCCTCTGAAACCACCAGGGTCCGGTAGCGCCCTCGGCTGGAATCGAACCAGCGACACCCGGTTTAGGAA
>JASJXX010000013.1 GCA_030123765.1 Actinomycetota bacterium | reverse complement strand
GTGGCCCGATCGCTGACGGACTTGAGATGGGCGACTGGTCCGAGGAGGCACAAGGAGTCCGCTGGGGTGAACGAACCGTTGTCGTCTCGTGGCCACCGGTCGACGGCCACGTTCAACTCCTTCAAGAGTCCGAGGCGCTATTCCTCCAAGACTATGTGTTCCCACCGACGGAGCTACCCGCAGAGTGCGCGGCGATAGAGTCATACGTGGGCATCGAGAAGATCCACGCGTACGAACAGACGCTGGGCGACGTCTCGGGTGATGTCTACCTGGCGAACAACGGTGTCCTCGTGCTACAGGTGGTCGGGGACCCGCAGGCGCATCGTGAAGCGCTCGCATCGGAGGGCCGCGAGGCCTGCGTGATCGAGGTCTCCCGCAGCAAGGCCGAACAGCGCAGGCTCCTCGATGCGGTCCTGTCAGGACTCAAAGGACACTCCGACATCTTCACTGTCACGGTGAGCACCGGCGCCGGCGGGCGGATAGAAATCGGCGTCGCAGTCGCTGACCGAGAAACGGTGGAGATAGTCGCGGGACTCGTCGACGACCGCACAGCTATCCGGATCATCGGACGGGGCGTCCTCCTGCCATAGGCGTTTCGTGGAGACTCCAGACTTTGAGAGAATAGAGCTACGAAAAGTCGTCGACGAACTCCTCGCCACGATCACCTTCGGCGAGACAGACAACGGATAGACCTCGAAATCGTGACCGGCAGCACCGATTCGTGCTTGCGCTCGTCAGCGAAGGAGATCGAAACCGGCGATGTGGCGAGGACGCACGACCGAGAAGTGCGGATCGTCGAGCGTCGCGGTGACACCCCAGAGTGTCCACCGAGTGGAGGCACCATCACTTCAGCTCGGTGGGATGTTGAAGTTGCTGCTAAAGAGGTTCGTCGGGTCCCACTGTTGCTTCAGTTCGACCAGCCGTGCGTAGTTGGCGCCGTATGCCGCGGATACGCGGTCGGTCTCGTCATCGGCGATGAGGTTGACATAGACGCCTCCGGTGGCGTGGGCTGCCATCGCACTGTGGAACTCCGAAGCCCACGCCAGTACTGACTCCTCCTCGGCGGCGTCCATCCAACCAGCGATGACGTGGAACCCGTATCTCGCGCTCCTGCCTCCGTAGGGTGTTGCCGACGGATCTACCCGACCGACTGCCCCGCCGAGTGGGTCGAAGTAGGCGGCAGTCAGAGGACCGACCATTCGAGGTACGAACTCGACCATTGTGTCGATGGCCCCGTCCGAGAGCCCGCTGAGGTCGTGTGCCTTCGAGACATACCGCTGACCTTTGGGCATGTTGGCGTCGAAGCCCGTCTGAGCGTCGACGTAACGGCCGAGACGCGCCTCCTCGAGAATCGGTTCTCCCAGCTCCCGGAGAGGTTGCACGAATTCAGCTGCTTCGGGGTCTTCGTGATAGAGAACGAAGACGAGAACCGGTTTCCCATGACTCTCTTCCGGAAAGACATCGATCGGTGGGACGCGGAAGCAGAACGGATAGCACTGGAACTCGTCGGGGGCCTCAGCCATGAAGTCCCTGAAGAAGCGAAGGTGGTCGCCCGCGTCGTCGAATGGATACATGATCTGCCCGGAAAGCACCTGAGGACCTACCTTGTGCAATCGAAGCTCGAGGCTCGTGACTACGCCGAAGTTCCCGCCTCCACCTCGCAGAGCCCAGAAGAGGTCGGCATTCTCATCAGATGCTGCTCGGAGCCGTCGTCCGTCTGCAGTCACCACCTCCGCTGAGATCACATTGTCGATCATCAGGCCGTACTTGCGGGAGAGGTACCCACTACCACCACCCAGCGCCGCGCCGATCACCCCAACTGATGAGACCGTCGGCGTAGGAGTGGCGAGACCCTGCTCTTGCGTAGCGGCATCAAGTTCTGCGCACGTGACTCCTCCCTCGACCGTCACAGTTCTTGCTTCGGCGTCCATACGAACTGCTTTCATCGGTGATAGATCGATGAGCAGACCACCATCGGCGACGCTATTGGCGGCGTACGAGTGGCCTCCGCCCTTTACGGACAATCGCAACTCGTGTTCACGCGCGTAATCGATCGAAGCCTTGACATCGCTGGCGCTCGCGCACCGGACGATGAGGTCGGGTCGACGATCGAACCTCGCATTCCAGAGAGCCCGAGCCTCATCGAACCCGGCATCACCCGACTCGAGCACCCGACCCACTACGGATCTCAGTTTGGAAATGTCCACGATATTCCCCTCCATCACTCGCTGTTGGGATGCGAAGAAACTACATACTTGAGATCCATCTGGGTCCTCCGGTTCAAAGATGTCTCCTAGAGTTTGACATGCCGCAGGGCAACACTCCAGGGGCGAGCACAGTGAAGCTGACAGGGAGCGGATCGCGTGCTGGGCGATTGTCAGAGATGCACTGCCTTCGCCGGAACCAGCGCAGCAGTCGTCACAGGCACGGTACGAACTCTGTGTATCTGGCTCTCTCCTCTCGCCGGCTCTGTCTCTCCCAACAATTAGACAGGACACCGCTAAACGCACGCTGAACGGTGGCCGACCATTGCTCAACACCCATTCGGCAGAATGGTGCAGGTACCCGACTCCGCGTCGCCTAACATCGGAAGGAGCCGCTGAGAGTCACCCCGCACATCCGACGCTCAGCAGGACGCCGCCAGAGTGAGCGCTTGACCAAGGAGGGGCAGTGAGCGTGCAGTTCGAGGTGCTGGGTCCCCTTCGGGCGCGAGAGGGGACCGAGATCGACGTAAATCGACCGTCGCACCGCCGCCTGCTTGCGATTCTCGCCCTGGACGCCGGTCGGCGCATAAGTACCGACGTGTTGATCGACCGCTTCTGGCCCGATCGCCCGCCGCCTACAGCGAAGGCGGCCCTCCAGACTCACGTGTCCGCTCTGCGGAAGATTCTGGGTAATGGCGCGATCGTTACCGAGGGTCACGGCTATCGACTCGACGTCAACGCCACGAGTCTGGACGCGTCTGAGTTTCTGCGACTGGGTGAGGAGAGTAAAGGCAGGGCGGATCGGCGAGACTGGGACTCGGCTCTATCCACTGCAGAAGATGCCCTCCATCTGTGGCGGGGTCGGCCGTTCAGCGAACTGATGGACGATGACTTCGCCCAACCAGCTATCGCCAAACTCGAGGAACTCCATCTGCAACTCGTCGAGATCCGGGCCGAGGCCCTCCTCGGGCTGGGCCGTCCCGCCGACGTTCTCCCCGATCTCGAGAGCCTGGTCATTGAGCACCCCCTTCGGGAGCACCTCTGGGAGCACCTGATGACTGCCCGTTACCGCCTCGGCCGACACGCCGAGGCGCTTCGTGCATACCAAGAGGTATCGCAACATCTGGCCGAGATCGGCCTGGAGCCCGGTGGACGCCTCCGTCGTCTCGAAGATCGGATTCTCCTCCATGACAAGACACTGACCCAGACCCCACACAACCTGCCTCTCGAATTGAGCAACTTCATAGGGCGGGAAGAGGAGATGAACCAGACCAGCAAATTACTCTCTGAACACCGGCTCGTGACCCTGACCGGCGCCGGCGGGTCGGGGAAGACCCGCCTCGCCATCCAGGTGGCCAGACGCATGCTCCACCGCTTCCCCGACGGCGTCTGGCTGGTGGAGCTCGCCGCCACCCGGGACCCCGACATGGTTGCAACCGAGATAGCCCGAGTGGTGGGTCTCAAGCCAAAAGGCGACGATGTGCTCGAAGTCATAGCCGAGGCGACTACCGGGGAGAAGATCCTCATCCTCCTCGACAACTGCGAACACCTCCTCGAGGGTTGTGCCGCCACCACCCAGCGGCTGCTGCAGTCCTCGCCCAAGTTGAAGATCCTCGCCACCAGCCGCGAGCCACTCCGTGTGCCAGGTGAGTCGGTCTACAAGATCGCGGGAATGAGGTTCCCCAGCAACGACCCATCGGAGCCTGGAGAGGCGCTGAAGTACGAGGCCATCCAGTTGTTCGAGCGACGGGCAACGCAAGCCGACCCCTCGTTCGGAATCGACGATCTGAACGTCCGTGCAGTAGCAAGCATCTGCTCGCGGCTCGACGGAATGCCGCTCGCTATAGAACTAGCCGCGGCGCGTACCCGATCACTGACCGTCGAGACCATCGCCGATCGCCTCGACGATCATCTACAGCTGCTCACAAGCGGGCTGTCAACGGCACCGCCACGTCAACAAACGCTTCACGCGACCATTGAATGGAGCTACCGGCTCCTCGATCGTACCGAGAAGGCGATCCTCAACCAGCTCAGTGTTTTCCGAGGGGGCTTCCCACTCGAGGCCGCAGAGCAGGTCGTCTCGGGCGCAGGAATCGCCCCGAGACAGGTCATACCCGTCGTCGCGAACCTCGTCGACAAATCACTACTCACCACCTACGAGACCCGCCTTGGAACGAGGTACCGCCTGCTCGAATCCGTCCGCCAGTATGCCAGCCACCGGTTTGAGGAGACCGCGGACACGACGACCATCTACCGTCAACACCAGCGGTGGTGCCTCGCCCTCATCAACGATCTGTGGGAGCGAGCGGTGGGCACTGGACAGAGCGACCTCACCGAGGCGCTGGAGTCGGAGAGCGACAATCTCCGTGCCGCCCTCGACTGGTCGAGAACAGCGAGCGACCACCCGGCTGTGGTCGTGCTCTCTCAGGCTCTAGGGTGGCACTGGTACTTCACGGGACACCTCGGCAACGCCGCCACGACGCTGCGATCCGCACTGGTGGTCGCCGAGGATGAACGTGACGTAGCACTGATTCGGGCGCTGCTCGCTCGATGCCTCGCCTACTCCGAGGACATCGAGGGAGCAGTCTCCGAAGCCGACTCGGCACACCAGCTGCTGGCCAGTCTCGACACGCCGCTCACCAAGACGTGGGTCATCTCCACGGTACAATTGTGCCACTTCATGGGCGTGGAGTCCGATCCGGAGTTGATGTTGCCGCTCGCCGCGGAGGTGGAAGATATCGCCCTGAACAAGGGCGATATCTTCGCCGAGATCCTCGCTAGGCAGCTCATGGCCGATGCCTACTGCTGGAACGGCCGTACGGAGGACGGTCTCGAACAACAACGAATCGCTCTGGACCAGGCCGCCGCCTCTGGGGACGTGACGACGATAAACCAGATCTATGGCCTCTCCATCTACAACTACATGCTCGATCCGGTGGCCCGGCGCACAGAGCCGCTCCGGGTCACCGAAGACTGGATGTCACTCGTATCTCTGGACGCCGCCACCTGGGCGTCGACCGCGACGGACTGGCTTCCTTGGGTCTACATGCAGGTCGGGGACTTCGACCGTGCCAACGAGTCCGTCGCCCGGATGGGGAGCCGAACACTCGAAGGCTACAACCGGACCATCTTTCTGATGGCCCGTTCGAGTCTCTCCTGGATGAGGGGGAACCTGAGAGAGGCGTGGAAGGATGTCGAAGAATTGGAGTCGAGAGGTGTGAGTCCACGATGGGCCCACACCTACTACCCGCTGGCCGCTGAGGTCGCCGCCGACCTGGGGCGACTCGACGATGTGACACGGATCGCCCAGACCTATCTTGCAATGGCAGTCCACCCAACAGGTGAGGCAGCCAAGCTGGGTGTGCTCAATCCCTTGGTACGTGCCGAAATCGATGCAGCCCTCGATACCGGCTCGGAGGAGCACGTGGAGCGGGCACAACAGACCCTCACCCAGATGAATCGCATCCTTGAAGATCATCCGCCTCGAGTCGCCTCCTGGACCTCGGTGATGACGCATGCACAGAATCTCGCCTTCGCCGAAGCCGAGATGACGCGCGCCACCGAGCCGAGTCCCGATCGTTGGGCCGACGCTCTGGCTATCGCCGACTACGCCTACTACCAGCTCTACGCCCGCTGGCGGCTCGCGGAGGCTCTTCTCCAGAGCGGTGAGCGCGAGAGCGGCACGACCGAGTTGAGAGATCTGTACGAGGAGGTCGCCCGCGTCGGCACGCAACTGCTGCGCACCCGGGCACAGAAGACAGCCCGACGCTTCGGGGGTCGACTGGGCTAGCAGCGGTACCGGTCACGTCCAGGGATGCGGTGTAGGGGGGATGACGCGTCGGGCTTGCTCTTTCGTAGCGGAGCGGGACTTGAACCGTGTCCCCGGACTTGACCCGCTTCGGTGAACAGCCCGATAGTGGGGTTTGCACCCTGAGGGAAGACAGTGAAGCCCCGAATCGTCTGTAAACGAGGTGGTGCGAGTTCATGCGGCGACTGTCACTTCGGTTGGTGTGTCCTCCCTCTTCTTGCTGGTTGGCGACGGATCAATTCCGAGTCCCTGACGGAGTGACTGGAGTTGGTGGCGTTCCAGGTCGCTGACCGCGATCCTCGACCATCGTTGCGCCGTGCGGATCAGGGTGACGATCACCAGCTTCGTCGCGAAATTCTCCGCGAGGAGGCGAGACACACCGCGAAACGACCGGAAGCACCACGCACCAAAACTCAAGCTACGTCTGACTCTCTCGCGTTTCGCCCGTCTCGTCAGCACCCTTGGATGGTCTCCTTACACCCGGCCCGCTGGTTCGACCCCAGCCGAGCGCACTGCCTTCCGATGTACGGTACATCGTGATGTGCCAGACAGGTGATGGAGACAACCTCAGCACGACTCTGCGAGAAGGCCGCGCACGAACCTACGACAGAGCTCTCAGACGCGTATCTCTTCACTCCGCGAGCTAGGTCAGCCGCCTACGAATACGGCAATCCCCCACGCCATCAGAAACAGCCCGCCGAACCTCGAGATGGCCTCGCCCCGGCGAGCCACTTTCTCAAGCAGGACGAATACGGCGAGCACCGCTACCCAGGCCAGGTTCATCACGCCAAGCACGAAGAGGAGAATCATCAACGACCAGCAACAGCCGAGGCAGAGCCTCCCATGATGCAGACCCATCGCGAGCGCGCCCGTGCTCCCCTCTCGCCACGATGTTGTCAGGAATCCGATCGGTGTGCGACAGGCCGCGAGACTCCGTGCCTTGCTCGGGGTGAATTGGATGATCCCCGCTCCGATCAGTAGCCCTCCAGAGAACCAGGCCTGAGTCACGACACCCATGCCGTTGACGAGTGTCATGGCGTGTAGCGACCACTGGAGGGCCGTGGCGACCACGGCGAAGGCCGCCCACACGATGATGTACCCGGCGACGAACAGAGGGGTCGAACCGCGTACGTCGTTGGGTGATCCTCTCTCCATACGGTCGTACGCGAACACCATCGGAACCGCGGACGGCAACATCATCGCAGCCATCATGACCGCCCACATCACGACCATCAGAGCTGCCTGGACCAACGTCCAGGCAGCCGTCATTGGCATCGACAACACCGACGACATGTCGCCCATCCGTGTCGCCACAACCCGGAGGTACATCCACGAGGCTGCTGTGAACCCGACCAGGCCGACGACTACTACGCCTCGGACCCGACCAAGTGCGACCGTCGTCGCGCTGATCACGCCGAGTACGTGAAGGGCGAGTAGAACCCGTTCTTCTCTGTCAGGTTCCATTGCATCCCATGGTCGTCATAGGTGAAGTGCTCGGAGCGCGATACGACAACGGGGACTCCAGGTACGATCGCCAGTGGGTGACCCTCGATCGTGATGTCTCCTTCCCCCTGTCCGACCTCAGCGGTGATCGCCACATCTGCGATGCCCGAAATCTTCATGGACCTCCGTTTGCCGTTCTTCTCGAACTCGATCGATGCCGGTCCGGCACCGAGTACCTCACCAATGTGGCTCGCCAGGCGCTCAGGATGCCCCCCGGCCTGCCCAGAGAAGATCGCAGCGAGAGCACTGCTCTGAGCATCCGATGCACGGTCGTCGAAGTAGAGGGCGGCTTGCCACTGCACTTCTGCCATATGGCCGGGCGAGTAGACCGCCATGGATACGTTCAATCCGTCAAGTGTTGTTCCTTCGAATTCGCCTTCCTCGATGTGCCACCCAACGAGCACGGTGCAGTTGCCGTCTGTGGGCGGGCTCAGGAATACGCATGGGCAGGCCGCTTCACAGTTGCATGCCTCGAAATACTGTCCCTTCACGCTCCAGGTCATCGCTCTCCTCCTTGTCCGACGTACCATTACGCCGATACCGTGACACACCGACCTCAAGAGAAGTTCAAGGAACGATCAATCCTCTGACCAACGTCAAGCGGCATAACCAGTCTCGACGGAGTCCGTCAGCCACGGATCGACCACCTTGCAACGGCCGGTCGGGTTCGGCAACCCTCAGGGCTCGTGCGGCATGTGCCGTGCCCGGTCGATGGCATCGAGGCTGACGACCACCAGTTCGGGAACCGACATGACCGAGCCCCGGACGATGAGACGAGCGTATTCGGCTTTGCCCAGCGCACCGAGGAGCTGGTCCATCAGACGTGGATGTGGGAGCGTCAGGACCGACTTCGTGTCCGCGAGGAGGGCACCCGAGAGGAGAGCCGCCTCATCGGGGAGTCCGACGTGGTCCAATGCACTCACCAGGTAACGCCACGCGAGGCGGAGCTGCGTGTCGTCTCCAGCCCGGTGCCAGTGGTCGATTACGCCAGCGAAGTCTCGGAACGCCCCGCTCAGGTCGCCGTGGCCTGCCTTGGTAGAGACGAGCTCCATCCGGGCGATGCCGCTGAACCAGTCATTTCCCACCGAGTCGGCCATTCGCGCCGCCTCCTCGAACATCGCTACCGCCTCTTCCGGCGACCCATGCTTCAAAGCGAGACCCTTGGCGTACAGGGAGAACGCCAACGCCGTCGGGTTGCCCGTCTCCCTGGCACGGGCCAACGCCGTCGTGGCAACTTCGGCTGCTTCGTCAGGGTGCCGGAGCACAGCGTGGATGACAGCGACGTAGTAGGTGGCCCAGATCTCCCTCGTGATGTCTCCGCTCTCACTCGCCTCTGCCACGACTCGGGAGTAGTGATCCAACGCCGCCTGCGCGTCGCCGCGATAGAGAGCGACGTCTGCGATGACGTCGTCAGGGTGCCCAGATCGCGCACTTACGGTGTTCGCAGCGCCCGAAGCTGCGCTGCCAAACTGGATCGCTTCGTCAAAACGGCCCTCAACCCACGCACCCCGAGCGGCGCTCCCGCACACCGCTCTCCACCGTGGGTCGGCCGGTGTGGTGTTCTCCCACACCCACTGTGCCCATCCGGCCAGCTCGTTGCGCGACCGCCAGTAGGCCCAGTCGGGAGCGGAAGCCACAATGCGGGAGGCGGTCTCGATGTGCCCGGTCTCCATCGCCCAACCGACCGCGCTGCGGAGGTTGTCATATGCAGCAGAGAGCTCGGCAGCCGCATCACCCTCCTCACGGGTGAGGAGCCTCGCCGCCTCGAGTTCAGCCAGCGCCGCGAAGTGCCATGCGTGGCGTCTCCTTGTGTCCGGCTCATCGTCACCGAGCCTTGCGAGAGCGAACCTGCGGATCGTCTCGAGGAGTCGGTATCGGGTCCGGAGCCCCGACGTATCGGCCATCACCAGGGACTGCTCAACCAGCGTGGAGAGCCGCTCTCTCACCTCGTCCGCTGATACAGAGTCGAATCCGCAGACGGAGAGCACATCCTCGAGTAGGAACCACCCCGACATCACCCCGAGCCCACGAAGCAACCCCCGCGATTCCTCAGTAAGCAGCTCGTAGGACCATCCAATGGTGGCGTCGAGGGTCTTATGCCGCGAATCATCTGACGAGACCCCTCCCAAGATCTGAACGCGCGAACCCAGCGTCGTGATTATCTCGGCGGGGGTCATCGATCCCATTCGAGAAGCGGCAAGTTCCAGGGCAAGAGGGAGTCCGTCCAGGCTGCTGCAGAGCTCAACTACGTCGGCCCGGTTCGCTTCGGTCACCACGAACGCAGTGGACGCCCTCTGCAACAGCAGCTCCACCGCCGGCGATCGAGTGAGTTCCTCGATGGAGGTATCGGCGCGGTCGGGGAGGGCCAGGGACGGGGTGCTCCACTCGAGCTCGCCGTCAACCTGCAGCGGCGCCCTACTCGTAGCAACCACCGTGACCCGTGGGCAGCTCCGTATCAATGCCGCAATCGATCGAGCCACAGTTGTGGCAAGGTGCTCACAGTTGTCGACGATGAGGAGTACATCGCGGGGCCGAAGATACTCAATCAGGCTGGCGAGCGGTCCCGAGTCTGGATGAGATTGGACGCGGGCGCTCGCCGCGAGGACCGCGTCCGTCGCAGACTCGTCAAAGACGGTGGACAGGTCAGCGAAGAACACAGCCTGATCTCCGCGCTCGACGATTCGACGACCCACCTCGATCGCCAACCGGGTCTTTCCAACCCCGCCGGGGCCGGTGAGTGTCAACAACCGGACCTGCTCGATCCGTGCGAGAAGATCTTCGATCTCGGCGGCGCGACCAACGAGGCTGGCTGCGGGTACAGGCAACAGCCATTCGGGCTCGGCGCCGACCATCGATTGTTCGTGGACCAGAATCTGCTCCTCGAGGGTGCGCAGCTCGGGTCCCGGTTCCACGCCGAGGTCCCGGGCCAGGATGTCTCGCAACCGCCGATAGACGGCGAGGGCGTCAGCCTGGCGACCAGACCCGTACAGAGCGCGCATGAGCAGACCACACAGCTGCTCGTCGAGCGGGGCGTCGGTCACCGCTCGCTCGATCACAGAGATCACGCGGGCGGGGTGACCGACGGCGATGGTGGCGTCGGCCCACGCCGCTATCGCTCGTCGATGCTCCCACTCGAGGGTCGATGACGCCTCCTGCACCCAGGGACGATCCACATCGACCAGAAAGGGGCCACGCCAAAGTCGGAGGGCCACGTCGAGCATCTCGGCGCGTTCACGACGATCTTGCACATCGGCAGCGTCATCAACCATCGACCGAAAGTGATCAACGTCGATCTCGATCGCTCGGAAGTCGAGACGGTAGGTCGCCTGCTCGCCCCGCAATTCGACGCCCGACCCGAGGAGACGGCGCAGATTCGAGACGTACGTCCGGAGGGAGCGGAGCGCCCCATCAGGTGGGCCGTCGCCCCACACAGCCTCAATCAAGGTGCCGGTGCTGACCGGTACGCCGAGATGGAGCACGAGGTACGCAAGAAGCGCCCTCTGCTTGGGACCGCCAGGATCCACGGTCTGACCATCGACCACAACCTCAAGCGGCCCGAGGAGACGAAATGCGACGCCGCTCTGGCTCTCCATGGCCAAACACTAGTCGAAGCCTCATGCCGCTGATGTTGACTGCACCCGCAGAGATGTCCTCCCCGCTCAGATCCGCGCCAGCAGACGGCTCCGCAACGCCAGGGTGATAACCGCCCCGAAGACGAATCCGCCGACGTGGGCTTCCCACGCGGTCCCGGTGCCGCCCAACCCGAACTGGATGAAGAACCAGACGGCGAGAAAGATCACGGCCGGAACCGGCACCACGAACCATCCCACCAGGGACAGCACCTTGTGTCTGGGGAACAAGACACCGTAGGCACCGAGCGCGACCGCGATGGCACCGGATGCTCCCACCAGAGGGATCGTGGAGCCCGCGTTCATCAGAACGTAGGTCATAGTGGCGAAGACCCCACCCACCATGTACATGACCAGGTACCAGAAGTGGCCATACGCGTCCTCCACGTTGTTGCCGAAGATCCACAGAAACCACATGTTGAACAGAACGTGGGCGGGGCCGCCGTGAAGAAACATGGCAGTGAGAACGGAGAGGAGCACGATCTTCTCCGGTACGGCTGGAGGCTGAGCACCGGGCATGCACTCCCCGGAGAAGATCTCATCAAAGCTCAAGGGAGCACCGGTAGTGACCTCACAAGCGATCGTGGCCCTCTCGTAGAGGAAAATCTGCTGCTCCTCGAAACCGCCCTGCTGCTGCGCGAAGAAGTAGACCACCAGGCTTGCAGCGATCAGCGACAGCGTCACCCAGGGGGTGATCCGGGTCGGATTGATGTCGCGTAGCGGAAACACAGGCCCTCCTCATCGGTCATTATGACCGCGAGATGGGCCTGCCGAACGCTTCACCGCGTATCTGCTCCCCCACCCGCCCGTGGGATCGCCTCCCCCGAATCACGTTCGGCGATAGCCCCGCTGAACCCGATCTCCTCGGCGCGACGCTTGAACCACACGCCTTCGGGAGTGTGGCGAGCAACACCGTCAAAGAGGGTTGCGAGCATCTGTGTCGTCGGCAAGCCCATGCTGTCGATCGCCTGGTTCACCATCAGCTTGTGCATCATCAGCTGATTCTGTGGGACACCGGCGATCCGCTCCGCCAAATCTGCGACCCGCTCATCGAGTCTCGTCTCAGGTACTGCGTCAAGCACGAGCCCGATGCGCTTCGCTTCGACACCGTCGATCAGGTCACCGGTGAACAACATCCGCTTGGCCTGCTCGGCACCGATCCGGTACACCCACATAGCCGTCGTCGGGCATCCCCACACGCGCGCAGGCGGGTACCCGATCTGAGCGTCGTCCGCCATCACGACGAGATCGCAGGAGAGCGCGATATCGCTCCCCCCCGCAACGGCGTATCCGCGGATCTTGGCGATGGTCGGCTTGTCGCATCGCCACAATGAGGAGAAGTGTGCCGTGTTCGACCGCATGGACGCGAAATCGATCATCGGATCCCATGGCATGGCTTGATGCCCGGGCGCGTCGGGGTCTTCAGCGTAAAGCTCAAGATCGTAACCCGAACTGAATGCCCGACCGGCCCCTGTCACGACGATGACGTGGACAGCGGGGCGCTCCTCAGCGTCCTTCACCGCGGCTGCGATCTCCGCTGGCATATGCTCGTCGATCGCGTTCAGCTTCTCGGGACGACTGAGAGTGATGGTTGCGATGCGATCTGCAACCGTGTACTCGATGCTCTTGAACTCCATGCAACTCCTGTGTCGGGTTGGGGACATGCTACGAGACAGTGCCCACCGTTCTGCGGTGGGGGGTCGCGCACCTCGCCCAGCGAGGCGAGACGCCGCCCGAGAGCCGAGAGAGCGTTAGGTAATCGTCGGCAGGTACGTCGACACGTCACTGAAGAACGCGGTTCGGGACACGATCGCGTGCGCCCCCAGGGCTCTGGTACGCACTTCGACCATGTCGTCAGGGTCGAGTCCGAAGGCGATGACTCGCGACCCGGCTGCGGCGAGTGCACGGATCGTGTCGTCGGCGAGGCTGTGGGCAATGTCGACGACGGCGACCGATACCGGCTCGCGCGCGGGCAACCGAAGAACCCCGTAACCGACCGTGGAGAACTCAGAGATGAGCATCTCTGCATCCGCCTCCGAGCAGAGGAGGCCGACGGTCGGGGTCTGCACGAGCGCTCGCGCCTTGGCCACCCCCCACCGAAGATGCGATTCGTAGGCTTCAACTCCGAGCAGTTGGGGGGAGGCGGGCGAGAGGGCATACCGGTCCCACGAGATGAGCGAACGCTGTTGATCGTCACGCGCGGGTGGTGAAACACCGGAGACGTCAAGTGCGTGCCCGACAGGACGCAGCGCCTCTCTGAACAGCTCCAGGGGGCTGTGGCGCTGGAGAGCGGGTGCCGTGCGCTCGAGCGAAGTGAGCAGACCGTCGAGCACGGCGACACCCTCGACGATGCCGTCAGCGATTATCTGGTCAACTTGGACGCCGCGCTCGCTGAGCAGCGAGGCCACGTACCGGGGATAGGACGCTACGAAGGTTGAGCGAATCGATGGTTCCGGCTCTGTCATCCTCCCACCATATCGCACACGCGGCGGAACCTTCGATGGTGATCAGCCCGCGAGCACCATCACGGCAAGGAGTCCATATGGACCGTCGATCACACCGATGCCGGCCTTGCGGTATCGGCCGTCGAAGATCGCGTCCATATAACTCGACGCGTTCGTGAACGCTTCTAGAACACCCTCCGAAGTCGCCGCGAGCACCACCATGTCGGTGTGGATCGTTCCGGGAACACCCTGTGCATGGAGAGCGAGCGCAAGGTCGTCGTCGAGTGAGAGCACACCCGAGCGATAGACCGTCTCAGCTCTCGACACCGCTACGACCGCGAGGTCCGCCGACCACGCCAGCGGACCGCGACCCTCACCTATCCGAAGCCGGTTGAGTGAATCGAATACTTGTTGTGCGGCGACTTGAGAAGGGGGGAGGTCAACGTCGCCGATGTCGGGGAAGGGGATCGGGAGGGTTCCCGCCACAAACCTCGCTCCGACCGCTTCCTGAAGTGCGATCACGGCACCGAACAACTGCTCACCGCTCGCCACTGATACCGCCTGTTGCACGACGCCGGCCGGTTCAACGATCCGTCGGCCTACAGACGACGCAGCGATTCCCTCCTCTACGGTGGCGCGCAACCCCGCAGACATCGGCGCGACCAGCACCAGGGTTGTTGCAAGGATGACCACGAGAGCCGCGTAACCTGCCCCTACAACTGCTCCACCGATCCGGTTCGTGGCTGTCGCCCCTGGCACGATCTTCATGGCAGCCGACAACACGCGCGCCACCAGAGCGCCACCGAGAACAAGAACTAGGAAGAGCAGAACCCCTGCAGCGATGCGAGCAGCCTCCACGGGCACATTCGCCATCCCCGAGATGATCGAACCCACCACCGGGGAGAGACGGAAGACGAGGAAGATACCTACCACAAGCACTCCGGCCTCCACCGCCTCACGCACAAAGCCACGAACCCAGCCCCGGGCAATGAGCGCGACGAAGATCGCCGCCACAATCAGGTCATACGTCTGCACGTCAGTCGTTCTCGTCTTCGACGACGGGCGGTTCGGGGGCCTCGTCGGTCACGATCGGGATCTCGCCGGTGCGCAGCAGACGCGACGGTTCCTGGTCCTCAAACATCGCCTCGGATGCCTCCTCCCATGTCTGGTCGAGCACACGGGTTCTCCACCAGTGGCCGAGGAGGATCTTGATCGATGCAACGAGGGGGACCGCGATCAGGATGCCCCAGATCCCCATGAAGGCGCCGCCCATGAGAAGAGAGAGCAGCGTGACAGCAGGATGCAGGCGCACCGTGGCACGCAACACCGCGGGAGAGACAAAATTGTTGTCGATCTGCTGCACGATCACCGCGACCACGACCGCCCAGATCGCCGTCGGAACGTCAGCTGTGGTCACCGCCACGAAGACACCGAGGATGCCGCCGACCCAGGGGCCAAGGAAGGGCACGATGTTGAGCAGACCACCGACGAGTCCGATGAGCAACCAGAACTCGAGTCCGATAGCCCAATATCCGAAAGACAGCATGACGCCGACAATGACCGCAACAAGAAGCTGACCCTTGAGGAACCCGCCGATCGCCGTGTTGAGCTGCCTCCCGACGTGCGCAGCCTCAGACTTGTAGTCATCGGGGAAGATGGCGGTGAGCCGCTTCTGCACGGAAGGCAGGTCGATGAGGAAGTAGAACGCAAGAACAGGTCCGACGAGAAAGACGAGGATGAACTCGAAGATGCCCGTTGTGAGAGTGCCGAGGCGATCGAACAGTATCGCGAGCAGTGTGCTGCGATTCTCCGGATCATTGATGTAGGCAACGAGTTGTTCGTAGTCAATGATCGCAGGATTCGCGAAACCCGCGGCTGTCAAGAGTCGATCCAGATCAGCAACAGTCTGGTCATAGAGATAAGGGAACCTCTCAATAAAGGCCTCGGCCTGGGACCTGATGTCGGGGAAGAGGACCACTACGAGCAGGGAGAGAGCAGAGAAGAAGACAACGAAACCGATGATCGTCCCGATGACCCGTGGCACCCGACGTTCAGCGAACCAATCGACCAACGGATTGAGGACGAATACGACCACCACGGCAAGGAGGAGCGGAGCGAGAATCACCCTGCCTTCGACCAACAGGTAAAAGGCCGCCCCGACGAGCAGCATCACGCCGATCAGGGACCATGCGAAGATCCCGACCCGGCGAATAATGGAACCAACGTCACTCTCCGCCATCGTCGACGAGTGTAAGCGCGGCCGCGATTCCACGTCTGCCATTCCCCTGTTGCTGCCGAGCTGGCGATGGGACTCGAACCCATGACCTGCCGCTTACAAGGCGGCTGCTCTGGCCAACTGAGCTACGCCAGCAGAAGTGTCAGGATACCCAGCCGCGTACGCGAGCAACTTCGTAACAGGCGAGAGCGGAAGCCACCGAGACGTTAAGACTCTCGGTTCCGCCCACCATGGGAATGTGGGCGAGTACGTCACACCGTTCAGCGACGAGCCTCGAGAGGCCCTCGCCCTCAGCGCCGACGCAGACTGCGACCGGGCGCCCGAGAAGATCGAGCCCGAGCAGGGAACGATCCCCACTGCCGTCAAGGCCAACCTTCCAGACATCAAGCTGGTCGAGCCGCTTCAAAGCATCTGCGATCGAGGACACGACCACGAGGGGGAGGACCTCGAGGGCACCGGCCGCAGCCTTGAACGCCGTTGCACCGATGGGGGCGCTCCGACGCTGCGACACGACCATTGCAGTGATTCCGGCAGCGACGGCCGAACGTGCTGCCGCGCCGATATTGCGTGGATCTTCGACATGGTCGAGCACCAGCAGCGCTACAGGGTCCGCGAGCCTGACCGCTGCCTTGAGGGAGATGGGCACGATCGCCCGGGCCCGCGCGACGATACCTTGGGGCGCACCGGTGGACGCCATCGGCCGCACATCAGGTACGAGGCTGACAGTGACTCCGTGTGACTGCGCGTGCTGAAGTATCCGAGCGATGTCGGGGTTCGCTGTGCGGCGCTTCTCGACGGAGAGCGCCGTTACCCGTCCACTCCTGAGCGCGGCTTCAACGGCATGAATGCCCTCAAGATCAGTGCCTATGCCAGCGAGCGCCATCTGCGGTGTCCTCAATGGTGATGTGTAGTTCAATGAGAGCGTCGCGGATCGCGTCTGCTGTCTCCCACTCCTTGCTCTGCCTGGCTCTGTCTCGCAACTCGAGAAGATCGTCGACGTCTCCTTCGACGATCCCGTACGTCGCGGCGAGAGCAGCAACCGCCCCGTCGTCAGCCTCCAGGGTCGCGGGCGCCGTCAGTCCCAGCACACCCATCATCTCATCAAAGGCGGCAACGAGTGAGGACACATCTGAGCCCGTGTCGAGCGCCGAGTTTCCCTCCCGTACGGTCTCGAAGAGGACCGCGAGCGCCGCCGCCCCATCAAGGTCGTCATCCATCGCGGCCTTGAATCGCTCAATGACGTCGGCGCGTGGCGACACCTCGACCGAACCGGGGACTCTCCGGCGGAACGACCTGAGGCGTTCGAGGCTCGCCTCGGCGTCCTCGAGGGCGGCCCTCGAGTAGTCGAGCGGCTTGCGGTAATGCGTTCGCAGGTAGAAGAGCCGTACCGCAACAGCGTCCCACTGGTCAAGCGCGCCGAGCAGCGTGACGACGTGCCCTGTTGACTTCGCCATTTTCTCTCCGGAGAGGTTCAACATGCCGTTGTGCATCCAGAAGCGGGCGAACGGCTTCCCCGTTGCCGCCTCGGACTGCGCGATCTCGTTCTCGTGGTGAGGAAAGATGAGGTCTGTCCCACCTCCGTGGATGTCAAAGCCGTCGCCGAGATACATCCGGGCCATGACGGAGCACTCGATGTGCCACCCGGGCCTCCCCTCGCCCCACGGCGATGGCCACGAAGGCTCCCCCGGCTTCGCCGACTTCCAGAGTGCGAAGTCGAGAACGTCACGCTTCCGATCATCGTGCTCGGCCCGCTCCCCCGCGCGAAGATCTGCAATGTTGTGACGCGACAACTTGCCGTAGTCTGGAAACGATCGGACACTGAAATACACGTCACCCTGTGACTCGTACGCGTGGCCCAGATCGATCAACGTCTCAATCGCGGCGACCATCTCATCAACGTGCTCGGTCGCCTTCGGTTCAATCGTTGGCCTGAGATTTCCCAGCCTGTCATACGCATCGGTGAACGCAGCAGCTGCCTCATTCGCGACCTCTTCCGTCGTCATCCTGAGCTCGCTGGCTCTCGCAATGATCTTGTCGTCAATGTCGGTGACGTTCCGAACGAACTCGACTTCATGGCCGACCCACTCAAGGTACCGACGGAGAACGTCGAACGCGACCGCTGAGCGGCCGTGTCCGAGATGCGGCTCTGCCTGCACGGTCGGACCGCACAAGTAGATCGTCACCCGGTCTGGATTCCCGGGAACGAAGGGAACCGTGGCACGCTCAAGCGTGTTGTACAACTGCATCCCGATATGGTAACGAAGAGACACTGCCGACCATACCCGCAGGCGATCTGCACCCCATGGTCGCATCACCTCTCGATTCCGGACCCCTGATATACGCGCACCGTGGTGATCGGTCCCGCGCACCGGACAACACCTTGGAGGCGTACCTGCTCGCGATCGAAGCGGGTGCGGACGGCGTCGAGCTTGACGTACGTCGAACCCTGGACGGCATCCTCATCCTCCATCACGAAGACCACGACCCGCTCGTTGGCACGTTCGCGTCCACGACCTCACACGACCTGCGAGACGCTGCGCCGCAGATTCCGACGCTTCGAGAGGCACTCGATGCGATCCCCAGCAACGTGTTCATCAACGTGGAGATCAAGAACAACAAGAGGCAGGCAGGATTCGACGAGGAGCGCTTGATAGTCGACCAGGCCGTCGCCGAGATCAGGGCACATGACGATCCGGCTCGGATACTGCTGTCTTCGTTCGACTCACTCGCAATGCGACGTGCCGGGGAGGTCGCGCCAGAGTTCCTCCGGGGCCAGCTCATCGTGAACCCCGTTACGCTCGATGTCGGCATCGGGCTTGCGCAGAAGTTCGGCATGGATGGCATCCACCCCGAACTTTCCTACTTGCGCGATGGCCCGGATGTTCTAACACAAGCACTCCAGGGGACGACTCTGCGAACCGTTGTGTGGGGCGTCAACTCCCCTGAGGCGGTCGCGATACTCACCGAAGCAGGGGTCAATGCCATCATCACAGACGATCCGGGCATGGCCCGAGAGGTCGTCGGTCAACGCTGAACGGTCGCTATGGCCTGCACTGCGATCCCTGCACCCTCGCCGACCCACCCGAGGCCGTCGGTCGTGGTGGCCTTCACCGAGACTCGGCCTATCTCAACGCCGAGGGCGCCAGCGAGACGCTCCCGCATCAGAACCCGGTGAGGCTCGATGCGCACAGTCTCGACGATGATCGTGACGTCGACCGACGAGATGGTGTAGCCGGAATCCGCGACTCGCTCGACGCAGAAACGAAGAAGCTCGAGGGAGTCTGCCCCCTCCCATGCCGGGTCTGCGCTCGGGAAATAGGAGCCGAGGTCCCCCGCGGCAACTGCTCCCAGGAGAGCGTCGCAGATCGCGTGGCTGGCGACGTCTCCGTCGGAAGTGCCGATTACACCCGTTGGATGATCGATCGAGACACCGCCGAGTATGACGGGCCCGTCCCCACCGAATCGGTGTGCGTCGAATCCGATGCCCGTGCGCACGTCAGCCACTGTCGGATCGCCTTGCGAGATAGGCCCGGGCAACGGAGAGATCCTCACCGAAGGTGATCTTGACATTGGATGGCTCGCCCAACACGTGTGCGAGGACGCCGCCGGTGCGCTCGACAAGAGCAGCATCGTCCGTCGCGTCGTCGCTGTCGATCAGATGGGCCGCCTTGAGCACTGCGACTCTGAACGCCTGTGGCGTCTGCACAGCGACGAGGTTGGCACGGTCAACCGTCGCGACGATTCTGTCTCCATCTACCTGCTTGAGCGTGTCCGTCACAGAGAGAGCGGGGACGACGCCGTCGACATCTCCATTCGACGCGCGTTCAAGCACTCGATTGATGAGTTCCGGCGTCACCAGTGGCCGCGCCGCGTCGTGGATCAGCACCCAGTCGGCGTCGTCGGGAATCTCTTGGAGACCGCGCGCCACGGAGTCCCTTCGACGCTCCCCGGCGGGGACTCCCCCGGGGACGTCTCCGACCACGACAACGCCCTGGACTCCAGCAGAGTGGAACACATCGACGCACCGCCGCCAGAGCTCGACGCCACCGAGGGTGCACGCATGTTTTGGGCCACCGAATCGGACCCCCGAACCTCCGGCAACAACGACCGCCCAGACCTTCATCGTGGATCGGCCGCCGGACGCATCACTCGTCGAGCTGCTCAACCTTGGGGAGGGCGCGGTCGAGCTTCTCGATCGTCTTCTCCTCGGAGAGGCTGAGGGAGAACTGCAGTTCGGAGACGATGATGAGCCTCGCCTTGGCGAGCATTCGCTTGAGTGCGGGGGAGATCCCTTTCACCTGTTGGGCGTAGGTGAGGTCGCGCACGACCTCCGCGACCTGGAAGATGTCACCCGAGTTGATCTTCTCCGTGAGCAGTTTGTACCAGCGGCTCCAGTTCGCACCGGCCTCCTGTGGTTCGTCTTTGAACGTGGCGAACACCTGACGGGCCTTGTTTTTCGAGATGACAGGGCGCACACCGCGCTCGATAGCGCTCTCAACGGGGACGCGCAGAGTGAGCTGATCCGTTGCGACCTGGAGCACGTAGTAGTCCTGCTTCGCTCCGGCGAAGTTGATCCTCTCGCGCTTGATGATCGTCGCAGCACCGTGGTGCGGATACACGACCTTGTCCCGAACCTTGAAGGGCGACTTCGCAGCTGGCTTCTTCTTCGCAGGGGCCTTTGCTGTCGTCTTCGTCGCAGCAGCCTTCCCGGTCTTCGTCTTCGCTACGGGCGACTTCTTCGTCGTCGTCGCTCTCTTCGTAGCAGTCTTCTTTGTGGCCACAGAACCTCGCGAGTTGTTGGAACCAGGGATTGTACCGGCCTTGGATCGGTCGCGTCTGTTAGTCGTTCGCAGTCGGGATCGAGCCGAGGCCACTCACCGGGTGAAGATACGTCAGGATAGTGCGGGCACGGGCCTTCCCGACGCCCTCAACCTCGGCAAGATCATCTGCGGAAGCGCCCATCAGCTTCTCGTAGGATGTGAATTTTCGCATCATCAAGCCACGAACTGTGTCCGGGAGCCTCGGCACTCTGGCGATCGCCCGCACGCCTCGTGGTTTCGCATGCTCATCGAGTGGTCCGAGATTGAGGACCTCTGCAACCACCTCGGCGGCGTACAGGTCGTCCTCCCCGAGTGGATCGAGCCGCGTGAACACCGATGTCTCCTTGCGGGGCTTCCGCTTCTGGTAATCGATGTTCACCAGTTCAGCGATCGCGTGCACCCCACCTGTCAGATCAGAGCTCTGCAGTGAGATCAACGACGCGGCGTCACCGAGTTCAGCAGAGACCGTATCAAGACCGTGGGCAAGCTTCCGAATCACCGCGGCGCGCTGAATGACCCCGACTACGTCGCGCATCGAGACAAGATCGTCCGCTTCGTAACGGTTCAGTGTCAACACAGCATCATTGAACTGCCTCCGCAACCGCTCAATTGACTGCAACCGCTGGTTCGCTTCGGCGAGAAGGTTCGTCACGGACTGGAGAGCGAAGCGCGCATCTCCTGAGAAGACAACAGCGAACAGGTGCCCCTCCTCGGAGACAGCGAGGACCGGAAGGCCCGTCTGCCGGGCGAGACGCTCGGCTGTCCTGAACCGCGTCCCGGTCTCGGAAGTCGCAATTGTTGGATCCGGAATGAAGTGAACGTTCGCCCGTGTGATGGTGCCGAGAGCGTCATCCACGACGATACCCCCATCCATCTTCGCGAGTTCGGCGAGCCGTTGAGCCGTAAAAGGGAGATCCACGAGGTCAAAGCCGCCGGTACATACATCGTCGACCACCGGGCCAGCCCCGAGAACAACAAGAGCCCCGGATCCCTGGTTCATGACCAGTTCAACGGCGTCGCGCAGCCCCGTACCTGGTGCGAAACGTTTCAGGAGGTCGATCGGCGCAGAGACATTCGGTGGCATCTATACGCCAGACTAGTCGCTTGACGATCTCGATCCACGCAGCGGCGTGATCATCTCACAGGCAGTGAGCGCGTCAGCCAGCCGCCGCACCCCCTCGTCAGGAGCGACGATGGGATCCGCGGCGATCCTCACCGCTTCGGATCTTCTGACGGCGGGGTTCGGCACCGGACGAACGTCACCCGTGAGGCCAAGCTCACCCCACGCAGCGGTTCGACCCAGTGCGATGTCAGCGTACGCGGACACAACCGCGAGTGCCACAGGTAGATCGGCGGCAGGTTCTGAGATCCGCATTCCCCCCATCACACTGACATAGACCTCATGACAGCGCAGCGGAATCGAGAGATGCCGCTCGAGCACACCCAGGATCTGATGGACGCGTGAAGGAACGAGACCGGTCACCGCCCGTCTCGGCTGTGGCGCGTTCGAGGCAACCACGAGCGCTTGAATCTCGACGACGAGAGGCCGTTTGCCCTCTACGGTCGGGAACATCACGGATCCAGACGCTGACTCGTCCCGATCAGCTACGAGCAGTCCACTCGGATCAGGCACCTCCGACAAGCCGGTCTGAGTCATCTCGAACACCCCGACCTCGTGCACGGACCCGTACCGATTCTTGATTCCCCTCAGAAACCGGAGGCCCCGATCAAGCTCACCTTCGAGATAGAGCACGACATCGACCATGTGCTCGAGGATTCGCGGACCTGCGATTGAACCGTCCTTCGTCACGTGCCCGACAAGAACCACAGGGATGTCAGACTGCTTCGAGAACTCAATGAGACGTGCAGCCGACTCCCGCACCTGGGTCGTGCCACCCGCACTCCCGGAGACCTCGCGGGTGGAGATCGCCTGGATCGAATCAACGATGACAGCGGCCGGCTGAAGTTCCTCAGCAAGGCGGATGATGTCATCGACATCCCGGACCGCAGCGATCGCAACGCCATCTGACTGCACGCCGATGCGCCTCGACCGCATCTGCACCTGGTGGGTTGATTCCTCTGCTGTGGCCATAAGGACAGACCCGAAGGATCCCGCCAGAGAGTCGGCAGCCGCGAGGAGCAGCGTTGACTTACCGACACCCGGCTCTCCTCCGACGAGAATCGTGGCCCCTGGAACGATTCCACCACCGAGTACCCGATCAATTTCGCCGATGCCGACAGGCACCCGGTCGTGCAGCATGGATCGCTCCGCTGTTGCGCTTACGACCTGCACCGCCGGACGCCCACGATGCGACCGAGAGAGAGTGGCCTCTGAGAGCGCAGTCTGAGTTCTGCACTGGGGGCAGAATCCCATCCACTTCGCTGAGCGATGACCGCACTGCCGACAGACGTAGGAGAGTGCTTCTGCTCTTGCGCTACCTTTCATGACATCGAATGTAGACCGCGGGTGTGACAGATCACGACCGGCGAACGAGCAGATAGATGAAGATCGACAGAGCGATGATGATTGCGGCCAGGGTCGCCGCGGAGAGAGGCGTCCACACTTCAACGACTCGTATCGACAACAAGATCAGCATTCGTGGCAGAATACCCCGAATGCGACCAGGACACACCGTTCCAGCGGGGGCGGAGACGAGGATCCCAAATGCCGGGTGACGACCGCAACGACCAGTTTGATGACCTGTTCGAGCCATTCGAGCTCGGCGACGTACCCGCTTCAATGGATCCGGCGGCGCCGTCCACCGACCCGGATCCCCCGGTTGAACCGTCATCGGTAGCGCCGCTGACCGACGCTACCGGGGAACGATCGAGCCAGCAGAACGCGACAACGGCGGCAGCCGAATCCGGTGAGCTGATCGCGTGCCCGTCCTGTGGCGCTCGTAATCCCTCCTTCAACCACCACTGTGAACGCTGCGGCTCTCGCCTGAGCCAGGACCCGATGCCGATTGCGGCTGCCCCCGCGGCACGTTCCACGGCGGGCGGTCGCGCCCTTGGCGTGCTCTCTGGCGTTGTGCTCGTCGTGGCTCTCGTCGCGCTCATGGCGAACATCTTCCGGGGAGATGAGAGCGACGTTGCATCCCCCGAGACGGTGGCGTCCGCTACAACCACGACACAGCCCATCATCGTCACAGAGCTCTTCGCTACGTCCGCGACGGCAAGTTCTCAGATCAACGACGCGTTCAGCGCGGAGAGCCTAATCGACGGAGATTCTTCAACGCGATGGAACGACAACAGCCTGCGCGGTGTCGGCGCGTGGCTCGAGTTCACGTTCGCGACACCGGTGCAGATCACCGAGATCGAGCTTCAGAACGTGACCGACAACGAGAAGTTCCGCCGTAACTTCAAGATCAGGGGATACACGATCACCGTCGATGACTTGAACGTGCCGATCAGCGGCCGACTGCGTAACTCGAGCGAGCCCCAGCGGATCAAGATCGCGAGCCTCAACACAATCCTCCTCCGCATCGAGGTCACGACGACCCACCCTGCGGAGTCGGTGGACGACGACCCGCCGTTCAGCGAGCTCGCCCTTGAGGGCATCCGATTCTTCGGCGTCGAGAAGTGAGATGGACGACGCGCCACCTCGCACTCGTCGTGGTATGTTCGGTTTGTGACTCCTGAAGAAATTGACGCGGTCCTGACGGCCGCGGAGCATCAGATAGGTGAGAGTTCCGTCGCGGATCTCAGGGCGGTTGGATTTTGGAGAGCCGTGCACGCGGTGAAGGGTGACCCCGCGCTCATCAATCGATTCGCCGACCGAATCGGAGCAATCGACGGTGCTGCGTTCACCGCGTGGGCCCGGCTCTTGATCCCGATCTCGATCGGCACGGCCCTCGCACTGATCGCAGCGGCTCTCGGAGTTGCACTTATCGCACTGTCGCCATCCGCTGCCCCGTGGAGCGGACTGGTGTTCCTCGCGGGAACAGGAACTCTCATCGGGGCGACACACGGGCTCGGGCACCTCGTCGTCGGCCGCGTCGCAGGCATCCGGTTCACCGCCTGGTTCGTGGGTCGTGGCAGACCCCAACCCGGGGTGAAGACCGATTACGCGACGTACCTGCGCACGTCTCCCCGCTCAAGGGCGTGGATGCACGCGTCGGGCGCGATCGTCACCAAGACGATTCCTTTTCTCGTACTCCCCGCCGCTCTGGCCATGGCATCTATCCCCGGTTGGGTACCCGTCGTCCTGATCCTTCTCGGCATCGTGCAGATCATCACCGACATTGCCTGGTCAACGAAGTCCTCCGACTGGGCGAAGTACAGGCGAGAGATGCGGTACCACTGAGTTCGGACGTCCGAACTCTGCGAGTTCCTAGTGTGCTTCGCCTCTGCGGTACTTGACACCGTCGGCGGCAGGGAACCGAAGCCGCTGACTCGCAATCGTGAGCACGAGGAGTGTCACGATGTACGGCGTCGCTGTGACGATCTGTCCTGGCACGTCGTCGGTCGTGAACCACCAGATGAAGAAGAGCATCGCGAACACCCCCTGGGTGGCTGATCCCTGGTAGTTCCTCTTGAAGAGGGAGTACGTGCCGAACATCATCAGGCCGATCGCGAGAAGTAGCAGGATCGCGTGTACCGAGTCCTGCCGGAGGCGGAGAGCATCCGAGTACCCGAAGATCCCAGAGCCTGCAAGCAACCCGAATGGGCTGTAATTTCCGAAAATCATTGCGCCGAGACCGATGAATCCCCGGCCCGCGGTCATGCCTTCGCGGTAGATGCCTGCCTGGACAACGACGAGATAGGAGCCGCCCATCCCGGCGAGAGCACCTGAGATCACGACGCCCCAGTACTTCATGCGCAGCACGGGCACACCGAGAGACTCTGCAGCCCACGGGTTCTCCCCTGCCGATCTGAGTCGCAACCCCCACACCGTGCGCCACAGCAGCCACCACGTCGCAGGAATCAACACGAGGGCTAAGAGCGTGAACCACGACACACGTGTCGTCATTCCGGCACCTATGCCTGCAACGTCAGAGATGAAGAACCAGCCTCTGTCAGAGAGCGCGCCTAACCACTCCGACACCAACGGCACATTGAAGGTTCCAATGAAGCCCTGGATCCGGGGACTCTGCGTGGCGCCGCCGCCCGTATCCGCGGTGTACAACGCAGAAGAGAGGAAACGCATCGATCCGGCTGCGAGGATGTTGATCGCGACCCCCGACACGATCTGATCGACAGCGAACGTCACGGTCGCTATTGCGTGGATCAGGCCGAAGAGCGCGCCACCTATGAGTCCGAAGGCGATACCCGCCCAGGGGCCGTACTGCCATCCTGCCCAAGCGCCGAACCAGGTACCGGCGATCATCATGCCTTCCAGGCCGATGTTGATGACGCCTGATCGCTCCGAGTAGAGGCCGCCGAGAGCGGCGAGCATGATGGGAACCGTGAGACGCAAGGCGGCGCCCCATGTGCCCGGCGCCGTCAACTGTTTCGTGCCAGCAATCAGTTGAACGAGGGAGAGGACGAACAGTCCCAGGATGAACAGCAGCGCGTACTTGCGCGCAGACGACATCCGGCCGGTTCGTTCCATCAGCCCTGCACCCAAGCTTGTGATCTTGGCAGTCACGCTGTCACCTCCTGCGGTCCGGCCGTGGAAGCCTGGGTAGCGTCGCTCGCCGTCTTGATCTCGCGATTCTTCACGATTCTCGCCACAACCTCATACGCGATGACGACCGAGAGCACCACGACACCCTGGATGATCTGGACGACCTCCTTCGGGATGTCGTTGAGGTCAAGAATCAACGCGGACCGCTCCATGAAGCCGAACAGCAACGCACCGAGCGCCATCCCGATCGCGTTGTTTCGCCCGAGCAGGGCCACGGCGATGCCTGCGAAACCCAGTCCTCGGGGGAAGTCCTGCGTGAAGGCGTGCAACTTGCCGAGCATCGTTGAGAGTCCGACCATCCCGGCTATGCCGCCCGAGATCAGCATCGTGTAGAGAATCATCTTCTTGGGGTTCACACCCGCCATTCGGGCGGCGCCCGGGTTCATGCCCGATGCCCGCAGCTCGAAGCCGAACCGCGTCTTCCACACGAGTAGGTGATAGCCGATTCCAATGAGGATGGCGATGATCACGAAGCCCTGAAGCTCCGTGCCCCGAGGCTCAGCGAACCCGAAAAGTGTGAATATCCAGTTGAGGCCCGGGATCTGCGCTGAGGGGGGCAGTGGCGGGGTCGACTGGTTGAGCGCACCGCTGTCGACGGAGAAGAAGTTTCCGAGAAAGAAGCCGATCACGGAGAACCCGATGAAGTTCAGCATGATCGTCGCAACGACCTCGTTGACGCCTCGGGTCACCTTGAGAAGACCAGCGACGCCTGCCCACAGGGCCCCAACACCGGCGGCGACGAGAACAACGACGAGAACGTGGAACGGCGCCCACAACACGATGCTTCCCCCGACCCAGCCGGCAAACAGCGCGGCAACGAGATACTGGCCCTCAACGCCGATGTTGAAGAGCTTCATCTGGAATCCGATAGCGACGGCGACCGCCGCGACGTAGAGCGGGACAGACCTGTTGATGATTGAAGCGACAGACGTGGGTGTCGACGCGAAATCCCACATGAGTCCGAACGCCTCGATCGGGTTGACGCCGACTGCCAGGAGAGCGAGGACAGCGACGCCGACGGCGAACGTGAACGCGACGACGGGAGCGACGATCGCGAGGCCGATCTTCTTGATCACAACGCCTCCTCCTCAACAGCGACACCCGTCATGTGTGAACCGAGCGTCTTCGGAGTGACATCCGCGGGATCGAGCTTCGCGACGATCCGTCCGTCGAAGAGAACCAGCAGGGTGTCGGAGAGGCCAATCAGCTCCTCGAGGTCCGCAGAGATCAGCAGTATCGCCATCCCCTCTCGTCGGGCCTGTCTGAGCTCCTCCCAGACGGCTGCCTGCGCGCCGACGTCAATGCCTCGCGTCGGGTGAGCAGCGATGAGGACTGACGGGTCGAGGATCAACTCTTTCCCTACGATCAGCTTCTGCTGGTTCCCGCCCGAGAGAGCCACGGCGTTCACGTCGACGCCCGGCGTCCGCACATCGAAACGTTCGACGATCTCCCGGGTGATGTCACGTGCTCCTGTTCTGTCGACCCAGATTCCCCTGGCGAACGGCTTCTTCGACTGATGGCCGAGCATCGCGTTCTCCCACAGGGGCGAGTCGAGGAGCAGACCCTGGCGATGACGGTCTTCCGGGATGATGCCGATGCCTTCGTCCCTCCGCATCTTCGTGTCGAACCCCGAGATATCCTTCCCCGCAAGATGCAAGGCACCTGCCACGGCGTCTCGCACGCCAAGGATCGTGTCCACGAGCTGGGGCTGTCCGTTCCCTTCGACACCTGCAATTCCGACGATCTCACCTCGATGGATATCGAACGTGATGTCCTCGATCGCGACGCGACCGTCCGTGTGAAGACTTGTGAGCCCGACGATGCGGAGCTCCACGACATCGGTCACCGTTGACACCGTGGTATCAGGCGTCGGGAGGTCCGATCCCACCATGAGCTCAGCGAGATCACGAGCCGTGATGTCTCCAGGCTTCACCGATGCAACCGTTCTGCCGGCTCGCATCACGGTGATGGCATCCGAGATCGTGAGCACCTCGTCGAGCTTGTGCGAGATGAAGATGATCGTGACGCCTTCGGCTTGGAGCTCCCGCAAGGACACAAAGAGGTCGTCCACTTCCTGTGGTACGAGCACAGCAGTCGGCTCGTCGAGAATGAGAATCGTCGCACCGCGGTAGAGAACCTTCATGATCTCGATGCGTTGCCGCTCACCGATGCTCAACTCTTCAACAAGCACATCCGGATCGAGCTTCATACCGTACTGGTCGCAGAGAGAGAGGATCTTGTCTCGCGCTCCCCTGAGATCGAGCGCGATTCCCCGCGTTGGCTCCGCACCGAGGATGATGTTCTCAAGAACGGTGAGGTTGTCAGCAAGCATGAAGTGCTGGTGCACCATGCCGATGCCGCTGCGGATGGCGTCCTTCGGCGAGCGAAAGTGTACGTCTTTGCCCTTAACCCGGACCGTTCCACTGTCGGGTGTCTGCATTCCGTACAGGATCTTCACGAGTGTCGATTTTCCCGCACCATTCTCTCCAACGACAGCATGAATCTCTGCGAGCCCGACGGAGAGGTGCGCGTTGTCGTTGGCGAGCACGCCGGGGAACGTCTTGGTTATGTCGACGAGTTCGACGACTCTCTGGCGTTCGTTCACCTGGCGGCTCCTTCGTCACTCAAGAGGTTGTGCATACAGCGAAGCCCGAGGCTAGCGCCTCGGGCTTCGCTGTATTGAGAGTGGTTCGATCCGCGAACTATTCGCTCGGAACCTCAAGTTCGCCACTGATGATCTTGAGACGAAGCTCTTCGAGCTGGTCCGTGATGTCATCGATGAATCCACCTGAAGTGGAGTAGCCGACGCCGTCAACCTCAAGGTTGAAGACGACGATGCCGGACTGCTGCCCGTGGAGGACGAAGTTCTCCGTGGTCGAGAAGACCGCGACGTCAACACGCTTGAGCATCGAGGTGAGGATGTACTCCCTTACCTCTTCGCCGACGGTGTTGTACTGGTCGGAGTCGACACCGATGGCCCACACCTTCGAACCTGTGTTCTCAGAGGTCTCCTTGGCCGCCTCGAAGAGTCCAGCGCCGGAGCCGCCTGCAGCGTGGTACACCACGTCAGCGCCTGCCTCGTACATCGCGAGAGCAGCTTCCTTACCCTTCGCAGGGTCGTTGAAACCGGCGAAGTCAGGGAACTCAGTCAGGTACTGAACGAGAATCTCGACGTCAGGGTTGACCTGCTTGGCACCGAATTCGTAGCCGGCCTGGAACTTCTCGATGAGACCGAGACCAGCGACACCACCGATGAAACCAATCGTGTTCGTCTGTGTCTTGAGCGCCGCTGCGGCACCGACGAGAGCGGATCCCTCATGCTCGGCGAAGACCAGCGACGCAACGTTCGGAGCGTCGACCACGGAGTCGATGATCGCGAAGTTCGTGTCAGGGAAGTCGGCCGCAGCAGCAGCGATGCTGTCCGCGAACGCGAAGCCGATACCGAAGATCACGTCATTGCCGTCTTCGGCGAGGAGACGGAGGTTCTCCTCACGGTCCTCTCCACCAGCGGTCGGCTCGAGCTCTGTCGCGTCGACACCAAGTTCAGCAACCGCACGGTCGAGACCGGCAGCAGCCGAGTCGTTGAAGGATTTGTCTCCGCGGCCACCGATGTCGTAAGCCATACCGACCTTGACGCCTTCGCCAGGCTTCGGAGCCTCAGTCGTCGTCGTCGTTGTTTCGGCCGTCGAGGCTTCGGTCGTCGTCGTCGTTGTTTCGGCCGTCGAGGCTTCAGTCGTCGCCGTCGTCTCGTCTCCACCGTTGCCGCAAGCAGCAGCAACGAGAGCGAACACAAACAGCAGTGCGAGGAACCGTCCTCGACGCTTGAGCTCTGAGCGCATCACGCACCCTTTCATTAGTCGATCTTTTCAATCCCTACTCAGGCGGTAGGGGAACCCCCCGATGATACTCGTGCTAGAAACGAAACCGCTGGGAACGGCGTACGCGTGATGCCCGCCGCACCACCCTCTCTCACGACGCAGGGAGTCCTTCCAGACGAAGCGCTATGAGACTACGACCGGCTCTTCGGAGGATTCCTGAAAGTTCCGATCTGCCGCGTCTCTGATCAGATCACGCAGTTTCTCGACGAGGGCTCCCTTGGCGAAGTCGGCTTTGTCGAAGAATGCATCCACGCCCGCACGCTCCGCCCTGGAGCGATCCTCACTCGATGCAACTCCTGACAGCATCACGACAGGGATACTGCCATAGCGCTGTCGGACCATGTGGATCAGCGCAACACCATCGGCCCGAGGCATCGAGAAATCGACTACGAGCGCGTCGACGTCGCTCCTCGACAGAACAGCGAGCGCGTCGGACACACTCCCCGCGGAGACTGTCGAGAAGCCGTGAGAAGCGAGCACGCCGGATACGACCTGGCGCACACCCTGACTGTCGTCAACGACGAGAACGGTGTGAACGGGCCCCTCGGGGCGGGCCTCTACAGACCGGATACGATCGGCCAGGCGACCGGCATCTACCAGAATGACCGTGTCATCTCCGCCAAGGAGAGCAACACCACTCACGACAGAGGATCCACTCAGGAGCGGCCCAAGATCCTTCGTCGCGACCTCATGCGCCTCGAGCACCTCATCGACGGCGAGAGCGATCAGACCCGTCGGACTCCGGATGATCATCACCTCTGTCGGGAAGCCTTCCATATCAAGGCCGGCAACCGAGGCGAACGATGCGTAGGGAACCGTCTCATTCTGGAAACCGATCGAGCTCCCTTTCTCAGTCACCGAGATAGTGACGTCAGCGATGGGCATCGTCTCGACGACTGCAGCGGCGGGGATGCCCCAAGTACGACCTCCCGCCATGAACATCGAGGCTCGCTGCAAGGCGCGATGCGCTGGCATCGTGATGACGAAGCTCGTCCCGCGACCCAATGCCGAGTCGAGAGTCATCGCACCGAATACCTCTTTGACGATCTCGGTGACCCGGGCAAGCCCGGATCCATCACCGGTGAATTCAGAGGAGTCCGGGTTCGCGGAGAAGCTCTTCGTGAACAGGATCGACCGAAGCTCCTCTGCGCTCGGATCTCCTTCGATGAGGCCCAACTCGATCGCCTTGTCACGCACCGCGGCCCAGTCAATGCCGGCGCCGTCATCGGAGATTACGAGCTGGAGATGCTGGTCGTCCCTGCTCACGGAGACCCTCAACGTACCCGTTGCAGGCTTCCCTGCCGCGACGCGAACACTCGAAGGCTCAAGGCCATGCGTCACCGCGTTCACGACGAGCTGGCGGATCACCTCACCGATCCGATCAAGAAGCTGGCGGTCGATCACCGTCTCGCCGCCCTCGACGATGAGTTCGACGTCTTTTTCGAGCTTTCTCGAGAGGTACTTGACGAGTTGCGACAGCGTGGCGGTGATCTTGGAGATAGGAACCAGCGTGAGGCCGAGAGCGGCAGATTCGAGATGCACAGAGGCGCGCCGCACCGCTTCGAGTGACTCGAGAATCTCTTCGGAGGTCGAGCCAGACACCCCTCTCTGTTCCCTCGAAAGTGCCTGGGATGCCTGGCGCACGACAGAATCAAGATCGATCCTGACAGCTGCGGCATCATTGATCATACGGAAGAGACGCCCGGCGTTCACAGGCACCGACTCCTCGGAAGCCCAGATCTCAACTGCACCGACGAGTCCCCCGAGGTCATAGCGTTGACGTCTCTCCGGATCGAGAACTGATCGTTCCCCATCGAGATACGTGAGTCCCGACGGCTCGTCGAGCGGTGACACATCGCCGCCGATCGCCGACGGATCGGCACCCGCCGGTGATCCGCCATCCGTCTTCGAATCGCTGACGAACTCATAGGTGATCGTTGGTGTCGCGAGTCTGCCATCCGGGCCAGGTTCGAATACAAGCGGCTCTCCCGCAACGCCGTCCTGTTCAGACTCGACACCACCTGCCGCTGCCTGGGAGGCTGGCTCTTCCGGGGTGAGAGGGTTCGGAAGCTTCGCGAGCAGATCCGGGTTCTCAATGAGCGTTCGAAGCGTCTCGAGAGCCTCTGACACCGGTACGTCGTCTCCGAGAAGTGAGTGGGGGATGGACTCGGCGAGCAACGCCAACGTCCGGCCGAGCATCGGAGAGAGCGGAAGGTCTCCCTGCTGGATGAAACGCCACACCAACTCGCACGCCTCCCCCCCGCGGGCGATGCCTTCGTACCCCATGACCCTGCCTGTGCCCTTTACGGTGTGGCCTTCGCGCAGCATCTGGCTGGAGATCTCTGCCGTGATCTCGCCCGCGAGCACCGCGTCGGCACCCTCGGCGAGACTGCTGGACCGTTCGTCCATCTCGTCTTTGAAGAGCTTCGCGAGTTCAGGATCGTTCTGCCAGTCCATCAACACACCGCGCGGTAGAGAAATGTATCCACACAAGCCCTATCGGCGGTCTCGCCGAGGGCCTTGAGGCCTATGGCTAGTCAGGTGCCTCGTTCACTCCCACTCTATCGTGGCGGGGGGTTTCGAGGAGATGTCGTAAGCAACCCGGTTGATGCCCGGCACTTCGTTGATGACCCGCGACGAGATCCTCGCGAGGACCTCATAGGGGAGTCGCGCCCAGTCCGCCGTCATGGCATCGTGCGATGTCACGGCTCGCACGATCAGCGGGTACGCGTAGGTGCGCTCGTCGCCTTGCACGCCAACGGTCTTGATCGCGGGGAGCACGCCAAACGCCTGCCAGATCTCGCGATACAAGCCAGCTCTGCGGATCTCGTCCAGTATGATCGTGTCCGCTGCTCTGAGGATGTCGAGGCGCTCACGGGTGACAGCCCCGATGATGCGCACGGCGAGGCCCGGCCCCGGGAACGGCTGACGCCACACTATCTCGTCGGGGAGCCCGAGCTCCTCCCCGACGGCACGGACCTCGTCTTTGAACAGGTCGCGTAGTGGCTCGACGAGGTCGAAGCGCATGTCGTCAGGGAGCCCACCGACATTGTGGTGACTCTTGATCTTCGCTGCGTCCTTCGTGCCCGACTCGATCACGTCGGGGTACAACGTGCCCTGGACGAGATGGTTGGCGCCTTTGATGTCCGCCGCGACCTCTTCGAACACCCTGATGAAGGTCTCGCCGATGATCTTGCGCTTCTTCTCAGGGTCGGTAACCCCCTCAAGGGCAGCAAGGAACCGGTCCTCAGCTCTCACATGGATGAGGTTCATGTGGAAGGTGTCACGGAATGTCTGTTCGACCTGTGCGCCTTCGCCCTGGCGCATGAGGCCGTGATCCACAAAGACGCAGACAAGACGATCGCCGATCGCCCTGTGGACGAGCGCAGCGGCCACGGATGAGTCGACACCGCCGGAGAGGCCGCAGATCGCAACACCGTCACCGACAGCTTCCCTGATTGCGTCGACGGACTGATCGATGATCCCGGAACGGGTCCATGTGGGTCTCGCCCTGCAGGCGTCCCACAGGAAGCGCTCAAGGATCCGCTGACCGTGTTCGGTGTGATGCACCTCAGGATGGAACTGCACCCCGTAGAAGCGCCGTTCCTCATCTTCCATCGCGGCGACCGTTGCCTCTGGAGTCGACGCGGTGACCGTGAATCCCGCAGGGGCGTCCGAGACGGCATCGTTGTGGCTCATCCACACAGTGCAGCCTTCGGGATGACCGGAGAGCAACAGGGAGTCGCCGATGACTGTGAGGCTGGCCGGACCGAACTCAGACGTACCCGTCGCGACCACCGTGCCGCCGAGAGCCTGAGCCATCACCTGATGGCCGTAACAGATGCCGAGCATGGGAATTCCGAGATCGAAGATCTCCGGGTCGAGTGCGTAGGCGTCCTGCGCGTAGACAGAGGAAGGGCCACCCGACAGGATAATCCCGACCGGTTCCCTTGCCCGGATCTGGGCCGCCGTGATCTCCCTCGGGACGATCTCAGAGAAGACCCTGGCTTCTCGGACGCGCCGGGCGATCAGCTGCGCGTACTGAGCACCGAAATCAACAACAACGACCCGGTCGAAGTCGCCCTGTGATGCGTGGCCGGCGATCGACGGCCCGCCCATCAGCCCATCCCGACGCCCTGGGATCGCTGAAGTTGCTTCCCCTCGGTCTGGATGGCGGGAGCGATCATCACTTCGGCTTTCTGGAACTCCTTGACGGACGCATAACCTGTCGTCGCCATCGCTCCCCTCAACCCTCCGAAGAGGTTCATTCTGCCGTCGTTGTCATGGGCGGGGCCGAGAAGGATCTCCTTGATAGTGCCGAGCGTCCCCGTCCGGACGCGTGATCCGCGTGGCAGCGTCGGATGGAACGTTGCCATCCCCCAGTGGTACCCCTTGGACGGTGATTCGGAAGCCGAAGCCATCGGAGACCCGATCATGACGGCGTCGGCACCAACTGCGATCGCCTTGGCGATGTCACCGCCTGTGCGCATGCCGCCATCCGCGATGATGTGGACGTACCGCCCGGAGTCCTCGAGGTACACAGAGCGTGCCGCCGCAGCGTCAGCGAGCGCGGTCGCCTGCGGGACGCCGATGCCGAGAACTCTTCGCGTCGTGCAAGCAGCACCGGGCCCGACGCCGACGAGGATGCCGATAGCGCCGGTGCGCATGAGGTGCAGCGCGCCGGAGTATGAGGCCGTCCCACCGATGATCACCGGCATCTCGACTTCACGGATGAACTTGTTGAGGTCGAGAGGCTCTTCACGAGACGAGACGTGCTCGGCGGACACGACGGTGCCCTGGACAACGAGGATGTCGAGCCCACCAGCCCTGGCGTAATCGACGTACTTCGACACGGTCGGTGGAGTGAGGCTCCCGCAGACGACCACGCCTGCGTCCTTGATCTCCCTGACCCGGTCGGTGATGAGGTCGGGATTCACCGGCGCGGCATACAGCTCCTGCATGCGCCGAGTTGCCTCTCCATCCTCAAGCGTCGCGATCTCGTCGTAGATCGGAATCGGATCCTCATACCTCGTCCAGAGACCTTCAAGGTTCAGAGTCGCGAGACCTCCGAGACGCCCGATCTCGATCGCGGTCTGCGGACTCACGGCAGAGTCCATCGCCGACGCCATCATGGGCAGGTCGAAGGTGAATGCGTCGAGCTCCCACGAGAGATCCACATCCTCAGGATCGCGCGTCCTGCGTGTAGGGACGATCGCTATGTCGTCGAACCCCCAGGCCCGACGACCGGATTTGCCTCTTCCGATCTCAATCTCCACAGCGAACCTCCACTAAGCGCCAGCAATGAGGAGAGCGTAGTAGCCACCCCGGTACCAGATAGGTGAGGGAGATGAGGAACGATGAGCAGAGTCACGCGTGGCCGACCCCCTGGTTCCGAGCCCCTACTCGTTCTGCGTGCTTGCTTGCGGACGCACCAGTAGCTGTACGACCCCACCGATCACGACGAGTGCACCGGCGCACATCAACAGGTACCACCCCCAACTGATCGTGGCCGTGTGACCCTCGTTGATCAGTCCGATCGCAGCGACGCTGGCGAAGCCTGCCTCAAGGGTGTCCATCTTCTCCGAGGCGCCCTTCGTGGCGATGCCACCGATGGCCAACATGACGACACCGAGCACCGTCACGATCAGCGATCTTCTCCGAGACAGGGCGCTCTTGACCTTGGGAGTCAGCGAGAGACCCAGTACCGCGACCAACGAGAGAACGAGGATGCCTGCCGCGGGGGCGCTCTCGCTCCACAGCGACACAAACACAGAGTCGAATCTCTCAGGGAAGCCCGGGTTGATCGAGGTTAGACCTCGGAAGATGTACTCTGCTGTCGAAGTCGCCGATTTCGGGGTAAATCCAACGACCGCGAGAACGGACCCGACAATCGCAATAATCCGCCCGTAATGCACAGGTATTCCTCTCCTCAGGCCGCGTAGCCTAGCTGGATTCTCCTGACTGCCTCGGTGGCACCCGCAGGGTCTCCTCGACGCCAACCGGGAGATTCACGGAGCGATCCCACTCAGAACGCCCCGACGCCCACTGCTCTCAGCACTTCGCTCTGGTACGTCCCTGCCATCTCATTCGCGCGAACCCCGCCTACCCGCAGCACTTCTCGTACGTCACCGTTCTCCAACGCCTCGAACCGCTCCCTGACCGGCGCGATCTCCGCGATCACTACATCGGCGACGGCATCTTTGAAGGTCCCGTAACCGCCCGACGCGTACTCGTCGACAAGGCTCTCGATCGGCTCGCCCGTGCAGGCTGACATGATCTCCAGCAGGTTCGAGATCCCCGGCTTCGCCGCGGTGTCGTACCGCACTTGGGGATCGCTGTCAGTCACCGCGGATCGGATGCGCTTTCGGATCATGTCAGGTTCGTCGAGGAGTGAGATCCGGCTCTTCATCTGCGGATCGGACTTGGACATCTTCGCCGTTGGATCCGTCAGCGACATCACCCTTGCAGACGTCTCCGGGACGTACGCCTCTGGAATCGGGAACACATCGCCGAACCGGTTGTTGAAGCGCTCCGCAAGATCCCTCGTTACCTCGATGTGCTGACGCTGATCATCTCCCACCGGCACGAGATCGGCCCGGTACAGCAGAATGTCGGCAGCCATCAGGACGGGGTAGGAGTAGAGGCCGAGATTCGAGGCGACACCGGCAGCCGTCTTCTCCTTGAACTGGGTCATCCGGCCCAAGACACCCATCGGTGTCATCGTGCCGAGGATCCACGCGAGCTCGGCGTGACCCGGGACCTGGCTCTGGGTGTACAGCAGCGACCTGTCGGGGTCGACGCCGAGAGCCAGCAGAATCTTCGCCGTGTCGACTCGGGCCTTCTCGAGTGCTACCGGGTCGTAGTCGACGGTCATCGCGTGCAGATCGACGATGCAGTAAATCGTGTCGTAGTCATCCTGGAGCCTCGCCCAGTTGCGGAACGCACCGAGGTAATTGCCGATGTGAATGTTGCCGGTCGGCTGGACACCCGAGAAGATCCGATGCTGCATCCGGCGAGCATACCGGGATCCGTCCCCGTCGCCACCTTGACCAACCGCGTTTTGTCGTGCATACTCGTCACTCAATGCAGATCACGACTACAACGATCATTATCACCTAGCGCACACGTCCTCGACGTGTGCGCTCTCGAACCCTCCGCGAGTCGGAGGGTTCTCTCGTTGAATGGACCCACAATGAAGAGAACCGTTGAGATATACGACACAACGCTGCGCGACGGCATCCAGCAGTTCGGGATCTCGCTCACCGTACGCGACAAGCTCACGATCTGCTCTCTGCTGGACGATCTCGGTGTCGCCTACATCGAGGGCGGCTGGCCCGGCGCGAATCCGAAGGAGGATGAGTTCTTCAGGCGGGCACCCAC
The DNA here is from genome assembly GCA_030123765.1 of Actinomycetota bacterium. GTDB lineage: Bacteria > Actinomycetota > Acidimicrobiia > Spongiisociales > UBA5794 > B3-G11. Next base: position 2,849 of record JASJXX010000013.1, on the reverse strand, counting down.
CGAGCTCGATCTGAAAGCAGCAGAGCTGGTCGCCTTCGGCGCTACCCGTAAGGCCGGTATCAGAGTCGAGGACGACCCTCAGGTCCGAAAACTCCTTGAAGCCGGCACCAGGACGGTGTGCCTCGTCGGCAAGACCTGGGACTACCACGTCGAGCATGCGCTGAGAACCTCTCTTGATGAGGCCGTCGCGATGATCAGTGACACCGTCGCCTACCTGTGTGAGCAGGGCCGCCACGTGTTCTTCGACGCCGAACACTTCTTCGACGGCTATCGGTCCGATCCTGAGTTCGCTGTGGCTGCACTCCGGGGCGCCTACGACGCCGGGGCGTCTCGCCTGGTGCTCTGTGACACGAATGGCGGATTCTTGAGCGATGAGATTCAACGCATCGTCGGCGCAGTCACCGAGCAGGTCCCTGAAGGCACATTCGGTTGTCACTTTCACAACGACGCCGGGATGGCTGTCGGGAATTCGCTCGCCGCCGTCCAGAGCGGAGTGTTCCAGGTCCAGGGGTGCATCAACGGCTACGGCGAACGTACCGGGAACGCTGACTTGTGCTCGGTGATCCCGAACCTCTCCCTGAAGATGGGCATCGAGACGATCCCCGCCGACCGGATGGAGCGCTTGACCACAGTCTCCCACCACATCGCCGATGTCGTGAATCTGACGCTCGACCCACACCTCCCCTACGTCGGGGCATCGGCGTTCACGCACAAGGCCGGACTCCACACCTCCGCTCTGGCACGTCGGCCCGACGCCTACGAACACATGGATCCGACATGTGTCGGGAACGCGACCCAGGTCGTCGTCTCGGAGCTCGCGGGACGATCAACGGTACTAGCCAAGGCGAGGGCCTCCGGATTCGACCTGACGTCGGACCAGGCCCAGGCTGTCGTTGACAGGGTCAAGGAACGCGAGCACGCCGGCTATCAGTATGAAGCAGCAGGAGGATCGTTCGAACTACTCGCACGACAGGTGACCGGATGGAGCCACGACTTCTTCACCCTCGACTCCTACCGCGTCCTCGTTGAGAACAGGGGTGGCGAGGTCACTGCGGAAGCAACCGTCAAGGTCGTCGTCGCCGGTGAGCGGATCGTATCGACCCGTGAGGGAGACGGGCCAGTGGCTGCGATGGATGGCGCGCTCCGCGCCGCCCTCGTTGATGCACATCCCGCGGTCGACCACATCAAGCTGACCGACTACCGCGTACGCGATCTCGATAGCGCAGAGGGTACGAGTGCACGGGTCCGCGTGCTCACCGAGCACACGGACGTTGAATCGACGTGGGGGTCGGTAGGCGTCCACACGAACATCATCGACGCGTCGTGGACAGCAGTCGTCGACGGAATCGTGGTCGGCCTCCTCAGGGAACAGACGCGGGCCAAGGCCACGTGACACGCACGGCTCACGATGTGGCATCCTTGGTGGAGCGATCAAGGAGCCCCATGCCGCGTGCCATCACCCCTCAGGACCTGTGGAACCTCAGAAGGGTCGGGCAGCCGGAACACATCCCCGGTTCGACGAAGGTGGTCGTCCCCGTTCTCACATTCGATGAGGAGAACGAGTCGCACTCGGTGTTGTACATCGTTGACCGTCAAGGTGCCACGACACAGTTGACGTCAACACAGCGTCACGCTTCGGCCCCTGCACCCTCACCGGACGGGACCCGGGTCGCGTTCCTGGCCAAATCCGGTCACGACGATCGACAGGTACATGTCATGGCGCTCGACGGCGGAGAGGCCCACAGCGTCACCGACCTCCCGCTCGGTTGCAGATACGTCACGTGGGTGCCGGGCACGGACGCGCTGATCGTCGCCGCTCCCGTGATGCGAGAGCACGCCTCGGTTGATGCCACCAGGGAAGCCCTCGAAGAGCGTGGCGACAGGCCGCGTCCGATCGTCACAGAAGACCGCGTGTACCGGCACTGGAAGAAGTGGCTTGCGGGCCACCACGTCGACCACCTGTTCCGCGTTGACCTCGCCGACGGGAGCGTCACCGATCTCACCCCCGGACTGGACCGGCTCATCTGCATGGATGAGCCATCCGAGTCCATCATCGTGATGCCTGACGGAGAGACCGTGATCTTCACGCTTGACTCCGGGGATCCTCCCTGGGAACGCATCCGGTTCTCGATACACACGGTGCCGGTGAACGGTGGTGAGATCGCTGCGCTCCCCACAGGTGATGCCGCCCAGCAGATCCGCCCCAGGGTCTCTCCGGACGGGTCCACGCTGGTCTACGGCGCCCAGTACGAGCCTGACTACTATGCCGACCACGTTCGGATCGTGTCGCACCACCTCGCCACGGGCACCGAGCACGTGGTCACCGAACATTGGGACAGGTCGGCGAGCGAGTGGGAATTCATCGACGACGACAGCATCGTCTTTCACGCGGAGGACGAGGGACATATCCGCATCTACACGCTACAACTCGAAGGTGGAGACCCCTTCCCTCAGACCTCAACGCGCTCCAACTACGGAGCACGCCCCGGTATCGACTGCTACTGGCATCGGCATGAGTCGATGCACGTGCCCCCCGAGATTGCCATCACATGCAACGGGCACACGACGATCGTGTCGAACTTCAACGAGTCAGCACTCGCCGATCTCGCGCTGAGACCGGCAGAGGAGATCCGCTTCGTGGGCTCCAACAACGCACAGATCCAGGCGTTCATCGTTGAACCGCCGGGGTTCGACAGCGACAGGGAGTGGCCCCTCATCCAGAACGTCCACGGTGGCCCCCACAACGGGGTGACGGACAGCTGGCACTGGCGGTGGAACACCCAGGTGATGGCGGCTGCCGGATACGTCGTCATCTCAGTGAACTTTCACGGGTCCTCGTCGTTCGGCGA
>JASJXX010000047.1 GCA_030123765.1 Actinomycetota bacterium | reverse complement strand
GCGAACTCCTCCCCCAGAAGATCACCGATCCGATCCATCATCGTCGCCGGCGCGATGGCCTTGGCACAGACCTCGCAGGTCGCAACCGTGCCCTCGTTCAAGTTGTGACGGCCTGCGCCAAGCATCGCCACGTCGATGCGCCCCGTCACCGAGATGGCCCCACGAGCAATCTCGGGACACGTCGCAACACACTGTGTGCAGTTGACACAGGAACGAGGATCGAACGAGATCGACACGGCGTCACCCTCGTACGTTTCGACAAGGGCGTGAGTCGGACACGTCTGGGCACATTGGCCGCACAGCGTGCACGCCGAAGGGTCGATCTCTACGACACCGATGTTGGACGCAGGGTGGACGATGTTGAACACGCTCTGCGCGACATCGGCGACCGCCGACATCACCTCCGGCGCTCTGTCGCGTCCGAAAGGATCCTCGATCCCAACAGAGACGATCGGATCGTAGATCGTGGCGCCGGTGACCATGCCAGGCTCAAGACCTGACTCCCATAGCACGGCATGAGCGAGATCGTTCGCCTGGATGGCAGCGGCACCCAATCCCAGAGGACATCGGCTCTCGCCGCAGGGAACCGCAGTCGCTGCTCCGGCTCCGATCAGCAGACACGCCAACAGCCACGTGCCGGGAACCATCGACGTACACGGAACGCTGACATCGGACCACCCGTGGCGGGGCTCGATGGTGCCTCGGGAACACACGAAGCGGATCCCGGTAGGCCCGTCAACCACGTCCACGAGTGCTCGCACCTCTGCTTCGAGCATCGCCGCCGTGACAGCGGGATTCTCGATCGCACCGGTGGGGCACGTCGTCACGCACCGCCCGCAGGGCGCACAGACGTCCTTGTCATAGGCGATACGACCGGCCTGCCACTGATACGCGTCCTGGGGGCAGACGTCGACGCATGCGCGGCAGCCGTCGGCGGCGGCGCACATCTGGTGCTCGACGCGAGGCGCTGCGACGTACATGGGGGTAGGAATCCGAAGGAAGCCTCGGCGGGTTACGGAGTGTGGAAGGACCGGCTTCGCGTGCTCAGGAGCGCTTCGCAGGAACGCGGAAGCGCGAGCGCGTAGCCCGCCGATCGTGGCGGAGAGAGACAATGCGTCCACCCCTGGTTCGAAGTCGGTGATCTGGGCTCCCAGAGGGTCGACCTCGATGCTGCGAAGCGCCCTCTGCACGCCGGGGAGGTCATAGCGCTCCGCGTGCAGGACGAGCACCACCCGATCAGCGTCGAGAGCAAGTTCCTTCATCTGACCCGGGTCCTTGCACAGGCCGTCGACGACCACTGCGTCGGGCGTGTCGTGGACGATCCGCGGTTGATCTCCGCACACGAAGACGGTGGTGGTCACTTCGAGACGCTCCGCTTCACGATGCTGTGAACAAAGTCAGCCTCATGCACGACGTACGCGTGGAGGAGATCGACCAGACGGCCGTAAAAGGCATCAGCGTCAGCCGCTCTCACGCGCGCGGCGAACGCGGGAACCCACACCGCGAGGTGACCCTTCAGAAAGCGATCCTCAAGAGCAAGAGTGTCCTCGGCAAGACGACTCTGCGCCGACTCCCATGAGTCGGCCTCTGCGCCGCAGAGATACGACATGACTTCCATCTCGGTCGAGATGTGGTCCGGGGACTCGGCGCTCCCAACCGAGACGAGTCCCATCGATCGGTATTCGCGCTGGAGGGTTGAGACGAAGTCGGCGGTCCCTCCGTCCCGTGCCGGTACCCGATAAAACGACTCGGTTGGCATCGCCGGCGTTCCCCCCATGCCCACGCCGAACAGTCGCACGTATTCGACCTCGAGCGGCCCGATCGACGCGACAGATCCGAGCTCAACACAGAACCGTCGCCAGTCCAACGCGTACGGATGTCTGTCGAGGTCCCGCCCGTCGAGAAATTCGCGCGCGGAGGCGATCGCCTCAAGGCGCTCGCTCTCGGGAGGACGCAGGGCCACTCCGATGAACCGGTAGAGGCCCTGCCGTGTCCGCGCTTCGTCAGCCCACTCTGTCATCGTCCCTCGCGGGCAAGAGTTCGTAGACGAGCGCCGCCGCCAGGACCGTGACGATGCCGATGATGAAGACGGTCGGCGCACCCAGGAAGTCCGGGTTGCTGTCAGCGACCGAACTCGCGCCCCACGGGGCGGAAGAGACATAGCCGACGACCATCAGTCCGAGACCGACGAGGATGAAGAGCATGGTCAGAGTCCTACGCATCTACGAGCACCTCCTGCTCAGCCCGCTTCCCATCGAGAGGGATGATCGGGAACACCTTCATGAACAGACCTATGAGCAACGCCCCGAGGGCGAACATCCCTGCGACCACGGCGAACTCGACCCACGTGGGGAAGTAGGATCCGGGCTCGTAGGGAAGCATCATGCCGTGGGTCTGAGACGGGATGACGGTCAGATAACGCTCTGCCACCACGGACGTCGAGATCGCAACGCTCGCGATGATGAGCACACCGAGGCTCCACTGGCGTCGCGCAGCCTGCGTGACGAGAAGTGTCAGCCCGAATACCACCAGGAATAACCCGGACCAGAAGATCCAGGCGTAGGGTCCTCGGAGGAGTGCGTCTGCGAGCAGTCGCTCGTTGCCAGGTGTTGCGTACAGCATCGTGACCAGCTCGACGATCTGCAGATACACCGCAGCGGCTGTTGCTGCGAGGAGCAGACCACCCAGCCACTTGAACACCGCTGGCCCGATCAGCGTCGAATCGTCCTTCAGCACTCTCCGCACGATGGCGGTCAGCACGATCAGGTTCGCGAGTCCCGAGGCGGCAGCCAGAATGATGAAGTCGGGAGCCTGAAGGGCTCCGAACCATCCGGGGCGGCCCACCTGGATGCCGAACACCAGACCTTCGGTCGACAGCGCTACGATGACGAAGGGCACGATGAGGATCGACAGCCAGAACATCGTTCTACGATGCCTCTCCTGCTCAGCCTGGGTATCGCCGTATCCGGCAGCCCACAGCCTGTGGTACCAACGGAGCCCGGAGTCGATGTCGGCCAGATAGGCAGCATCGCGTCGCCCGTCGAGGTAGAGGTACATGAGGCTCGAAAGCAGCACGCCGACGGCCACCAGCGTGAACGTCCCGAAGAACGGCGACTGAGGCCGAACGTACAGGATCATGTTGATGATCCCTCGGATCGGAGTCCCGAGATCGATCAGAACCGCCAACAAGCCGACCATCAACGAACAGGTCGTCAACAGTAAGGCGAGCCGCGAGATCGCTCTCAACGCCTTGATGTCGAAGACGTGGGCGAATGCCACGAGCACGATACCCGCAAGGCTCACTCCGATGAAGTACTCAACCATCACGACGTAGAGGCCCCACGTGGCACCACCCTGGGTACCTATGTTCGCCATCCCCGTCACGATCAGACCCATGTTGGCCTCGTAGAGGTACGCGAGGACACCGATGATCAGAACAACCATCGCCACTGCGATGAACACGATCCACCCTGGCGTGAACTTTCCGACACCCTGGGGGAGCGACTTCTCAACCTTCATGTCGTCCACCATGTCACACCGTCGCTTTCGGTCGTTCGATCTCCGTCTGGTGCCTCGTCGGAGGTGTGCCACCCACGTAGTAGACCCTCGGTCGAGTGCCCGCCTCTTCAAGGAGCTGCCATGTCCGATTCTCTCGCAGGTACCTGCTCATGGGGGTGTCCGGGTCATCGAGATCTCCGAACACCAGAGCGTTGGTCGGACAGCTATCCACGCACGCCGGCTCAAGACCCTTCTCGACCCTGTGGACACAGAAAGTGCATTTCTCCATGACACCCTTGGCGTGTCCGCCGCCTGCGGTTCGGCGCTGCTCGTCACCCCACAACTCGTCAAGATCCGGGTTCTTGTACGGCGGGATCAGCCCGCCGGTGACACTCTCGATGCTTTCGTCACGCCAGTCGACGATCGCGTACTGCGCCTTCTCCGGCTTCTGCCAGTTGAAGTAGTTGACACCGTACGGGCACGCAAGCTCGCAGTAGCGGCAACCGATGCACCGGTCGGCGTCCGTGAGCACCAGCCCATCCTCGCGCTTGAAGCGGGCTCCTACCGGGCAGACCTTGACACACGGTGCGTTGTCACAATGCTGACATGGCCTCGGCAGGAATGTTATTTTCGTGTCCGGATAGGTGCCGGCCTCAAAGCGGAAGACGTACATCCAGAAGTTGCCTTCGACCGTGTTGTTCTCAACCTTGCAGGCGACCATGCAGCCACGGCACCCCTGGCACAAGTCGAGATCGACGGCCATTGCGTACCTGGTCATCAGGCATCACCTCCCTTGGTGACTTTGACTTTCACGTGGAACGTCTGATCCGCAGTGCTGCTCGTGTACCCCTCACCGGTGAAGTAGATCTCGTTCGCCGAGGGACCCTGGCCCTCGTTCTGGGGATGGGTCCACATACCGAAATGGTGCGGCATCGCAACGGTGTCCGGCCGGATCGACTCGATCAGCGTCAGCGACGTCGTGAGCCGACGGGTCTCGCCTGTGATCGCGTTGTGCGATTCGACGGTCACCGTGTCGCCCTCTCTGAGCCCGAGTCGCGCTGCGGACGCGGGGTTCATATCGAGCGGCGCACCGGGCGCGAGCTCGGCGAGCATCGGGATGAAACTGGTCCGGGTCTGCTTGTGCTCGATCTGGTGATAGCTGAGCAGTACGAACTCGTACTCGCTCGGCGAAGAGTCCATCGTCTGGGGACGCCAGGTCGGGAAAGCCGTGTAGTCCTGCCAATAGATCTTCTCTGCACCCTTCTCGATCATCTGACGCTGTGCATCGAGCAGGCTCTCTCCGTACAACCGGTGGATGACCCCGCCGAACGGCACCTCCGTGACGTACCCGTATATCTCCGCTGGCTTCATCGGGCCCTTGATGTAGACACCGTGGTTCGGGTCCTCGAAGTACGCCACGCCCTCCTCGATACCCTGGCCCTTGGCCCACTGATCGAAGATGTGGCGAACCTCAGGCTTCTGGTCGAGCGGAAGCTCAAACTCCGTGCCTGTCAGCTTCAGCTCCTTGTTCACGATCGACAGGTACCCGCCCTCGCCATACAGGACCCCCATCCGCTCGGTGAGATCCATGTAGATGTCGATCTCACCCCGGGACTCGAACATCGGCTCCATCGGAGGGATCCGCATGGTGACGGCGTCGATGTACTGGTCGGTTGCCGAAGTCGGGCCCTCGTACTTCTCGATCGTTGCCGCAGGGAGTACCACGTCCGCGAAGTAGTCGGCCGTCTCGGACAACCAGGGATTGATATCGACGACGAACTTGAACTTCATGTAGGACTTGAGATACTCGGGACGCGAAGGGAACGAGGCGAGGGGGTTCACCATGTGCAGGATCGCCACCTCAGGAATCTCCTCGACACCCCAGCGATCGGGGTCGATCATCGTCTGCGCCACGATCCCCGGGTGCCCCGTGTTGATAGGGAAGTACTTGCTGTTCTTGAGCTGGAAGTCGTATGGGGGATCCTCGACCTTGATCTTCTCGAACTTCGCGTAGTTCTTGTGGATCTTCCACGTGAAGTCGACCATCTGGCCACCCGCAGCACCGACAGCGCCGACAAGCATCGGGACCATCGTGATCGCCCGCGCGGTCTGGAATCCGAGATCCTGCTGCGTCATGTGGTACGCCATGATCCCGACAGGGCGATACGGAACCTCGACGCCGTCGACCACGATCGTTGCACCAATCTTGGCATGTGATCCGAATTCGTCCGCGACGCGGCGGATCTGATCGGCCGTCAGGCCGGTGATCTCGGCGGCGAACTCGGGCGTGTACGCGTCGACGTGCTCGATGAAGAGCTGGAAGCCGGGCTTCACCTTCTCACCCTCGACCTCGAACTCGCCCTCAAGTGCGGGACTCTCTGCGTCACCGAACGGAACGGCGGCTCCGCTCGCCTCGTCCCATACCAGCCCGATCTCTTCTGCTTCTTCGCCTTCACCGACGGTGGTCTTGAGAATCATGCCGTCGCTCTTGACGAGCATCGGGGCGTTCGTGTAAGTGGTCAGGTACGGACGATCCAGATACCCGTGAGCAATGAGTTCACGGCACAGAGCCATCGCCATCGCGAGGTCGGTTCCCGGCCGAATGGGCAGCCAGGTGTCGGCGAAAGGCCCCGCACTCCGCAGACGCGGGTCGAGGTGGGTGATCTTCATCCCGCGTTCTCGAGCCTTGACCATGTGCCTGGGCCAGGTCAACCAGCAGAACTTGTTGCCACCGGCGCCGGTGATGTTCCAACCCCACGACAGCATGTAGTCGCAGTAGCGGAAGTCCGGGTGCAGGACGGCATGAGGACCGAGGGTGTACTCAAGCGCGCGGTACCCGGCATCCGAGCAGAACGCACCGTGCCCGATCTTGGTAGCCCCGATCGACTTGACGAAGGCATCGTCATAGAAGTCCTTCGCCTTGCTCCGACCCTTCTGCCAGAGCACCAGCTTCGGATTCCTTGCGCGAACCTCGTTGACCTTCTCGGCAACAAGGTCGAGCGCCTCATCCCACGAAGCCCTTCGCCACTCACCGGTCACACCCTTCTCGTTGGTCCGAATGAGCGGCCACTTGACGCGGTTGGGGTCGTACACGGCCTGGATCTGTGCATGACCCTTCGGACAGAGCGTTCCGACGTTTCGGGGATTCGTCGGATTCCCCTCGAACTTCACGACGCGCCCGTCGATGCGACGCGCAATCATCCCGCAATCCTGCTTGCCGATCCAGCACGTGGTCGCGATGAAGTCCTCGACAGCTCCTTGGGCGGCAACGCTCTCCGCCACCGCGACGCCGTCGAGCGTCTTGAACAAGAAGGTGCTCGCGACGACAGCAGTGCCGGCAGCTACTGCGGAACCCTTCACGAAGCCTCTGCGGGTGATCTCTGGCATCCCCAAAAATGTCTCAGGCATCCCTATATCTCCTAGCTATCGAGCGAACGGAACGTGGTCGAGCGTCCCCACAAGCCCCGTGCTGCACCCAGGTGATGCGTCGGGGGTGTGGAGAGAGCCGGTGGGTTGACCTGCCTCGCGGCATATCTGTGTGTGCTGATCAACATCACCCATAGGAGACCAGAGATCGCGCTGTCTCGATAGCGGGGAAACCACGGTTCGATGTAGGGGGTTCTCCCCTATTCTCACCCCTCACTTGTCGGGGTAACCCCTACACCTCGACGTCGAGGGTCGTCAGTGCAGAAGGTCAAGTTCGAGGGCGGCACGTACCAGAGCGGCGCGGCTCTCGAGACCGAGCTTCTTCATGAGCCTGGCCTTGTACGTCTCAACCGTTCGAACACTGAGGAAGGACATCTCGGCGATCTCTCGGTTGCTGTGGCCCAGGGCCACGAACCGAAACACCTCGGACTCACGCTCGCTCAGAGACTCGTAACGACGCGCGAGATCGCTCGCCGCTGCAGACTCCGGGCCTCCGTCGCCGTCCGGCTCATCCGCTACAAGCAGGTGTGCATGGTGCGGGTGGATGTAGACGCCGCCGTCGTGAACCGTGCGCAACGCAGTGAGCAGATCCTCGCTCGCCGCGCTCTTCAACACGTACCCCGCCCCACCGGACGCCAACACATGTCTGAGGTATCCCACGTCATCGTGCATCGTGAGCATGAGCACTCTCGTCTCCGGCAGGTCGGCATGGATCCTGGCGAGCGCCTCAAGGCCGCTGCACCGCGGCATGTTCACGTCCATGAGAATCACGTCCGGCCTGAGCTCCATCGCCTTGTCGATGCATTCGAAGCCGTCGCCCGCCTCGCCCACGACCTCGACGTCCGACTCAGCGTGCAACAGCGCCACCAGACCGGCTCGTAGAACGGAGTGGTCATCGGCGAGCAGGACGCGGATCTTCGTCACAATGTCACCTCGACGTACACCGTGGTCCCGTCCGGACCGCTCTCGACATTGAACCGTCCGCCCAGAAGCTCCGTTCGTTCCTGCATCGCGTGGATCCCCACGCTGGTCTGGTTTCTCCGAACGGCTTCCGGGTCGAATCCGGACCCGTCGTCTTCGATGATCGCTCGGAGGGATCCTCCGCGTTGGACGACGAGGATGCTGACAGTCTTCGGGCTGGCATGGCGGGCGGCATTCGTCATCGCCTCCTGGATGATCCGGTACAAGGCGGTCTCCATCGACGGAGGCAGCCTTTGGGATAGCTCAACGTGCACATCTGTCGTGATGCCAGGGTATCGACTCGCGAAGTCCTCTGCGTAACGCTCAAGTGCAGCGCCCAGCCCGAGATCGTCCAGGGCGCTCGGACGGAGTTCACGCGACATCTCCCTTACCTGCGTCACCGTCTCACCCACGAGGCTTCGGAGTTCCCGTCCCTTCGCTTCCGCCTCTTCACCGGAGAGGCGCCCCATGACGGCGATGCCGACCATGATCGAGCTGAGTGACTGCCCGACTGTGTCGTGGAGTTCCCTCGCAATCCGCTTCCGTTCCTCTTCCTGGGCGGTGATGAGCTTCTCAAGGAGCCGCGTCCGAGCAGCTTCGGTCTCTGCGATCGTCGATTGGCTCTCCGCGAGGTCTCCCACCATCTGGTTGAACGCCAACGACAGGGACCCGATCTCGTCGTTAGCCCAGTGCGGTGCCCTGACGGTGAGATCCCCCTCGCCGACGCGACGGGTCGTCTCGACGAGATCGAGGATCGGTCGAGTGAGCGCCCACGTCAGGAAGCTCGCCGCGGCGACGCCGACGAGTGCGACGAAGAGCGTCGTCACGAGCATCTGCGTAGTGATGCGGTCAACCACACCAGCGAGACGGTCTTCGCTCATGCCGAGCCTGACGACGCCGAGCGCACCGCCGAGGATCGGGATCTCGAAATCGTGGACCACGATCGAGTCGGCACTCAAACGTCGATGCACCGTGCCCGCCTCGATAGTGCCATCCGGAGGATCGAGGAGCTCGACAGGAAATCCCTCGTCGCCGAACGTATGTGCCAGCACCGCCCCGGATGGGTCGACGACGAACGCGTACTCGGCATCCGGGTGATTTTTGACCGTGTCCGACAGAAGCTCGTAGACCGAGAATGCGTCGTTGAGCAGGATCGGGTCGCTTGATCTAGCTGCAAGGTCACTGGCGACTGAGGCGCCACGGTTTTCTAGTTCGGTGAGCAGCACAGAAGTCATCGCCGAACGGACCTGGAGTGTGACACCAAGTCCAAGGACCACCGTGAGGGACACCACGATTCCCAGAATCTTGGTTCGAACGCTGAAGCCGGTCGCGACGCGCTTCGCTCCTCCGATCATATCGCCGAACCGAACGACGATGTCGCGCGAATCGTCCGGTGCTTCGGGTGATTCCGTCGTCACGACCTCGGTCACGATCCAAGCCCCGTCTCTTTCGCCATCATCCTGACACCGTCGTAGGCCTCATCCGTCCCGCGAACGAACCGGTCGACGCCAAGATCGACGAGGATCCGCCGCCCTGCCGGATCGTCGTCCAATCCCATCAGGAGCTCTTCGAACACCGCACGCACAGCCGCGGGGGTCCCCGAAGGCACGACCACGGGCGGAATTCCGAAATCGGGAGATGACTCGAGAACGCGGATCCGGGTGGCGAGGTCCGGGTTCCGCCTCAACATGTAGGACAGCACCAGATCGTCCACCGCAGCACCATCAACCACCCGCGCCGCGACAGCTTCAATCGCCCGGTCGTGGCTGTAGGTGAAAATCGTCTTCGAGAAGAAATCTTCCGGCGACTCGCCGAACTGAAGGAGAACATATGTCGGGTAGACACGTCCTGTGTGACTCATCGGATCGGTGAACGCGAACGACGCGCCTCTCAGGTCCTCCAGGCTCCTTGCCGAACTAGACGCGGGCACGATGAGGGTAGACCGGTACACCGTTTCGCCTCCGATCACCGGAATGACGAGGAGATCCATGATCGACTGGTCGTGGCCCACAACGTACGCGCTCGTACAGACAAACGCTATATCGACCTCATTGGCTGCGATGAGTGCGTTCACTTCGGCGTAGGTCCGCCGCTGCACGAGTTGAGCGGGCCGGCCAAGCTGCTCCCCGAGATATTTCGCAAGCTCGGCGTAACTCTCGATCGTTCCCTCGGGCGAGAGTACCGCGGCGACCGCGATGCGCAGCGGCTGGGGCTCAATCGACCCGACCTCAGGTATCGGTTCCCGCAGACTGAAGTCGAGCGAGGAATTCGGATCAGCGACACCGAGCGCCGAACAACCCGCGAGAGACAAGGCCAGAACGGTCAACAACCTGACCAGGACCGCGAATGGCGTCCGCCGGTGTCGTGACATGTCACACACTTCAGTAATAGCTTAGTTGTGCGCTCACCAATACGTTCGTTCCGACACCCGCCCAGCAATTCGCCAGCTTCCCTCCCCGCGAGGCTGCCCCTTAGTCGACCAGTGCTTCGTTTACGAGCCTGTTCACCAACGCTCCATCGACGGATTCGCCCGACTGCATCACCGCGCCGATGACCCTCCCGACGGGTGTGTGAGCGTCCGCCCCGATCTCGGCGATCACCCTCTCCACGAGAGCCCGAGTCGCGTCCTCGTCGAGGACCTCGGGGAGGAACCGCGTGAGGTACTCGATCTCGAACGCCAATTTCCTGGAGTGATCCGCCCCCCTCTCCCCGATGTTGTCGTACTCAGCCTTCGACTTCGTGATGCGCTTCACATAAGTCGCGATCGTCTTCACATACAGGCCGTCATCGACCTCGCCTGAGAACCCGGGGGCGCTCTTCGCCGCGTCAACCTCTGCCCGCACGGACCTGACCGCGTTCAATGTGGCACTGTCGCGTGCCTTCATCGCGGTGATCAGATCGTCTCGGAGTTGCTGTTCAATACTCACCTGTGCGCTCCCTCGCTCGGTTTACGGAGTGTACGCATGACTATTTCGAATAATTGTTGCAGGAACAGCGAACGCTTCGTAGACTTCACACAACACCGAATTGGGCGAACCGTTTGACATGCGGGGGGTGATTGTGAAAACATTCACTTATACAAGTCCATCATACTTTTACGTTCTAGGAGACACCGACGTGCTGACCGTCACCGATTGGAGAGAGCTCGCTGCCTGCCGTAACTCTGACCCGGAAACGTTTTTCCCGGTCGGAACCACGGGTCCGGCGATCGACATGATCGAGAAGGCCACGGCCATCTGTGGAGCATGCAGCGTCCAGGAGGAGTGCCTGCTCTACGCCCTCGAAACGAACCAGGAAGCCGGCGTGTGGGGCGGCCTACCCGAAGACGATCGCAGACGGTTCCGCAAGCGCTGGCTCGCTGAGCGGCGCCGGCGACGTCAGGCGAGCTGAGAACATTCGAAAGAAGGATCCGGTCTCGGATCCTTCTTTCGTGTCGCGGGTCACCGGCGACGGGACCTGTGACGTGCTACTTGCCGAAGCCGACGCCACGGTCGGTCGGGCGTTCGATCTCGATGAACGCGACCGACGCGAGGATGACACCGAACCGGTGGCCGCGCACGTCCGTGATCCACAACACGGTGTCCCCATCTGACAGAGCCTTCTCGAAGGCGTCGCTCACGGATTCAGGGTCATCAACCTCGAGTTCGAGCTCCCTGGCCGATCTCACGCCGATGCGAACGATGTGCGTGTCACTCATCTCACTCCCTTGGTCAAGCGCAATGCTACTGCTACGCGATCACGAGCTCAGGGTGGGTCCTCAGCCTGGGTCCTGTCTCCACAAGGTGCGTCGCAAGCTCGACGAATGCTCGGGCTGCTTCCCCGTCCGGTTCAACGACGAAGACCGGCTCCCCGACGTCCGCGCCTTCGCGCAACGCGGGGACGAGCGGGATCTTCCCGAGGAACGGGACGTCAAGTTTCTCAGCGAGCACCTCACCGCCGCCTGATCCGAAGATCTCGTAACGCTGGCCATCGTCGCCCGTGAACCACGACATGTTCTCGATCACACCGATGACGTCCTGGTTGACCTTTCGGGCCATGAGGCCGGCCCGCACCGCCACTCGCTGAGCGGCCACCTGGGGTGTCGTCACGACAATGATCTCGGACTTCGGCAGGTACTGGCTGATCGATATCGCGACGTCACCAGTGCCCGGCGGCATGTCGATGAGGAGATAGTCGAGGTCCCCCCACAGCACGTCGACGAGGAACTGTTCAAGTGCCTTGTGAAGCATCGGCCCTCGCCACACCACTGCCTGGTCTGACTGCACGAAGAAGTCCATGGAGATGACCGACACCCCATAGGCTCTAGGAGGGATCAGTAGATCCTCGAGCACCATCGGCGCCCGGTCGATACCCATCATCTTGGGGATCGAGAAGCCCCACACATCCGCGTCGATGATGCCGACAGAGAGGCCCCGCTTGGCGAGAGCAACACTGAGGTTCGTAGTGACAGAGGACTTGCCGACGCCACCCTTACCCGACGAGATCCCGATGATCCTGGTCTTGGAGCCCGGCTTCGCGAGGAGGATCTCACGGTCCTCACCACCCGAGCCACGCAGCTTCGTGGCGAGCTCCGAGCGCTCGTCGTCCGTCATCACGGTGAAGGTCACGCTGACGGCGGTGACGCCCTCCACATCACCCGCGGCGGACTCGATATCATTAGCGAGCGTGTCCTGTGAAGGGTAGGGAGCCAGGACGAGGGCGACGACGACATCGACATCCCCCCGCGAGACAGTGAGGTCACGCACCATGCCGAGTTCACCGATGCTCTTTTGAATCTCGGGGTCCTGAACCCGCTCGATCGCGCTGCGTAGATCGGCAACATCAATCACGTAGAACTCCTATTCGCGTAGTGGAAACGAGGCTAGCGAGGCAGAAACTACAACTCGCCGTCAACGACCGACGGACAACGCGTGACGGAGACCGTATCATGGCGGTGTCAGGAGAGATCATGCCTTCCAGGACATTCGACGAGCAGATTGAGACGATTGCCGGGGCGCTCGGAGACACGACACGCCGCGGTATCTACGTGATGGTGCGCGAAGCGCACGACCCGGTGACCGCGAACCAGATCTCGTCCGCCTTCGAGATCCACCCGAATGTCGCTCGCCACCACCTCGACAAGCTCCTCAACGACGGCTTCATCCGCATCTCCGATCGTCAGATCACCTCGCCGACCGCGGGGCGGCCGGCCAAGCGTTACGAGGTCACCGAGAAGTCCGTCAGCGTCCAGTACTCAGCGAGAAAGTACGACCGGCTTGCGGAGCTACTGGCGAAGGTAATTGACCGGCTTGACGACGGGCGGGCACTCGAGTTCGCGGAGGCAGTCGGTCACGAATATGGCCTCGAACTCGCCGGGGAGATCGGATCGGCGAGCGAGGACGGGTTCGAAGAGGCCGCTATGGCCGTCGCGCAAGCAATGATGGGGAAGGGACTGGGTGCCTCCACAGTCCCGGAAGAACATCGGATCGTCGCTCAGCTCTGCCCGTTGTGCACGACGGGTGAGACGCAGCCAGAGATCGTCGGCCGCATCGACCACGGCATCGTCCAGGGCCTTCTCGAGAGTGCAGCTGCACGGCCCGTCCACCTCGAGGTTGGCCACCCGGGGAGCGAGTAGTCCCCCGTGGCCTGGATCGAGACACTGCGGGAGGACGAGTGGGAGGGTTCTCTCGCGGAGATGTACAGCGAGGTCCTTGATCGTTCTTACGGTCGGGTCGACAACATCATGCAGATCCACTCCCTCGATCCCTCAGGAATGGAAGGCCACGTCGGGGTGTACCGGGCGGCGATGGCCGGGACAAAGACGCTACGCAAGGTGGAGCGGGAACTGATCGCTCTCGTCGTGAGCCAGATCAACGAGTGCCACTACTGAGTGACCCATCACCGCCGCGGTCTGCGGCGACTCTTGAGGGATGACGATCTGCTTGAGGCGATCGACCGTGATTGGCGAACTGCGGCTCTGAGCGAGCAGCGGCTAGCGATGCTCTCGTACGCCGAGAAGCTGACGGGAGCGCCGGGCGAGATGCGCGAATCCGACGTGGAAGCACTCCGTGATGTTGGCTTCAGCGATCGGGACATACACGACATCTGTGCTGTCGCCGCATACTTCGCGTACGTGAACCGCATCGCTCGCGGACTCGGCGTCCAGCTCGAGACGTGGATCTAACGCCCTACCCGCGCGTCCCCTGAAGACTGGCAACGAAGTCACTAATCTCGGAACGCGATTTCAGCCGGATGTAGTCCAGATCGCCCCACGCGGGATCGCTCATCCGCTTCTCGTACTTTTCGCGCACGTGATCAAAGCGAGTCCACGTCCATCTCACGATGTTCTCCTCCGGCCTCCACTTAAAGAGGTTGCGCCACCGCTCGCGATTACTGTTCCACAACTCCTCACCCGTAGTAGCTCGGGTGACGGCACGCCAGATCACCTGTCGCATAGCCGTACGTTTCGGCACGTCAATCCACACGACCGTGTCGGCGTGTTTCCAGACGAGGTCGAGGACGCCAACCGACGTGTAATTGCCATCGATGACCCAGCGATCTCGGGCAGCGAACTCCCCCACCGCTTCGAGGAACTCCACGTCAGGGAGAGGTGTCCAGTCGGGCAGGTGGTAGACACTGTCGAGCTCGAGACAGGGGTAGCCGAGCTTGCCAGCGATAGCGCGCGCTGCGGTGGTCTTACCGGACCCCGAACTTCCAACGACAGAGATGCGACGCATGGGAGAGCACCCTACAGCGATGTCCCTGTCCCCCT
>JASJXX010000046.1 GCA_030123765.1 Actinomycetota bacterium | reverse complement strand
AGCAGTCACGGCGTAGTCGAGATCTGCACAGCGGTACCGCTTGAGGGGATCGACGCGATCGCTGTGTGGCGTGACTGCAGTTCCGAGATGCTCACCGAGGTCGCTGGCTCAGCTTCACCGGTGACGTCTCCGAAACTGAACGCGAGGGTCACGGCAGCAACGCTAGCTACGACGGCGATTGCAGCCCGGAGACCGCGCCTCTGCTCTCTCTGCTCTCTCTGCTCCTCCCTGCGAAGATCTAGAAACGCCGGTGATTCAAGCCCCGGAAGTGCGCGCACGGCGGTGCGGCCGCGATCGAGCTCGCCGAGTTCGTGGCGGCACTCGGTGCAAGTCTTGATATGGGCCGTGATCACAGGCGTCTCCATCGTGGAGAGCTCACCATCCAGATACGCGGAGAGCTCCTCACCCGGATGTGCGCTGGGAAGGAGATGGAGCGGTGCGTCGAGAATCGGCAGGGTCTGGATGGCGCTGCGTGCCTCTTTCAACCTCCGGAACGCGGCGACAGCACTCTGGTCGCTCTCAAGAGCTTCGACTACCTCATCGAGCTCGTCGGATGTCAGTGCACCGTCGAGGTAGCAGGAGAGCAGCATCGACAGATGTTCGCTCACAGGCGTCACACCGGCCATGTCAACAATCCTCTCAGCATCGAGCGACCCCGGTGAATCCTCGAACGCACCGTACCGACCGGCACCTCCGTCGCGTCGGCGATCTCGGTGTAGGTGAGACCCACGACATCACACAGCACGACGGCTTCCCTGAAGTCATAAGGGAGCTTCAGAAGCGCTGCCTGCACATCATCCGAGAGCCGTACGGCAGCAAGTACCTCGTCAGGTGAAGGCGACGCACCGAGCAGAGAGTGGTCTCCTTCGGGGAGCAGCGACGTCGGGCGTCGCTGCTGCTTGCGTACGCCGTCGAGGAACGCGTTTCGGGTGATCCGCCACAGCCACCCGTCGAACGATCCAGGAGTGTACGACGCGAGCCCCTTTCTCACGCGGAGAAACACGTCCTGTACGAGATCTGCTGCATCGTCTGGATTGCCGGTGAGGCGATACGCGAACGTGTAGATCTTGCGACCGTACCGGTGCGCAACATCTTCCCACGTCAACACTGGACTGTCGGTCATGATCCCCATCTCGTTCGTTCTAACGCCCGGAACGGGATGCAAGTTCCGAGGACCTGCCTAGACGGAGGAGTCCTTGGTCTCGTTCTCCTCCTCAGCGACTCCCTCGTCGATACCCTTCCTGAACTCCTTGGCTGACGCACCGAGGGAGCGGGCGAGCTGTGGGAGCTTCGCGGCCCCAAACAGCAGCACCAACACGACGAGGATGATGATCAGCTCGGTTCCGCGGATGTTCTGGATGAAAGCAAGCATCGCGGTTTCCTTTCCTAAGAATAGTAAATTCTAAGAATCGCGGTCTCAAATCCTGTGAGCAGTCTACCTGCTGTGTCCAACTGCGACGG
Organism: Actinomycetota bacterium; assembly: GCA_030123765.1. GTDB lineage: Bacteria > Actinomycetota > Acidimicrobiia > Spongiisociales > UBA5794 > B3-G11. The sequence goes on along the minus strand of JASJXX010000046.1, from coordinate 13,188 downwards.
CTATGTGAGCCCGAAGGAGTCCACGAATGCTTGGAGACGCTCTCTGGTGATGAACACGAGACGCTTGTCGCGCTTCTCGCGCTCGTACATTGAGTAGGGGCTGTACTTGTCCGTCACGAGGATCGCCTGGTCGGGATTCGACTGCGCCACCGCAACCGCGAATCCCGCGAGCACCGAATCCGCGAGCTCGGGATGCGAGCCCTCGTCGTGGCCAAAGATCATAAGCAATGTTGACTGCCCGCTACGGGTGAGGTTGTACACCTCCGCGGACCCGCCCGGCGTACCCGACACACCAGAGCGCCCGACATGAACCTCATATCCGCTCACTCGCAGGAGGCCGAGCACGAGATCTTCAAGGTTCATCGCGTCCGTGTCGACACCGATAGACCGCAGATGAGCCTCTGTCGGTCCTGAGAGACTGATGAACTCGCCGACTGTCTCGAGCGTGGATGCTCCCGTGGCCCGCGTCGAGACTGAGGTGTCGGCTACCACATCCTGGACAGCAGCGATCGGATCACCCGTCAGCTCAACGAGTATCTTCTCGTCCACTTCAGGGAGCACACCAGGTTCAGGCAGATCCACGGTGCAGAGCTTCTCATCTACATCTCCGCGCATCGCGGAGACCTCGATGCGTCTGACACCGTCGAGAGGAAGGCCGTCCGCCGTCTTCTGACGCACGTACTCAACGGCAGATGCGGAGAGAAGGTCGATGAGGTGTTGTCCCGGCTCTGCATCACCGAGAGGGACGGCGAACACCGTTGAAGCAGTATCGCCACTGACATGAAATTCAGAGACGGTCGGCGTGGGCCGTGTTGAGACGGGCGAAGTATCGGCGGTTCGTTCAACCTTCCTTCGAGAGGAGCGCACCGCATACACGATGAAGGCGACGATGACGACGATAGCGACGATGACAATGAGAGTCGTGAAGACGACCGGCAACTCAGTCTCCTTATTAGTTGTGTCTCTCAGGTGATTCTAAGACAGGTTTCAGATCACAGGTGATATCTGCCGCCGGAAGCTTGCCGGATCAACTTGCTCGTCGTCGACGGGCAGCGATCTGCCGCTCCTTACGGATCTTGCGACGCTCCCTCTCCGACAACGCCCCCCAGATTCCGAACTTCTCACTCGACACGATTGCGAACTCGAGGCACTCGGACCGTACGGCACACTCACGACAGATTGTTTTTGCGGCACGAGTCGACGCCCCGCGTTCGGGGAAGAACAGGTCAGGATCCACTCCACGACACCCGGCAAAATCCTGCCACGCCATGTCGATACCTTCGGCCTGAAGAGCCTCTATGAGGTCTGCGATCACGCGATCTCCTACAACGATGTAATTACATTGCTGTCATTCAACTAAGGGTGCGCGCGCCTGTCAAGCTGCCTTCGCGCGATCTGATCAGAATGTCAAGGACCTGAACAGAGATCGACCTCCAGGATGCGTCTTGCGCGCCAAGGACGCCGATACCAGACAAGAACACGAATGAGGCGATAATCAGGATCACGTTCGACCAAGGATGGTTCGGTGACCACCACGAAACGAGCACATGTACACGATCGCTATGGCTGGCGAGCGTGGCTTGGAGGATTCTTCTCCTCCTCGATCGGTCTCAAATGGCTGATGGCTCTCACAGGTATTGGGTTGCTCCTCTACCTCGTCGCGCATCTCATCGGGAATCTCAAGATCTTCTTCGGTGTGGATCCCGTCACGGGTGCGTACGAGATCGACCTCTACTCCGAAGCGCTGCGGACGCTCGGAGGGCACCTCGTCCCGAAGGGTTCGGTCCTCCTCCTCTTCAGAATCGGCTTGTCTCTGATGTTCATCATCCACATCGGATCGGCTGTGGCGCTCACACGACGTAACCTCGCCGCACGCGGCAAGGGTCGCTACGACGCGACCCGCCACTACGCCGCAGCGAATTACGCAAGTCGCACGATGAGGATGAGCGGGACGATCGTCCTGCTCTTCGTCCTCTTCCACGTCGCGGATCTCACCCTCGGATATGCAAACCCTGACTTCGTGTACGGAGCCGTCCACGACAACATGGTGGCGAGCCTGTCGCGACCCATCGTGGCGCTCTTCTACATGGCGGCGAACGTCGCTCTCGCCTTCCACATCTACCACGGCGCATGGAGCCTGTTTCAAAGTATCGGGACGGTGAACCCGAAGTACAACTCGCTCCGTCGGTACTTCGCTGTCTCGTTCGCAGCGTTCATTCTCCTCGGCAACCTCTCGATCCCTCTGGCCATCTGGACCGGCTGGGTCTCCTGATCGGAAGGCACGATTTTGACTGAAACGAACACCACTCTCCAAGCAAGAATCCCGGAAGGCCCGATCAAGGATCACTGGGACACCCACAAGTTCAAGACAAGACTCGTCAACCCGGCGAACAAGCGGAAGTACAAGATCATCATCATCGGCACGGGCCTCGCCGGCGCTTCGGCCGCGGCGACCCTCGGTGAACTCGGCTACGAGGTTGACGTGTTCACCTTCCACGACTCTGCTCGTCGGGCTCACTCGATCTCGGCCCAGGGCGGAATCAACGCGGCGAAAAACTACCCGAACGACGGCGACTCGATCTTCCGGCTCTTCTACGACACGGTGAAGGGCGGCGACTTCCGGTCGCGCGAGTCCAACGTGTACCGCCTCGCCCAGGTATCGAACGAGATCATCGATCAGGCGACCGCTCAGGGTGTCCCGTTCGCCCGCGAGTACGGCGGCCTTCTCGACAACCGTTCCTTTGGCGGGGCGCAAGTGTCGAGAACGTTCTACTCCAGAGGACAGACCGGCCAGCAGCTCCTACTCGGTGCATACCAGGCCCTCGCCCGCCAGATCGAAGCTGGCACGGTGAAGTTCCACAGCCGGGCGGAGATGCTCGATGTCGTCATGAAGGACGGCAGAGCTGTTGGAGTGGTGATCCGTGACCTCATCACCGGAGAGATCACTCCCCACTCCGCCCACGCGGTCGTGCTTGCAACGGGTGGCTACTCGAACGTGTATTTCTTGTCCACGAACGCCATGGCCTGCAACGCCACGGCCGCGTGGAGAGCACATCGCAGAGGTGCATACTTCGCGAATCCTTGCTTCACGCAGATCCACCCGACGTGCATCCCCGCCTCGGATGACTTTCAGTCGAAACTGACGCTCATGTCAGAGTCGCTGCGCAACGACGGACGCATCTGGGTGCCGCTGCGAGCCGATGATGACCGCGCCCCGAACGACATCCCCGAAGATGAACGGGACTATTACCTCGAACGGCAGTACCCGGCCTTCGGGAATCTGGTGCCGCGCGATGTCGCGTCGAGATCGGCGATGAGGATGCTCGATGAGAACAAGGGTGTGGGACCGCTCAAGAACGGCGTGTACCTCGACTTCAGCAGCGCCATCGACCGGCTCGGCAAGGCGCGGATCGAGGAGCGTTATGGGAACCTCTTCGAGATGTACGAACGCATCACGGATGAAGACCCGTACACGGTTCCGATGCGCATCTATCCGGCGCCTCATTACACGATGGGCGGCCTGTGGGTCGACTACAACCTGATGACCACGGTGCCGGGCCTCTACGCTCTTGGGGAAGCAAATTTCTCCGACCACGGCGCGAACCGGCTTGGAGCATCCGCGCTCATGCAGGGTCTCGCTGACGGCTACTTCGTGATTCCGTACACGATCGGCGAGTACCTCTCGGACTGGTTGAACACCGATCCGGTCTCCACAGACGATCCGGTCTTCAGCGAAGTCGTCGACGAGGTGAACACCCGTACCGAACGGTTCTTAGCGATTGATGGCCAGAGGTCCGTGGATGATTTCCATCGAGAGCTCGGCAAGATCATGATCGAACACGTCGGCCTCGCTAGGGACCGCGAAGGCCTCCAGAGAGCCGTCCAGGAAATCAAGGCTGTCAGGGAGGAATTCTGGAGGGATCTCAAGATACTGGGCACCTCCGACTCGCTGAACCAATCGCTTGAGCGCGCCGGCAGGGTCGCTGACTTCCTTGAGATCGCTGAGCTGATGGCCGTTGACGCTCTCAACCGTGAGGAGTCGTGTGGCGGCCACTTCCGGCTGGAACACCAGACCGAGGACGGCGAAGCCAGGCGAGATGACGAGAACTACGCCTACGTGGCGGCGTGGGAGTGGAAGGGCGAGAACTGGCCACAGACGCTCCACAAGGAACCGCTCAAGTTTGAGTACGTCCCGCTCTCTCAGAGGAGCTACAAGTAATGAACCTGTCACTCAAGATCTGGCGGCAGGCAAGCCCCGACGCACCCGGTGGGTTCAAAACTTACGAAGCCCGCAACGTCAGCCCTGAAGCATCGTTCCTCGAGATGCTCGATGAGCTCAATGAACGTCTCAACAGTGAGGGCGAGGAACCGATCGCGTTCGACCACGACTGCCGCGAGGGCATCTGTGGCATGTGCGGAGTCATGATCAACGGGAACCCGCACGGGCCTCAGGACGGCACCGCGACCTGCCAGCTGCACATGCGGAAGTTCTCCGACGGCGACTCGATCACGATCGAGCCGTGGCGGGCGACTGCACTCCCCGTCATACGGGATCTCGTCGTCGACAGGACAGCGTTCGACCGCATCATCGAGGCGGGCGGCTACATATCGGTGAACACGGGAGCGGCGCCCGACGCGAACATCATCGCGATCCCTAAGGAAGCCGCAGAGGCATCCATGGACGCAGCTTCGTGCATCGGTTGTGCAGCGTGCGTCGCTGCATGTCCGAACAGCGCCGCAAACTTGTTCGCTGCTGCCAAGATCAGCCACCTCAGTCTCCTCCCCCAGGGCCAGCCCGAGCGCTGGAGCCGCGTTGTGGCGATGGTCGAGACGATGGAGGAGTACTTCGGCTCGTGCACGAACCACGGTGAATGCGAGACGGCATGCCCGAAGAACATCTCGATCGACTTCATCGCCATGATGAACCGCGACTTCATCAAGGCACAGTTCAAAAACTTCGTCAGAATCGGCCAGTAGCACCATCCCAGATTGGTCGAGCCGGTACACTCCCCTCCGACAACAGTCCATCGAAAGGATCGCCCGTGGCTAAGTTCCTCAGCGAAGACCAATTCACCGCCGCCAGTGAAGAGCTCAACTCTGATCCGGGGTTTCAGAGCGCTATGGCGAACGTCAAACTGGCCGTGCAATTCGACGTCTCAGGAGCTCCCCAGGGAGACGTGACCTACTACCTCAAGGTCGCAGACGGACTCGCAGAGACCAAGCTCGGCCCCCTTGAGGGCGCCGACGTGACGGTGGCGTCAGACTATGAGACGTCGCAGGCGATCTCGAAGGGCGAGCTCAACGTCCAGATGGCCTTCATGACAGGCAAGATCAAGGTCGGGGGAGACATGGCCAAGATCATGATGCACCAGGGTGTCCTCAACGAGTACGCGCGGGTCCTCTCCGGACTCGATATCCAGTATTAGACAGGAAGCGAGTGAGGGGCACCCGGCGGGTGCCCCTCACTCGCTTCATTCAATTGATCGAGACTCAGCCAGGCTTCACAGCGTCCTTGAAGCTCTTGCCGGCCTTGAACGCTGGAACCCGGGTTGCCGGGACATGGATCGGTGCACCCGTCTGTGGATTGCGTGCCGTACGCGCAGCGCGATCGCGTGCTTCAAACGTACCGAAGCCGGTGATCTGCACTCTGCCGGATGCGACTACGCCATCAACGATCGTATCGAGCGTCTCGTTGATCAGCTTCTCAGCCAGAGCTTTCGACTCGCCTGTGTTGCGAGCTACAGCTTCGATCAGTTCGCCCTTGTTCATTGTGACCCTCCTCTGCCCACGACGTTCGTGGATCGAATAACATGGGTGTAACTCTACCCAGCGTGGGTTACATCAGCAACCATAGAGGTCTTCGGACTACCGCACGAACATGAATTGGGTAAAGTACCTGACGGAACCGGAGGCATCACGTGAAGAAAAACTGGACAAAGATCGCGCTCGCGCTCGGGCCTGTACTCATGATCTCATCGGTCACCTGGGAGTACGCGCGCATAGACTCGACCTACACCTTCCTCATCCAGCCCTGGGCGATGCGTGGCCACGAGACGATTCACGGCCAGATCATCGTTGTTCTCGGCATCCTGCTTCTCGTCGCGGGGTTGCTCACATCCGTCGAGCGTGCCCTGAAACCACGAAATTCTGCTCTCATTGTGGGCTATGTCGTCATAGCGGCCACCGGGTTCACCGCCACCTTTGGTAGAGACACATCGACGTTCGCATTGGGCGATGCCTCAGGCATCGCTCTCTCACTCTTTCTTGCGATTTCGCTCTCCCTTGCTCTTCGAAGCAGCCTCGGCGACACCGTGAAGTGGTTCAGCAGGGCACTTCTGACGTTCATCCCTCTCTTCTTCGGGATCTTCGTCTTACTCGGAGCGACCATCGTCGGAGAGTCCATCACCGTCCCGACGTGGCTGGTGACGTTCATCGTCTCCTCCTCGCTCGGTGCTCTCGTGATCACGATCAAGCCGATGGACATGAGCGCGAACCGTATGCTGATCCTCTCCTCTGTCTCTGCCTGGGCGGTCGTGACCTTCTCCGCCGGCGCGATTCGCGAGTCGCTCATCGCCATCCAGCTGCGGACGGACCAGAGCGACGGCATCTTCGACGTTGCCGTGCAGTACAAGGACACTCAGATAGCAGGAGGATGGTGGCTTGCAGGATTCGGGACCTTCGTCTTCTTCGTCGGCTCCGTCGGCCTGTGGGCGAGGAGGCGTGACGTCGTCGCCGCGATCGCCCGTGCGAAGAAGCAGCGTGAAGCGGCCGAGGAGTCTGCGCGGGAGATCCAGGAAGCCGCAGAGGCCTACGCCAGAGAGCAGGACCAATTCGCTTCCGGCTAGGACTGATCTTTAGTGAACACGAGAGGGGCCCCGGTGATACCGGGGCCCCTCTCGTGTTCACTGGTGACTTACCGTCAGTAGGCGATCTGTTCAAGGTCGGCGACCTTCTCTGCCACAGCAACGGCCGCGTCTTCAAGAGCTGACCTCTCTGTGGCGGTGAGCTCTACCTCAGAGACTTCGCCGACCCCGTTCTTACCGAGCTTGGCGAGAACGCCGAGATAGACACCGTCAATACCGTACTGACCCTCCATCCAGGCGCAAACGGGCATCTCCTGGCCCGAATCCTCAACGATGGCCTTGACCATCAGCGCTGCTGCAGCCGATGGCGTGTAATACGCAGATCCTGTCTTGAGGTAGGCAACGATCTCGGCGCCACCGTTCCGGGTACGATCGACGATCTCCTCGATCTTCTCCGGATCGAGCGCTTCAGCGAGAGGCACATCGCCCACCTTGCAGAGCGAAGGCACCGGCACCATCGTCTCGCCATGCGACCCGAGGGTCACCGCCTGCACGTCAAGAATGTCAACGTCTGCTGCGTCGGCGATGAAGTGGGCGAAACGAGCACTGTCGAGCATGCCTGCCTGGCCGAGGACCCTGTTCCGTGGGAGACCGGACACCTCTGCAGCAAGCGTTGTCATCTGGTCGAGGGGATTCGTCACAACGATGATCACTGCATCAGGTGAGTACCGAATGATCTCCTGTGTGACTGCCTTGACGATCTTGGCGTTCACGCCGAGCAGGTCCATGCGGCTCATACCGGGCTTGCGTGGGAGGCCGGCTGTGATGACGACGACGTCGGAACCTGCCGTGTCTGCGTAGTCGTTGGTACCAACCACCTTCGTGCGATAGCCCAGAAGTGGCCGGGACTGGTTCATGTCGAGTGCGAGGCCCTGCGGGAGACCCTCGACGATGTCAGTCATCACGACCTCATCGACGATGTCCCATTCAGCGATCCGTTGGACGGTGGTGGAGCCGTACTTGCCAGCGCCTACGACGGTTACCTTGCTCATGGGCTCTCCTTGTAAACGGAAGCTTTCATGCCGAGGATAACGCTGGCCCTGACACCCGAAATCTGGCTCCCTCGCGTGTCAGGGGCTTGAGCAGACGCCTCACAGCGCTCTCTCGTGCCCGCAGAACGCGGTAAGCGCTACATCCGGTCGCAGACCGCTTGACCGAATGCTGAGCACGCGACCTCGGTCGCATCGTCCATCAGCCTGGCAAAGTCGTAGGTAACGATCTTTTCGCCGATCGCAGCCTCTATACCTTTGATGATGAGGTCGGCTGCCTCGTCCCATCCGAGGTACCGGAACATCATCTCGCCCGACAGGATCACGGAACCAGGGTTCACCTTGTCCATGCCCGCGTACTTAGGTGCCGTACCGTGGGTCGCCTCGAAGACGGCGTAGCCAGTCTCGTAGTTGATGTTTCCACCAGGCGCTATCCCGATCCCACCGACCTGTGCAGCCAGGGCGTCAGAGAGGTAGTCACCGTTGAGATTCATCGTCGCGATCACGTCGTAGTCGGCAGTCCGGGTGAGGATCTGCTGAAAGAACGCGTCCGCTATGACGTCCTGGACGAGCAGTCTCTCCCCCGGATCACCGTTGCAGTCTTCCCAGCTGACGGCGACGTCGGAGAACTCCTCCTTGACGAGTTCGTACCCCCACTCTCGGAACGCGCCCTCCGTGTACTTCATGATGTTCCCCTTGTGGATGAGGGTCACCGAAGCACGGTCGTGCTCAAGGGCGTACTTGATGGCCGCCCGGATGAGCCGCTTCGATCCGGTCTCCGAGATCGGCTTTATCCCGAGACCGGAGTCTTTTCGAATCTCCCACCCGAACTCTGCATCGAGGAAGGCGAGCAGCTTCGCTGCATCCTCAGAACCGGCTTTGAGCTCCTTGCCCGCATACACGTCCTCGGTGTTCTCGCGAAAGATCACCATGTCGACCGCAGCAGGGTTCTTCACCGGTGAAGGCACACCCTGGTACCAGCGGACCGGCCGAAGGCAGACGTACAGGTCGAGGACCTGGCGCAGCGCCACGTTGAGACTGCGGATGCCGCCTCCGACAGGAGTAGTGAGCGGACCCTTTATCCCAACGAGATACTTGCGGAAGGTGTCGACCGTCACGTCGGGGAGCCACTCACCCATCTCGTTGAACGCCTTCTCCCCCGCGAGCACCTCGAGCCACTCGATCTTGCGCTCACCTCCGTAGGCCTTCTCTACCGCCGTGTCAAAGACGTTCCGGGCGGCTGCCCAGATGTCGGGACCAATCCCGTCGCCTTCAATGAACGGGATGACTGGATTCCGGGGTACGTCGAGACCGTCCTCGGTCCTGGTGATTGCTTCGGCCATCAAGATTCTCCGTGTTCGTAAAGTCCTGCTCGTGTGCCTCGAGAGCTAAGCAGAGGAAGCGAGTCGCACCGTGTTGGTGAGAAGCGACGCTCTTGTCATCGGCCCCACCCCCCCAGGCACGGGAGAGATGGCAGATGCCACGTGGGAGACCTCGTCGAATGCTACGTCGCCGACAAGACCATCGTCGGTCCTGTTCGTGCCGACGTCAATGACGACCGCACCAGGTTTCACGTACTGCGCGTCGAACATCATCGGCCGACCGACGGCCGCGACAAGGATGTCTGCCTGGCGACAGACGGCCGGGAGGTCCGGTGTGCGAGAGTGGGCCTGGATCACGGTCGCGTCCCTCCCCTTGGCGCCGAGCATCAGCGCCATGGGACGACCGACCAGAAAGGACCGGCCCACGACGACAGCGATCCTCCCCGCGATCTCGACGTCATAATGGTCAAGCATCGTCATGATCCCTGACGGCGTCGCAGGTAGCGGCCCGGGTTGGCCGATGAGGAGCCTGCCCAGGTTGAACGGGTGAAGCCCGTCGGCGTCCTTCGACGGGAGCACTCGCTCCACAGCGGCTTCCCCGTCGAGTCCGCCAGGGAGCGGAAGCTGCACAATGATGCCCGTGACGTCGTCCCTGGCATTGAGCTCATCCACCGCAGCGAGCACCTCGGACTGGCTCACGGAGGTGGGGAGCTTCACATCGATTGACTTGATTCCCACGGAGTGAGCGTCCTTGTGCTTGTACCGCACATACATGTGGCTCGCCGGGTCCTCCCCTACGAGCAGCGTCGCAAGGCCGACCGAGCGCCCCTCGGCAGCGAGTACCGCGACCTCGTCCCTTATGCGATTTTTGACGACGGCGGCAACGGCCGTACCTGAGATGATTTGTGCGCTCAATGTCTGAAATGCCTCTCGCCGGTGAACAGCAACGCTACATCACGCTCTCTCGCAGACGCAACAACGACGTCGTCTCGTATCGAGCCTCCGGGCTCAACGATCGCGGTGATTCCCGCCGCGGCGAGCGCGTCCGGGCCGTCACGAAATGGGAAGAACGCATCTGAAGCGCACACAGCTCCGTGTGCCCTGTCGCCCGCCCTCGCGAGCGCTCGAGTGGCTGCGCCGACACGCGACTGGTCTCCTGCGCCGACGCCGACAGCGGCGCCGTCTTTGACGATGACGATCGCGTTCGATTTGGTGTGCCCCGCAACTACCCACGCCATCTCGAGATCCCTGCGTTCCTGGTCGGAGGGTTCTCTCGTCTTGATCTCCCAATCTGACGAGTCGGAGCTGACGCTGTCTCGGACCTGCACCAGAAAGCCGTCATCGATGGTGCGCAGGTCAAGATCATGATCAGAGGGTGGGGGGGAGGTCAAAACCCTGAGATTCTTCTTGTCGGCGAGCACAGCCAGGGCCTCGTCCGTAGCCGACGGAGCGATGACGATCTCGACAAAATACTGGGTGATTGCTCTCGCGGTCGAAAGATCAAGCTCACCGTTCAGCGCGATGACGCCGCCGAACGATGAGATCGGGTCGCACGCCCACGCCTTGAGAAAGGCATCCTCCATGGTGGTGCCGTAGGCCGCGCCACAGGCATTCATATGCTTCAGGATCACGACGGATGTAGCGGGAAGGTCGTTTACGAGGAGCCACGCTGCATCTGCGTCTGCGTAGTTGTTGAACGACATCTCCCTCCCCTGAAGCTGGTTCGCCTTTACCCACCAGCCCTTTGACGAAGGAGTCGAGTAGAGGGCGGCCGATTGATGCGGATTCTCCCCGTATCGCAACGAAGCCACTCTCTGGAGCGGCAGCATGAGTTTCTCCTGTCCGTCACGACGGTGCATCCAGTTGACGATCGCGGCGTCGTACTCAGCAGTTCGGTAGAAAGCCTCACGCGCCAGTGCAAGCCGTAGCTCCAACGTGGTACCACCGGCCTCGATCTCCGCCGTCACCTCGTGGTACCGCTCCCGGGACACAACGACGGCAACCCATTCGTGATTCTTCGCTGCGGCCCGGATGAGCGTCGGCCCGCCGATATCGATGTTCTCAATGACCGTCCGGTCGTCTGCGCCGCCGGCAACTGTCTCCTCGAACGGGTAGAGGTTCACGACCACGAGTTGGAAGGCGTCGATGTCGGCGTCCTGGAGCTCACTGCGATGCGCCGCCCTGCCGAGGTCGGCGAGGATGGCGCCGTGGATCCGCGGGTGGAGAGTCTTGACACGTCCATCGAGCATCTCGGGGGCGCCGGTCACCTTCTCGACCCTTGTGACGGGGATCCCCGCGTCTTCAAGATGTGTCGCCGTCCCACCGGATGACACGATCTCGACTCCCTGCTCGATGAGTGACGCTGCGAACGAAACGAGCCCGCGCTTGTCTGACACTGAGATGAGTGCCCTCTGTACTGCGATCCGTGTCATTGGCTGCGCGCCGCGATCGGGGTCTGTCTCCATCGGACGTGCCTGCCTTCCACGACGAGATCTCCTCGCGCGAACGCCGCAACGCATGTAGGGAGGAGCGTGTGCTCAACGTTCTGAATGCGGGCGTGCAGTGTCTCAGCGTCGTCGTCTGGGAGTACGGCGACAGCCTCCTGGGCGATGATCGGGCCGTGGTCGACCTGCTCGTCCACGAAGTGGACCGTGACGCCAGTGAGCGACACGCCGTGCTCGAGAGCCTGTTCAACAGCTCGAGCGCCGGGGAACGAGGGGAGGAGTGCAGGGTGGAGGTTGATGATGGCGTTCGGGAACCGCTCCATCGCCGATGGGGCGAGGATCCGCATGAAACCGGCAAGCACCATGCCTCCCGCTCCCCAGCGCTGCGCTGCATCACAGACAGCGTCCGTGAAGGCTGCCCGAGTCGCGAACGCCGACCATGCGACAACCTCCGTGGGCACGTCCGCCCGCGCAGCTCGATCGAGTCCTCCGACACCGCTGCGGTCGGAGATGACCACGGCGATGTCACAGCCGAGATCACCGGTCTCCGCAGCGTCGAGGAGTGCCTGGAGGTTGCTCCCGCTACCGGAGATGAGAACGGCGATCGGAGACGGAGTCTTTGTCATCGATCCCAATTCTAGGAGGCGTTCGCGCCGTGGATCGATGCAGGGATCACTCCCGAAGTGAGGTCTCGCGCATCGCTAGGTGAGGGAGCACCATCGAGTCGAGGAACGGCTCGGGGTCCCCGGCCCAACCCATCGCCCCCATCTCCTCTCTGGTACGCCGGCCGCCAATGCCCCGCATCAGCTCGAAGGAGGATGCCCGCAACGTCGCAACCGGCTCGTCGAAGCCAACGTCCCAGCCCATGCCAGCATCAGTCGACTCGACACGGATCGTCGGCAGACCGAGTACCGAGAACGTGCCGCGTAGCGACTTGACATGCCCCGACGCGGAGAAGTGGAGATCAAGAAGGTCACGGCCCTGCGTATCTCCGTAAGCGTTTCGCAGATCAAACTCGTGGTGGAGTATGTCCCCAATCGCCATGGGCGGCACCGCCTTGATGCTCGTCAACCCGGCAGCTGAAGCGATCGTCTCGGGCAGCCCCATCTCAGAGATCGTGTCGAGAAGCTCTGAAGCGGGGCCGATAACGTCGTTCCACTCCCCGACCACTTCCTCAGCTGAGAGGTGCCGCCGCGACTCGACTTGCTGCCGCGTCCACTCGTCGCTCGCGAACCCGTCGAAGATGTGGTCGCTGATATCAGCCGAGATACCGGTGAGGTGCCTGAGTATGTCCAGAGCACCCCACAGGGGCGTCGCTGGAACGGAGATCTCAGGATCCCTGCCCTCCATGAACGCCACGACGCGACTGTGGCCCCTTCGGTATGCCTCTGCGTACATGATCCTATCTTAGAAGTCCCGATCGTCCGGCCTGTACAGTCTCTCTTCGGACTCCGCCGAGCGAGGACGTGTCCCATGAAGGGGGGTTCGGCTAGCGAGGTGCGTTTTTGAGGACCCTCTCTGACCCTCGTACCTCGGGCCATCTCTCCCACCAAAGAGCGGGAGAGAGAAG
>JASJXX010000101.1 GCA_030123765.1 Actinomycetota bacterium | reverse complement strand
TCGGGTGGTCCCGTCTCGTGGTCGCCTTCACTTCCTCCGCCTCGCGTGCCGATGTGCTCGGTGGACGCGCCGCGGTCTCCGCCAGGGTTTCCCCGTTCGCCGTGATCCTCACGGCCCGCCGCGAGCGCGGGTACTGCAGCGACGATCAGCAGTGCAGCGACTGCGATCATGGTGACTACTCGTTGTCTCATCGATTTCCCTTCGTTCTACGGTTTATCATCTGGGAGCGTGCGCGATCCTGGTGTGGAGTCGGGTCGTCCCGGAGGATCAGCCAGGCGATTGTCGGAGGAGCCGGGACCGCTGGACGGTCTCCCCGCGGGAGGGGAACCGGGCCGGTCGTCGGATCGACCGATCCCGCGTGCGAGATCGGCGACGAGGGGGCCGTCGAAGTCCGAGGCACGCGCTGACAGCTGGGTGAGCAGCCCAGCGACCATCTCACGAACTGCAACCAACTGGTCCGAACCACCACCGGACGACATTCGATCCGCGGCGTCCGAGAGCGCGCTCGAGGCTTCTGGGTGGTCGGATCGATGCACTTCCACCAGGTTGGCGGCGTGTCGCAGGCCCCGCGGAACATCACCGGCATCGAAGAGAGCTTTGACTTCGGCGAGCCGTTCATCAGCCTTACCGTCACCGATACCCACCGCTTCAAAAGCGCGGTCAATGCTGTAGAGGGCATCGCCGGGCTTGGCGTCGTCGGCGGCGATCGCCATGCCGCTCATCCCGCCCACGAATACCGCGGCCGCCATCGCCGTTGTGACGACCCGGCGACGAAGTGAGCCCCGCGACGAAGCGCGTGGTCGCGCAACGCGGGGCGCTGCGCCTACGGCGGCTCGCTGCCGGCTCAAGGCAGCGGAGGCGGATTGGACGAAAGTCGCTACGACTTCCTCATCGAGCGCGGTGTTCGCCTCCCCACGCAGCGACGCGACAAGATTGGTCAGCGGAGCGAGATCGCTGGCAGAGTCGAGCGTGCCGTCGAAGAGACGCTCGATATCGCGGTCGGTGTCCTGGTGAAGCCTCATCTCGTTCAGGTAATCGTCCGAAGTGCTCATCGGGATACGCCCTGCCGCTCGATTTCTCGCCGAAGGGCTGCCAGCCCGCGGCGCTGAAGGGCTTTGACAGCCCCGACCGGCTTACCCACCACCTGCGCAGTCTCATCCAACGTGAGCTCTGCAACGACACGCAGCGCGATCACGTCTCGCTGATCGGTCGTGAGCACGCGGAGCATGCGGATCGCCTCGACGTTCCCGATCGCCTCCAGAGCGACCGTTTCAGCGCTTGGCGCCACCTGGAGAGAGTTGGTAGTCAGATCGTCGGGCGTCTCGCGGGGACGGCGCTTCTGCCGGCGCCACTCGTCGGACATGCGCCGATACGCGATCACGAACACCCACGACCGGAACCCGGACTCGTCACCTGCAAAGCCGGTGAGCTTCCGAGCGAGGTCGGCGAAGACGTCGCCGGCGAGCGCTTCAGGGTCGGCGACTCCGCGCGTTCGGAAGAATCCGACCAGTCTGGGTCCGACGTCGCGCACAAGAATGTCCCACGCCCACTCGGAGCCCTCCTGGGCGGCGGCGAGCACCCCATCGAATCCCGAAATCGTCACCGACCGACTCTCCTCCGCGTATGAACCAATGACATCGACCCAGACCGGCCACGACTTTACCTCCGGCGCCTACTCGCGCCTCCGATTGGTTGCCCCCTTCGCCGTGCGTGCTGCCCGCCACGCCTCTACCAGTACTCCTCGTAGTGGACATTGCCGGGCGCGCCGCGCCGGTCGGCGGTGAATCCGCGTGCGGCGAGCACCTCGATGACGCCCTCTACTTCGGGGTACCGGGGTGTGTCTCCATCCCACTTCGGCAGGCCGATCATCGCCGGATTGCCACTGAGGTAGACGTGCGTGCTCTGCGGATCGAGTTGCTTGCCGAAGGCTTCGTCGAGGCCACCCGACTTGATGAGGTCCTGGATGTACATCCTGTTGCCCTCGTTCTCCGGCTCGCGGGTGGTCATCGGGACGTAGCGGTAGTTGTCGTACTGCTCCATGAGCTTGTTGTGGGTATCGAGGTACGCCAGGTCGCGCAGATAGCGAGAGGTGCAGACCGAGACGATCTGACCGCGGTGGCCGTCACTGAGAAGGTCGAGGACCATCCGGTTATGTGGCGCCTCGCCGGTTCCCGTCGCGAGGAACGCCACGTCGTTGTGGTTCCCCGTGAGCTTGTCCAATCGGTAACGGCCGGCAATCTTGCGGCCGAGGTAGATGCGATCGCCGACCCCCTTGCCGAAGAGCCGAGGAGTCAGGATCGCTGGCGTTGCCTGCCAGTCTGTCTCGACGAGTACCACGTAGAACTCAAGTGAGACCTCTGCGGTCGGGTCGAGAAGTTCGTGCTCCGCGTCCAGGATCGAGCTGCTGATCGAGTAGGAGCGGCGGGCCAGCTTCTCGATCTGGCCCTCAGCGAATTCCTCATGTCTGCCGTCGATGCGCGGCTCCCAGAATCCAAGGCCGAGCGTTGCATACTGGCCCGCCTGGTAGTTGGGGAATTCACCGTCGGGGGTGACATCGATGATCCACAGGCTGTCGTGCACCCGTCTGATCGATGTGATCGTTGCGTTGTAGCTGGTGGCCCGTAACGACTCGATGTGGGCGGGATCCAACGCGACGTCGGTCACCGCAGTCCGCGACGGTTCGGCGACGGTCAGCCCGAGGCCCTCGCCTCCGATCGGCAGTGAGTTGTTCGCTCCCAGAGCATCCGGAGATGCCAGGAGCACCTTGAGCGCGTGCGTGACCTCCGTCAAGGACGTCGCGTCCCACCCTCCGTCCCGCTTGACCTCGACGACATTGGAATGTGCGAAGACGTGATTGATGGCCGAGTCGCCGTTGAAGAGCCGCTCCGCGAGTACAGAGGCAGGTGTGCCGGCAGTGAGCGCGTCACCCGGTGACGCGAACGCCTCGCCGTCCTCTCCGGTGAGAGGGCGATCCGAGACGAGAGTCGCGAGGTCGCCCGTCACGTGTGTCTTGACGGCGATCGGCCTTCCCATGTAAGCCTCCTCGGACTCTCCGGCATCGAGCGGTCATCTGTAGCTCCTGCGGCGTAGCGACGTGGGTCACAGGAGCGTTGACGGCTCTTTCAGTCCAGTTCATCGCATCGATCCGCAGGGAACGGGAGATGTCCGGGGGAAGCATAGACCCGGTGATCGCTTCGTGACACGGATTCGTCTCCGCTTCAGCGTTGGCAGCTACGGACCGGTGCGCTCGTACGCCTCGCGGTACAGGGCACCGTCGGTGTCTGCCCTCGGGTCTACGACGAGATCGGGAGTGAGGCGCCAGGAGGCTTCTGTGCCGGTAGCAACGGTCACCGCCTGCCTGCATGCCCCCGCGGCAGCTGACTCGTTCTCCACATGAACCGCCACCGGTCGGCCCCAGATGTCCGCGACCCACTGCCGGAAGGCAGCCGACCGGGCACCACCCCCGGTGAGGTGGAGTTGACCTCCTGTACGGACCTGAGCCGCTGCCAGGGCGTCAATGCCGGACATCAGCCCGCACACGATGCCGACGTGCACCGCCGCGGCGATGTCGCTTCGCGTGGTGGTGTTGTCCAGACCGAAGAACGTACCGCTCGCGTCGGGGAGATCCGGGGTGCGCTCACCGTCGAAGTACGGCTTGAGGACGAGACCGGGATCAGGACGCGCCTGAAGGGCAAGGTCGGCAAACTCTGCTCTGCCGACTCCGAGCCAGAGGGCAACCGTGTCAGTCACTCGAGTCGCGTTGAGTGTCGCCACAAGGGGGAGGTATCTCCCCGTCGCGTCGGCGAAGCCGGCAACGATCCCCGCCGCATCAGAGACCGCATCTTCACTCACCGCGTAGACGGTGCCCGAGGTACCGAGCGACATTGCGAGGTCTCCTGGCTCTAGCCCGAGAGCGTACGCCGATCCCATGTTGTCCCCTGTGCCACATGCAACGGGAGTCCCTGCCGCCAGACCCGTCAGAGCCGCTGCTTCCGGCGTCACGACCCCCGCCTGATCCTGCGGTCCGAGCACCGTAGGGAGACGGTCGATCAAGCCTTGTGGGTCTGGCACGACGAGACCGAGGAGCTCCGGCTCGTACATCTCGCTGATCGGCGACCACCAACCCGTCCCTGAAGCGTCGCCTCTGTCGGTGACACGCTCACCGGTGAGCCGGAACGTGAGGAAGTCGTGGGGCAACATGAACGCGTGCGCGTTGGCAACCACGTGTGGCTCGTTCTCCATCAGCCACGCAAGCTTCGTGATCGTGATCGACGACACAGGCACAAGGCCACAGCGTCGGGACCAGGCAGCGGCGCCGAGGCGCTCGACGAGCGCCCGAGCCTGGCTCGCAGAGGTCGTGTCGTTCCAGAGTTTCGCGGGGCGTAGGGGAGCGCCATCGGCATCGAGACAGACCAGGCCGTGTTGCTGGCCCACCACCGATATTGCCGCTACGTCGCTGAGGTGGTCCTTCACCTG
>JASJXX010000100.1 GCA_030123765.1 Actinomycetota bacterium | reverse complement strand
TGTCGGAGAGAGGACTTGAACCTCCACGAGCTAAAAGCTCACTAGGCCCTCAACCTAGCGCGTCTACCAATTCCGCCACTCCGACGTAGCAAGAGCCGGGAGTATACCGATGACCCCACAGGTACGGTCAGAAGACAATCTTGACCTCCGGGTAGTGACACGCCACCCAGTGACCGGGCTCCACCTCGGTGAGCTCAGGGACATCGACGTCACACTGGCCGGTCACCGCTATCGGACAGCGAGTGTTGAATCGGCAACCTGAAGGAGGATTTGATGGATGCGGGATCTCCCCCTCAAGCAGGATCC
Organism: Actinomycetota bacterium; assembly: GCA_030123765.1. Taxonomy (GTDB): domain Bacteria; phylum Actinomycetota; class Acidimicrobiia; order Spongiisociales; family UBA5794; genus B3-G11. The sequence continues at coordinate 4,176 of JASJXX010000100.1, read as the reverse complement.
GCTCTCGCTCTACCTCAATCGTCGGGTCCGGAATCGGCACAGCTGAGAGCAACGCATGCGTATAGGGATGCATCGGCCGTTCGTACAACGCGTTTCGGTCAGCCATCTCCACCAGACGGCCGAGATACATCACAGCGACGCGATCCGAGATGTGGCGAACGACCGACAAGTCATGGGCGATGAACAGATACGTCAGTCCGAATTCGCTCTGGAGATCGTCGAGCAGGTTCAATACCTGAGCCTGGATCGATACGTCGAGCGCAGACACCGGCTCGTCAAGCACGATGAACGACGGTTTCAACGCGAGAGCCCTCGCCACTCCGATACGCTGGCGCTGTCCACCGGAGAATTCGTGTGGGTAGCGGTTGACGTGCTCAGGCTGAAGGCCGACGACCTGTAACAATCGCTTTACCTCGTCGAGGCGTTCCTCTTTCGACATCACTCCATGCACGAGCAGCGGCTCGGCGATGATCGAAGCGACCGTCATCCTCGGGTTGAGGGAGGCGTAGGGATCCTGGAAGACGATCTGAATGTCCTCCCGGATCGCACGCAGATCCTCCTTGGACGCTGTTGCGACGTTGATGACCTTGCCGAGTTTCTCGGACCGGAACCACACATCGCCCGATGTCGGTTCGAGGAGGCGCATCACCGCGCGAGCAGTCGTCGACTTGCCGCACCCGGACTCACCGACGAGTCCGAGAGTCTCCCCCTTCTTCACCTCGAAGGAGATGTCGGACACTGCCTGCACCGCACCGACCTGCTTCTTGAAGAAGATGCCCTTCTTGATCGGGAACTCTTTGACCAGGTGGTTCACGCGCAGGATGACATCGTCGGGAAGCTGCGGTGTGTCATCCGTCGCTGCGTGCGTGGTGTGGTCCATCGTCTCGCTCACGAACTTGCCTCCGCATTCGTCTCGCCAGATGCGTTGATCAGTTTGAGATCAAGCTCTTCGGCGCGATGACAGGCAACCAACTGTTCGCTCCCGTCCTCTGCGGCACGGAGCATCGGCAGAACCTTTCCGCACTTGTCTACAGCAAATTCGCAGCGCGGACGGAACCGGCAGCCGATGGGCAGGTCGATCACCGATGGCGGCGCTCCTGCGATTGAGTGAAGGCGGTGCTTCCTCTCCTCATCAAGTCGTGCCATTGAAGCGAGCAGACCCCACGTGTACGGGTGCTGAGGGTTATGAAAGATCTCATCCGCCGTCCCGTACTCGACAATGCCACCCGCATACATCACCTGGATCGTGTCGCAGAATCCGGCGACCACGCCGAGATCGTGTGTGATCAGCAGTACCGCAGTACCCCGATCTTCCGCGAGATTGAGCATGAGATCCATGATCTGTGCCTGGGTCGTCACATCCAGAGCGGTGGTCGGTTCGTCCGCAATGAGAAGATCGGGATTACACGAGAGGCCCATCGCGATCATCACACGCTGACGCATGCCTCCGGAGAACTGGTGAGGGTAATCTGCGAGCTTCGCTTCAGCGTCCGGGATGTGGACGTCCTGCAACGCCTCGATAGCGAGGCCACGGGCCTCGGAAGCTGACACATTCTGGTGGAGCATGATCGTCTCCATCAGCTGATCGCCGATCGTGTACACGGGATTCAACGCGGTCATCGGATCCTGAAAGATCATCGCGATCTTTCCACCGCGCACCGCCTGCATCTCGTCCTCGCCAAGTTCGAGGAGATTCTCCCCCTGGAACTCGACGGTTCCCGTGACGATTTCACCTGCGGGAGGTTCGATGAGCCGCATGATCGACAACGCTGCGACCGACTTGCCCGAACCTGACTCGCCGACGACGCCACGTCGTTCCCCCGCGGCGAGGGAGAAGGAGATGCCGTCAACTGCCCGCACGACCCCCTCCTGAGTGGAGAAGTACGTACGCAGATTGTCGACCTTCAGAAGAGTCTTGCTCACTAACGTCTACTTTCGCTCGATCGTCTGGGTTGGGTCGAGGGCGTCGCGAAGACCGTCACCGAGGAAGTTGATAGCGAGCACCGTGCCCACCAGAGCCATCCCTGAGAAGATCATCTCCCACCAGTAGCCACGAACGGCCAACCGTCCGCCGTTCGCCACCATTCCCCCCCAGGTCGGGGTTGGAGGCTTGACGCCAAATCCGAGGAAAGAGAGCGCAGCCTCAACTACGATCGCCGAGCCGACGACGAGTGTTGTTGTCACGATGATCGGGCTCATCGCGTTCGGAAGAATGTGGCGGAACACAATGCGGGGATCACCGGCACCCGCTGCCCGCGCTGCTTCGACGAACTCCTTCTCCCTCAGAGAGAGGAACTCGGCACGTACGATGCGCGCAAGACCACCCCACGAGAGAAACCCGAGAAGCATCGCTATGCCGAAAGGACCGGCCCTGATCCACTCCGGAAGAAACTCGATATCGGGAAGAATTCGACCGACGACGATGGCAACAGGCAGCAGCGGCAGACCGAGTACCAGATCAGTGAAGCGCATCAGTGACTGGTCAACACCGCCGGGATAGAAACCAGAGAGTGACCCCATGATGGTGCCGAGTGAAGCGACGATAATGCCTGCGACCAGTCCGACGATGAGCGAAGCCCGGCCTCCGTAGATGATTCGGGTGAATACGCTTCGCCCGAGGTCATCTGTTCCGAGGATCGTTGCGGTGGGAGAGGCTTCTAATGTCACCTTCTGCGCATCAACGATCACTGTGTAGAAGACCGCACCCTTGGTCGCCGCCCGTGGCGGGATGTTCCTGAGAATCCGATCATTTCCGTCAATGAGGCTCTTCGTCGGATTGTCAATCAGACCGGCATTCTGGATCAGAGGGGCAACGATCACCAACGCGAGTAAGCACGCGAGGAAGATGCTTGAGATCATCGCCAGTCTGTGCCTACGCAGCCGCGTCGAGAACATGTCCCACTGGGTGACCGGCTCCACGGACATCCCCTCCGCCTCTGCGGAGTCAAGTACGCGGGAGGGTTCGTTCTGATCTCGATCAGTCATAGCGAACCCTCGGGTCGAGAACGCCGTAGAGGATGTCCGCGATGATGTTCATGATCACGAGGCCGACACCGATGACCATCACGATCGCCATCACAACCGGGTAATCGATCTCGGTGATTGCCTTGATGTAGAGGCGGCCGATTCCTGGCCATCCGAAAATCGATTCGGTGATGATGGCTCCGCCGATCATTCCCGCAACATCGAGCGATATGAGGGTGACGACGGGGATCATGGCGTTGCGTAGAGCGTGCTTCACTATCACTTTCCTGCGGGGAAGCCCCTTCGCTTTCGCCGTCCGCAGATAGTCGGAGTGGAGCACCTCGAGCATCGACGATCTCTGGAACCGGGCGTACACCGCCAGAGAGATCAACGCGATCGAGATCGCGGGCAGGGCCAGATGTTGCACCGTGTTCACGAACTGCCCTGTCGTCGACATGGCAGAGTAATTCGGATGGTTCATGCCGGTCACGAAGAAGAGCTTCGCCCCCGTCCACTTCTCGAGATAGAGCGCGAGCACGATCTGGAGGCCGATGCCGATGATGAAGATCGGCGTCGAGAAGGCAAGGAACGCACCGACAGTACCTAGCTGATCGAAGAAGGAGTACTGACGGACCGCCTGGTAGATACCGAGCGGCACGCCGATGAGAAGCGCAAGGAAGAGCGCGGTCAGACCGAGGCGGAACGTTGCACCCGCCCTTGAGAAGATGAGATTCCACACATCGCCGCTACCCGAGAAGGACGTCCCCCACTCAAAACTGATCGTTGTGTTGGAGACAGCGATGAAGATCGCAACCGACCACACAGCGACGAGATACATGCCCTTCCGATGGCTCTTTACGAATCTGATGATCAGATACGTCGCTCCAATCGCCGTTGCGACAGCTACCAGAGGGAGAAGATTCTGAAACTCGAACTCTCTGATGCTGGTGTAGTTCCTGAGCCACGTCAGGTACTGCCTCCACGCTGGCTGGTCCAACCCCCACAGCTCGGTCAGCGTCTGGATGTAGGGACCCATCCTCGGGTTGAGCTTCAACCTGTCCAGGGGGCCGCCACCCGTCATCTGGAGGAGGGAGAAAACGATCATGCTCAGTGCGAGCAACGTGACCATGCCGTAGACAAGCCTGCGGATGATGTATGCGAGCAAGTAGGCGCCTCCGACCTATGAGCGGTTGAACTATACATCGACGCCGC
>JASJXX010000045.1 GCA_030123765.1 Actinomycetota bacterium | reverse complement strand
CTCTTCCACCACGGACTCTTCCACCACGGACTCTTCCACCACGGACTCTTCCACCACGGACTCTTCCACCGGGTCATCCTCGGACTCCACCGCAAGTTCCTGGGAGGACTCTTCGGGGGACTCGACTGTGAGCGGCTCGTCTACCGAATCCTCGACGGGTTCCTCAACGGGTTCATGTGGGGCTTCCTCGCTCATGGTCGCGAGGACTTCATTGTTGTCGTTGGACATGTAAGGGTTGGTCTCCTTGACGGTTCGTTCTTCTTCGAGCGCGCAGACACGGCCCGAAAAGGCCCTGCCATGGTATCGCATGTCACACCCAACCCGCAAAACGACGCTAGTGCCCCGCGTCGGCGAGCGTCCGGCCTACGCCGTAAGCAACCTTGAGTGGGACGTTCAAAGTGGCCACTCCCTGCATCGTCTCGACCGTGATCGCGGTGACAGTCTCAAGCTCATCGAGGGGTACCTCAATGACGAGCTCGTCGTGGATCTGGAGGATGACCTGCGCGGCATACCCTCCACGTCTCAGACGTTCGTCGAGTTCGATCATCGCCTTCTTGATGATGTCGGCGGCCGAACCCTGAATCGGCGCGTTCAACGCCATGCGCTCCCCCATCTGACGGTCGCGCGCGTTCGGGCTGTTGAGCTCGGGCAGGTACCTGCGCCTCCCCAGGATCGTCGTCGTGTAGCCGCAACTTCTCGCCTCCTCAACGATCCCGGCCATGTACGCCTTCACCTCGGGGAATTGAGCGAAGTACCCATCGATGTGCTGCTGCGCTTCCGCGCGGTCGATATCGAGACGCTGCGCGAGACCGTACGCCTCCATCCCGTACAGCAGCCCGAAGTTGATCATCTTGGAGGCTCTGCGCATCTCATCGGTCACCTGATCAAGATCGACAGCGTTGACGCGGGCAGCTGTGGCCGCATGAATGTCGACGTCGTTCGCGAACGCGTCTACGAGGCCGGAATCTCCGCTGAGATGCGCGAGGATGCGCAGCTCGATCTGGCTGTAGTCAGCAACGAGCAGGGTGGAGCCATCTTCGGCGACGAAGGCCCGCCGGATGGCGCGCCCCTCCACGCTGCGAGCCGGGATGTTCTGAAGGTTCGGCCTCTCCATCGAGAGGCGTCCGGTGGCAGCCCCGGTCTGGTTGAAACGCCCCCGGATGCGCCCATCGTCATCCACGAGCTTGAGGAGGGCATCAACATAGGTGGATCGAAGCTTGTCAAGCTCCCGGAACGAGAGAAGCTTCGCAACGATCGCATGCCGGCCTGAGAGTTTCTCGAGCACTGTGGCGTCCGTCGACGGCACGCCCTTCGGAGTCTTCTTCAGCACCGGTAGCCCAAGCTCGTCGAAGAGGACACTCCTGAGCTGCTGGGTGGAGTTGACATTGAACGATCTGCCAGCGAGGTCGTGAATCTCTCCCTGGAGCACGGCGATCCGCGTCGCGAGGTGCTCCCCTACCTCAGTGAGGAGGCGCCGGTCGAGTCCGACACCTGTGTGCTCCATGCGCGCCAGGATCGGAAGGAGCGGGAGTTCGATGTCGACGTAGAGATCCCTTGAGCCGCGAGCCGTGAGCTGGTCGGTGAGGCCGGCAACCAGTCTCTCGACAGCGATCGACCTGCGCGCCGGCGTAGCGAGGTCCACCGCGGACTCCTCAAAGCTGAACGCGCCCTGCTCCCCTCCACCGTCACGATCCGATCCTGCGCCAACTTCGATGCCGAGTTCCCTGGACGCAAGATCATCGAGCGAAGGAGCTCGCTGGGCGGGATTGATCACCCACGCAGCGAGCATCGTGTCGAACGCCACTGTCGGCACGGGCAGATCCGCCTCCAGAAGCGCCCGGAGAATCGGCTTCGCGTCGTGCGCGATGATGCCTTCGCCCGCGGTCAGGGAAGCAAGCAGACTCGAGGCGACCTCGAGCGGGACGTAAGTGACGGGTTCGCCAGCCACGACGAATCCGAGCAGAGCGTCGTCCTCCCAGACAGGGTCGATCGCGAGAGGGCCTCCGACTCCGAGGGCGACAGCGCGATCGGAGGTGGTAGCCGTGACCACCTCGACGTCCTCGACAGCTCGCTCCGCTTCCGTGATCCCCCCAAGCGTCTCAAGACGCTCCCAGAGGCTCCGAAACGCGAGATCGTCGAAGAGAGACCGGACAACGTCACGGTCAAATGGTCGCAGCACGAGATCCTCCGGGGAGAGCTCGTCGAACGGCACGTCACGAACCATCGTCATCAGTTCCCGGTTGAGCATGACCTGGTCATGGGCGCCCTCGAGGTTGTCACGCAACTTCGGAGTCAGGTCGTCGAGATGCTCATAGAGCTCCTCGAGGCTGGAGTACTCCGAGATGAGTCTCGCTGCGGTCTTCTCTCCGACCCCCGGGACACCGGGGAGGTTGTCGGACGTGTCGCCACGCAGGGCCGCGTACTCGACGTATCGCTCCGGAGAGACGCCGTAGCGCTCTCGTATCCACTCTGGAGTCGCATGCACCGTGTCCGAGATTCCCTTCCGGGTGTACAGGATCGTCACGTCAGAGGAGGAGAGCTGGAAGGCGTCGCGGTCGCCCGTCACCACCAATACGTCGTATCCGAGGTCTCTGCCCTGTTCAAGCAGCGTCGCTATCACATCGTCCGCCTCGAACCCTGCGGCGCTCACTTGAGGAATCTCAAGCGCTTCGAGGACCTCCTTGATGATGGGTACCTGGCTACGGAACAGATCGGGTGCTGACTCGCGGGTTGCCTTGTACTCGGAGTACCGCTCCGATCGGAAGGTCGGCTCACTCCGGTCCCAAGCAACGGCGATCGCGTCCGGCGCCTCCTGGGCGAGGAGCTTGATGAGCATCGAAGTGAACCCGAACACCGCGTTCGTCACCTGCCCGGATGGTGTGGCGAGGTCGGGCGGAAGAGCGTAAAACGCCCGGTACGCCAGTGAGTGGCCGTCGAGCAGAACAAGCTTCGTCATGAAAGTCAGCGTACCTGCTACTGCGCCACCAGTATCCGGACCAGCCGGTCTCGTTTCGCCACGAGTCTGGCACGGGTCCGCTCCATGTTCACGATCTGCTTCTCGATCCTGACAACATCCGCGTGGGTCATCTTCGCTGCGACCCGATCATCGTAATTGCCGCTCACCGCGGCGTCGCGCTTGGCGTCATCATCGATGTGACGCAGCATCGCCAGCTCATCGGCGACCTGCTCGATATCGGCGTCGAGCGCCACAATCTGCCCGTTTATGCCCTTGATGCGGGCGAGAGGGTTCGCCATGACAGGGATACTACGGAGCTAGCGCTCTCTCGTTGAGAAGACACGCGGGGCGGTGGGTACCCGGGCCCCACTCCCCTATCATGGTGCACCCTGCCGGGGTGGCGGAATGGTAGACGCGGCGGACTCAAAATCCGCTGGGCGCAAGCTCGTGTGGGTTCGAGTCCCACTCCCGGTACGCAACCCCTTCTCCCCCCTGCCCGACTCGGTTCTCCCGGTGAGGCTCAGTCAGGAGGGAGCGGCGAACGGAGCGCCGCAGCGAGTTCCTCTACGAAGGATGCCAGAGCCGCTGCAGCCTCATCTACCGATGCGGCTTCGAGGACCCGGCGCACGATGGCGGTCCCAACGATCACACCGTCACCGTGTCGAGCAGCGGATCGTGCGTGATGAGCCGTCGAGATGCCGACGCCGAACACGATCGGCAGATCGCTGCGGGAACGGATCCGCCGTGCGAGATGCTCTGTGTTCGACGAAGCCTCGTCTCGCTCCCCTGTGACGCCAACTTCAGCGATCGCGTACACGAACGCCGGCTTCTTCTCCAGCACGGTTGCCAGTCGTCCGTCATCCGTCGTCGGCGCTACGAAGAGCGCCAGCCCGAGGCCCGACGACTCCGCGGCGGCAAGAAATGGGCCGGCCTCGTCTGCGGGAAGGTCGGCGATGATCACACCAGACGCGTCTGCGTCCCGGACCTGCCTGAAGAAAGTGTCGATCCCCCGACGGAGAACCGGGTTCACGTACGTCATGACGAGGGTGGGTTTCGATGTTGCCGCAACCACCTGTTTGACGAGCTCGAGCGCTCGATCCACCGTGACCCCCGCTTCAAGCGCAAGCTCACCGGCGCGCATGATGACGGGTCCATCCATCAGCGGGTCCGCGTACGGGATCCCGACCTCGAATCCGTCCGCACCCGCGTCAGCCATCGCTCTGAAAAGCCTCACCGAGTCGTCGAAGGTCGGGATGCCCGCGGTGAGATAGGGAAGTAACACAGCCCGGCCCTCGGCGTGCGCTGCGGCGAACATGCCTGCCAACCGGTCACGACCCGTCGTCTCAGCCATCGAGCGCCGCCACCTGTTGCACGTCCTTGTCTCCCCTGCCGGACAGATTCAGAACGACCGTCGCTTCGGCGAGGTCCGCCGCCTCCCGGATGATCCAGGCAAGTCCGTGGGCCGACTCGAGAGCGGGGATGATTCCCTCGGTCACGGCCAACCGGTGAAACGCAGAGAGTGCCTCTTCGTCCGTGACACTGACGTAGCGCACGAGCCCTTCGTCCTTGAAGTAGGCGTGCTCGGGGCCGACGCCTGGATAATCAAGGCCGGCCGAGATCGAGTGGGCCTCGAGCACCTGACCGAAGTCGTCCTGAAGCATGTACGTCATGGCACCGTGAAGCACACCGGGGCTCCCCTCCCCGAGGGAGGCGCCGTGTCTCCCCGTCTCGATGCCGAAGCCGCCTGCTTCGACTCCGACGAGTAGCACGTCGGAGTCACCGACGTAGGGGAAGAAGATCCCCATCGCGTTGGACCCTCCACCGACCGGTGCGACGATGACGTCGGGTGTCTCGTGGAGCTGTTCTTGCAGCTCCTCCCCGATGACCTTCTGAAATTCACGCACCATCCAGGGGTAGGGGTGCGGGCCAACGACGCTCCCGATGATGTAGTGGGTCGACTCGACAGAGGAGACCCAGCCGCGGAGTGCAGCGGAGACCGCTTCCTTCAGTGTCCCTGCGCCCGAGGTGACAGGTATCACCTCGGCACCGAGGAGCTCCATGCGATACACGTTGAGCGCCTGACGCTCGATGTCCTTCACCCCCATGTACACGACGCACTCGAGGTCCAGGAGTGCGCACGCGGTCGCGGTCGCCACACCGTGCTGGCCCGCGCCGGTCTCGGCGATCACCCGACGCTTCCCCATCCGCTTCGTGAGGAGCCCCTGGGCGATGGTGTTGTTGATCTTGTGGGCCCCCGTGTGGGCCAGATCCTCACGCTTGAGCCAGAGATCAAGGCCGAGCTGAGCAGAGAGCCGCTGCGCGTGGTACACCGGGGTTGGCCTCCCGACGTAGTCGGCGAGCAGTCCAGCGAGATCACCACGGAAACCGGGATCTTCCCACGCGTCGACGAACGCTCTCTCGAGGTCTATGAGTGCAGGCATGAGCGTCTCGGGGGCGAACGCGCCACCGTACGCGCCGAACCGTCCGCGGTCGTCTGGCCGTTCACGTCTCATGCAGTCTTCGCCTCTCTGATGAAATCGACGATCCTAGACAGGTCCTTGACCCCGGGCACAGACTCGAGTCTGCTCGATGCGTCCACGCCGAAGGGTTGCACCTCCTCGATCGCGGCTGCGACGTTGTCGACTCCGAGCCCCCCGGCGAGAACGAAGGGTCGCCCAGGATCACCGAGGAGGGTCCAGTCGAAGACCGTTCCGGTACCGCCATGCCGGTCGGCCGAAGCAGTGTCGTAGAGGAGCATCGAGGCGTCAGGGATCTCCGCCCAGTCAATGAGAGGCCCGTCGGGCCCTACCGGCACGGGCGCGAGCGTGAGATATCCGGCTTTGAGCGCAGCGGCCACGACCTCGAGCGAGTGATCGCCGTGCGGCTGGATGCCGGTGGCCCCAACGGTCTCAGCCGCAGCGAGCGCCTCGCCAGGTCTGTAATCGACGGTGACGATGAAGGACGCGATAGTGAGGCCCGCAACCAGTTCTCCCGCCACTTCAATCGTTACCGAGCGCGGTGACCGCGAGTCGAGCACGAGCCCTATCGCGTCCGCCCCCGCGACGACCGCACTCTCAATGGCTGCATCTGAGGTCATCCCGCAGACCTTCACCCAGGTCATGAGGCCCCCTTGAGCTCGACCACGAACGCGGCAGGGTCGTCGGCGCGCACGAGCGCCTCCCCGACGAGGATCGCGTCGTATCCGGCGGAGTGCATGCGAAGCGCACCCTCCCTGCTCGACACGCCCGACTCGGCGATCATGACGACCCCCTCAGGGAGTGCGGCGGCGAGGCTCTCTGCGACACCGAGATCGGTCTGGAACGTGGCGAGATCGCGGTTGTTCACGCCGATGATCTCCGCGCCAGCACGAACCGACCGCTCGACTTCGAGAAGTGTGTGGACCTCGACGATCGCGGCAACGCCGATTTCGCTCGCTACCGCTATGAGTTTCTCAAGAGTCCCCTGGGTGAGGGTTGCGACAATCAGGAGCACGGCGTCGGCGCCCGCGGCCCGAGCCTCCCAGATCTGGGCCTCGTTACGGGTGAAGTCCTTGCGCAGCACGGGGATCGTCACCGCCTCTCGCACCGCGGTGAGGTCGTTGAGCGACCCGCCGAAGAAGTGGGGCTCGGTGAGCACCGAGACCGCGTCCGCCCCCCCGGCTTCGTACGCCACCGCCATGCGGACGGGGTCGAGATCGAGGCTGATCGGCCCGGCACTTGGTGAACGTCGCTTGATCTCGGCAATGAGGCTGAGACCGGGAGCGGTGAGTGCATCCCGCAGGCTACGAGCATCCGGCTGCGCCTCTGCCTTCAGTCTGAGTTCCGGCATCGCGGCGGTGGCCGCTTCTGCGATGCGGTCGGCTGCCGAGAGGATCGCGTCAAGCATCCCGGCATGCTATCGCGAGGCGAGCACCCAGGTGCCATCGCTACTGACGGGTGAAGTCTCCCGCTGCCTTTATCGCGTAGAGCACGGCCTTTGCCTTGTTCACACACTCGTCGTACTCGGAGGCCGGATCACTGTCGACAACGACACCTGCCCCCGCTTGCACCCACGCGGTTGTGCCTCGCGAGACACAAGTGCGAAGCGCGATGGCCGTATCCAGGTTTCCGGAGAAGTCCAGGTATCCAACGGCGCCTGCATAGGGCCCGCGGGCAGTCGGCTCGAGCTCGTCGATGATCTCCATCGCCCGCACCTTCGGCGCCCCCGAGACCGTGCCGTGGGGGAACGTCGCACGCAACACATCAACCGGACCGACACCGTCGCGAAGCTCGCCGGAGACTCCCGACACGATGTGCATGACGTGCGAGTAGCGCTCGATGACCATGAGATCATCGACCTCGACGGTACCGAACCGGCAGACGCGGCCGAGATCGTTTCGGGCAAGGTCGATGAGCATGACGTGTTCCGCCAGCTCCTTCGGATCTCGCAGCAAGTCACGTTCGAGGGCAAGGTCTTCGTCTGGCGTCGCTCCGCGGGGCCTCGTGCCTGCGATGGGGCGCGAGAACACCCTGCCATCGCGCACACGCGACATGAGTTCGGGTGACGAACCTGCGACCGACATGTCGCCGGAGCGAACGAGGAACATGAAGGGCGAGGGGTTCACGAGCCGAAGTGCTCGATACACGCTGAAGGCATCCCCGTCGAACTCCGTTGCGAACCGTATCGAAGGCACAATCTGGATCGCGTCGCCTGCCTTGATGTACTCGACCGCGCGCACCACGGCAGACTCGAACTGGGGTCGGGACATGTTCGCTGTCGCTTCCGGAAGCGCGTCGAATCGAGGGCGTTCAATCACAGGCTTGAACGCCGCTTCTTCGAGCTGTGCCTTGGCTGCATCGAGCGTCTCGGTCGCGCGGCGGTAATCCTCGTGAGCGTCATCACCTACGAATACGTTGACGATCAGCGTGATCGTCTCGCGCAGACGGTCGAACGCGGCGAGGGCCCCGACGAACTGCCACAACATCTCAGGGAGCCCACGATCGTCGGGCGGCTGGTGTTCGAGCCGCTCGATGTAGCGCACGATGTCATAGGAGAGGAACCCGACAGCTCCACTGTGCAGTGGCGGGACCGGGCCTCTGAATCCGAGCTCGTCGAGCGGCGGGATCGTGAACCGGTCGATGAGGTCTTCCAACACCTCGAGCGGGTCTGTCCCCACGAGGGTGATCGATGGCTCGTCGCAGGTCGTCTCGCCACCGCGGGCAGTCACGGTAAAGGCAGCGTCCCAACCGACGAAGCTCCACCGGCCCCACCGCTCGCCACCCTCCACAGACTCAAGGAGGAAGCCGTCTCCCGTGCCGACCAGACGCTCGAAGACGGTCACCGGCGTCAAGCGATCAGCGAGCACCTCTGCGGAGAGGGGCACAACCGAGTACCGCGCAGCAAATTCGACGAACTCTTCCTCAGTCAGCGAGATCTGCATCGGTAAGACTGTACCGAGATGCGATCACACTGACGCCAGATCCTCCAGGCCGAGCCGGATGAGGATCTCAGCGAACCACGAAGAGAGATCCGTGATCCGGCCGGTTACCAGCAGCAGACCGAACACGGCGAGCATCAGACCGGATACGACGGTGATCTGAACGAGATACCGTTTCACTGAATCGAATGCGGAGAAAGCCTTCGTAAGCAGCAGGGAGGTGACCAGGAACGGTATCCCGAGCCCGAGACTGTAGAAGAACAGCACCGTCATTCCCTGAAACACCGTATCCGTTCTTGCACCGAGGAGAAGCGCCGAAGCGAGGAAAGGACCGATGCACGGCGTCCAACCGAACGCGAAAGCCATCCCCATCACCGGCGGGCCGGCGAGACCGAACTTCGAAGCCTTCGACGCCTCCATGCGCCTGTCCTTCATCGCGGGCATCAGCCACGACGGGGTGTAGAGAGCAGTGACGACGATGAAGCCGCCCATGATGATGATCACCACGCCCGCGACCGTCGTGAAAATGCTCCGATTGAGGAGACCGCTGAGGGACGTTGCCGATGCTCCGAGGGCGACGAAGACGATCGTGAAGCCCAGCACGAAGAGAGCGGTGCGTCCGACCACCCGGCGCATTGAGACGTTGCCCTCGGCAAGCTCGTTCATGTCGTACCCCGACATGAGTGACACGTAGCCCGGAAGCAGGGGAAGAACGCAGGGTGAGAGGAAGGAAGCAGTACCCGCGAGGAGCGCTGCGATGATGGAGATCTCCACGGATTACTTTCTTAGTCGACTTCTGTTCACCGAATCAACGGTAGAACATCCCCCAATGTTCCCGTCACTGTCACCGATGTGGGAGAGGTTCCGCTAATCTCGCCACCGCCGCCTATCCGATCGTGAACATCATGCTGCCCTCTCGACATGGGTCCTCCCACCGGAGACAATCACAATTCCTGCCATCCGACAGGCGGGTCCTCTTCCTGACGTCCATTCTCGGTTTCGTGGCGGGGTACGCAGGTAGTCAGATGGCGCACACTCTGCCTTTCGTCCGTCTCACGTTCGAACTCACCGAGGGGCAGATGAGCGCCATCTTCGCAGTCGTCCGAGCGGCATCTCTGCTCGGCGTCCTCTTCGCAATGACTGCTGACAGGAGAGGTCGCCGGAAGCCGCTCCTCGCCGCCTTCGCTCTCATGGCTCTCGGCTCCCTCATCACCGCGTTCCTCCCGTCAATTCCTGCTTTCATCATCGGCCAGTCGCTCGTTCGGATCTCGATCGTTGCCATAGCTCCTCTCGCGATAGTGCTCATCTCCGAACAACTCTCGGCAGGCGTTCGTGCCTTAGGCATCGGAATCTTCGGGCTGGCCGGATCGCTCGGCGTCGGACTCGGACTTCTTCTTCTCCCCGTCGCAGAGGTGAACGAGACTTCGTGGAGAGTCCTCTTCGCCCTCGCCACGCTGGGGCTCCTCGCGTTCCCGCTGCTCTCCAGATTTCTGCCGGAGAGCCGCGCATTCTCGCCGGCGCCTTCGATTCCTTTCAGGAAGGCGCTCGGCATGGGACTCGCGAAGCACTTCTGGCCACTGGCAGGGATCGCCTTCTTCGTCGCTGCCTTCTCGTCTCCCGCATTCGACTTCGTTCTCGAACGTCTCATCAACGGCCTCAGCTGGGAGACGGGGGCGGCACGCTTCCTTCTGATCGTCTTCTCCGGCCTGGGAGTCACGGGACTCCTCATCGGTGGAAAGCTCGCGGATCGCATCGGCCGGAGACCGACAACGATCGCAGCCCTTGCGATCGGGCTCACCGGAGGCGTGGGCTTCTACTTCCTGGACTCAGGCTGGTTCCTCGCCGGATCGATATTTCTCTCGACTCTCGGTGCGACGATGCTTACTCCTTCCTTCGGCGCTCAGCGATCCGAGTTGTTCCCCACAAGGGTGAGGGCGACCGCGTCAGCGTGGATCACCAACATCGCGATCGTCGGCTCCATCTCAGGTTTCGCCATCGGCGCGGTCCTCATCGATCGCATAGGCCTCGCTACAACCGTCACCGCGCTCGGCGCCGGCCTGATCGTCTCGATCTACCTCGTCACGCGCCTTCCTGAGACACGGGGGATGGATCTCGTACGCCGGAGAGTGGCCCCCACCGGTGCCAGCCCGCAAACGCCACCAGTCGGGTAACGATCAACACAGCGACAGCGACCCAGACTCCGACAAGCGTGTCGCCAATCATGACCAACGTGATCATCGTGAGACCGAGGGCGAGGATCATCGACGCTGCCATGAACCGGAAAGCGCTTGCACCGATACCGATGCCATCCCACACGTAGACCAGTGCCGTGATCGGCTGGAGCACGATCACGAACCAGAATATCGATTCAAGATCCGCCGCAACGCCCGGTTCCACACTGAACGCACCCGCGAGGTGAGGGGCCAGCAGTAAAAGCACCCCACCAAGCACCACACCGGTCATGACTCCTAAGGCGAGCAACCGGTTCGAAACATCTCTCGCAGTGATCCGGTGCTCCGATCCGAGATCCTTCCCGATGAGAGCCATCGCAGCTACTGCGTAGGAGTCGAGTACGAAGGCCATGAATATCCAGACCTGAAGGGCGATCTGGTGCGCCGCCACCTGCTGGGCGCCGATTCGCGTAGCCGCAACAGTCGTTGCTGTGATCGCGAACAGCAGGGCGGTGCTCCGCAGCATCATGGGCCATCCAGCGCCGAGGATCCTCCCCACGTCGCGAGACCCCATGCCCTCACTCGGACCACGAAGACCGAGCCTCTCCCTGTCCCTCCCGAACATGAGCGCAAGGAAGACGCCTGCTCCGATCCCCTGCGCGACGACGGTCGCCCAGGCGGCGCCCACCACCCCCAACGAGAAGCCGAAAATCAGAACCGGATCAAGGAGAAGGTTCACGACGTTCACCCCGAGCGCGACGTACAGCGGCGTTCGGGTGTCCTGGTGGCCCCGGTAGATACCGTGCCCGACCATCGCCACCAGCAAGGCGGGAAGCGCCAGGAACCGCACCTGCAGATACGCGACTGCCTGGTCAAATACCTCTCCCGATGCGCCGAAGACGTTCACGATCGGCGCCGCAAGCAATATCGCGATCAGGGAGACGACGACTCCAAGGATGATCGAGATGAAGATCGCCCCCTTCGCGACTCCCCCGGCTCGACGAAGATCGCCCCTTGCAACCTCCCCGGCGATGAGCGGAGTGATCGCGATGTGCACGAAGTTGAATACGGCGAACACCATCGCGAAGACAGCCGAGGCCACCGCAAGCGCAGCAAGTGACGACGTCCCGAGTCTGGCGACCCACGCCGTGTCGACGATCGAGACGAGTGGGTCCATCGCGAGAGTGCCGAGCGCCGGGATCGCGAGCGCAGCGATCGCTTTATCCCTCGGATTGCGTCGGAAAGCTCGCAACACGCCGTTGCTCAACGCTCGGGCCGGACGGCTTTGTCCTCATACGCGCAGCGGTCCCTCAGGGGGCACTCCCAGCATCGCGGTCTCCTCGCGTCGCAGACCTGGCGGCCGAAGTTGATGAAACACATCGAGACGCTCGCCCATCGCTCCGTCGGGTACAGCGCCTTGAGGTCACGCTCGATCCTGACCGGATCGGAGTCCGCCGTGAGTCCGAGACGGTTCGCTACCCGCTTCACATGGGTATCGACTGCGATGGCCGGAATCCCCCACACCTCGGCTAGCACGACCGATGCTGTCTTCCGACCGACGCCGCGCAACTCGACGAGCTTCTCCATCTCGTCGGGGACCTCGCCGCCGAACCGTTCGACGATATCTCCCGCCAGTTCGATGATGCTCCTCGTCTTCTGCCTGTAGTACCCCGTTGAGAAGATGATTCGTTCGACGTCCTCAGGGTCACCGGACGCAAGATCCTCAGCGGTCGGATACCTCTCGAAGAGGCCGGGAGTCACCTTGTTCACGTTCTCATCCGTCGTCTGGGCGGAGAGCACCGTCGCAACTAGAAGCTGCCAGGGATCGCGGTATTCGAGCGCTGTCGATATGTCGGGGTACCGCTTCGTCAACCGGTTGAGGAACACCCGCGCGGTGCGCCTCTCTTCGGTGGTCGGCAGGGAGGACATCTCCGGTCTAAGTGCCCGGGATGACGATCATGAGCCCGACAGCCAGATACAGGACACCTGCAATGACTTGCCAGAACGCCCGGGGATTCGCCTCAGGCCTGAGGCCCTCGCGAAGCCGAGCGTACGGGTCGTGGCTCTGACTGCTCCGCGCGTCGCGCCGCACCTCATCCGGCCTACCGCCTCCGAACATCGCGTTCAACCCGCCGATGCCGAGACTCGTGTATCCACCTCCTGCGGCGCCGCCCGCCAGCAGCATCACGATGCCGTACAGGATGATCGTGTATCCCACAGTGGCCGCGAGCGGTATGTCGCTGATGAGCCAGATGACGACACCGACACCGGTCGAAACTATCAGTCCGATCCCGAACGTCACCACGTAGTCCGGCAGTCGGTCGGCGAGAGAGAGGCTCTCGCCCGCGTCGTCAGGCGTCAACGGTTCCATGCAGACGCAGCGTACCCGCGTGCCCGCCCTCAGCGCGCGCGCGACGTGCGGGCCAGGACACGGAGGCAGCCGACTACTCCCGCCCCGATCAAGGCCACGGCCGTCGCAAGTGATCCCAGAAGCTCCATGAGCGTGAAGGAAGACGTCGAGCATGTGCCGAGACCCGTTGGACAGAGTCCGAGCCCGGTTCCACCGCCCACAAGGTCGAATAGGACGACGGCGGGGAGGGCAACGACCACCGCGAGGATGGCGATCAGCGCGCCGAGTAGAATCCTGACAAGAACCATGTCCCCCAGGGTACCTGGAGGTCGATAATTGCTGATCAACACAGCAAGGTGTACCTTGCCAGACACGCTCCTGAGAGGCCCCCATTGAGTACTGGTGTCGTCGCGCCACCCGCCTACCACGTCGAATCGTTCTCCGATGAGGACCGCACGATTCTCCGCCGTTACTTCACGAACATCGATGGCCCCGTCTTCGCTCTCCAGGGTCTGCCGGAGGTTGTCAAGGGCGCCCTCTTCGCGAGGTACAGTCGATCGCCGAAGTCGGTGCGCAGACTCTTCCTCGACGAGTTCGTCAACGACGCCGACCTCGGCATCTCTGCGATCGCGACGGCGCCGAGCGAGGAAGGCGCTGTCGGTGTCGAGCGAGCTCAGATTCTCTACGACCGCATCTTCACCCAGTTCGGCGACGACTCGGTCGCGCAGCTCGGTGCCGCACACATCGCCGTCGAGCAGGTGTCGAACATCCTCACCAAAGTGCTCGAGTGGGGTCGGATCGCTTCGTATCTCGAGCAGTCAACCCGCTACATCCTGTACGACAAGAAGCTCGGAGATCGCTACCGCTACCAGGTCCCGCAGGAACTGTCGGAGCACGGACTGACGGAGGCCTACGCGACGGAGATGGAGTGGTTGTTCGCCTCCTACAGCAGACTGGTCGCGCAACTCATCGCCTACTACAGCGAGCTCTACCCGAAGCAGCCTCAGGACTCAGAGTTCGTGTGGCGATCGACGATCAAGGCGAGAGCGTGTGACGACGCGCGGGGTCTGCTACCGGCAGCAACACAGTCGAACGTGGGGATATTCGCGTCCGGGCAGGCGTACGAGTCGCTTCTCCTGCGAATGCGCGCCAACCCGCTCGCCGAGGTGCAGTGGTTTGCCGACGAGATGCTCACCGAGCTACGCAAGATCGTTCCTTCGTTCCTGACACGTGTTGACGTCCCTGACCGTGGCGGCGCCTGGGTGCGCTACTTCGAGCAGATAGCGCTGGCCATGAAGAGTCGGAGCGCATCACTCGACGCGTCGCCGAGCGGCGCCCCGACCGTGACGCTCGTCGAGTACGACCCGCAGGGAGAGCGGAAGGTCGCTGCAGCGAGCCTGTACGCGTTCTCGAACCTCCCCGACACCCAGATCAGGGAGATTGTCGAGGCGATGAGCGAGACGGAGATAGATGCCATCTTCGCCGACTACGTCGGGGACCGGGCCAATCGAAGGCATAAGCCAGGGAGAGCGATGGAGCAGACCTTCTACCGCTTCGACGTGCTCTGCGACTACGGAATCTTCAGAGACCTGCAACGACACCGGATGATGACCCTCGAGTGGCAGGAGCTCTCACCCGAGCACGGCTACGTGACTCCCGACGCGATCACTGACATCGGGGCGGAGCCACTCTGGGATGAGGCGATGGCGAGAGCAGCCGACCTGTACGGAACCGTCGCCAAGCATGCGGGTTCCCACGTCGCCCAGTACTGCGTTCCCTTCGCCAACAAGATCAGGTTCTACATGAACCTCAACGCGAGGGAGGCGTTCCATCTGCTCGAGTTGCGAACTCAGCAGGGAGGGCACCCGGATTACCGGGCGGTCTGCCAGGAGATGCACAACCAGATCAGGGACGTCGCGGGACACAGGCGGATCGCCGATGCCATGCAGTACGTCGACCACGACAATTACGACCTCGCCCGCATCGAGACAGAACGCCGGGCGGCGGCGAAACGCTCGGCACTGGGGATCAACGACCCCTCAGCGTGAGAGCGAGATCCTGAGAACCAGCTCGCCCTCATCCACCGACCATGAAGCAGACGCGATGAGGGAGTAGTCGAAGTAATCCTTCTCCGCCGACGCGACGAACTGCTTCCGTGCCTTCCCCTCGAGAGGGGGCACGCCCCGTTTGCGGACTGCGTCGGCCCGGTCCTCGAATCGCTTGAGGAATTCATCCATATCGAGTTTCGCCACAGCATCGCTCCTTCGGTGTCTGCTGAAGCGTAGGCAGGTGCGCGTG
>JASJXX010000012.1 GCA_030123765.1 Actinomycetota bacterium | reverse complement strand
GAAGCTGCACGATGGACGGGCTCGTCGAAGAACCGGCAGGACTGGTCGTTCCTAGTCGTTGACGATCCCGAGCAGAAGGACCGGCTCTGTGAAGCAGGTGACTTCACAGACCCGATCCGGAATGCGCCTGCGGTGATCTGCCTCATCCAGGAGCCAGACGGATACGAGTTCGACATCGGTCGCCTCGCTCAGAACATCATGCTCGCAGCTGACGCCATCGGGCTGGCAAGCTGTCCGATCACGCTGCATCGTGATGACGTGGCCGCCAAGGTGCTCGGGCTCCCCGACGGGCGGAGATGCCGGTACGCCATCGCGGTCGGGTACCCGGCATCGGGCTCAGGACCGGCGAAGTTCGGTGGCCGCAAGCCACTCGGAGATCTTGTGCATCGGAATTCCTACTGAGAGCAGGGGACTGCACCGGCACCGGTTAGCGTTCTCACCATGGCACAGATAGCGGTGTTCGACTCTGGAATCGGAGGTACGACGATTCTTGACCGCGTGCGCGAGCGCGCGCCCTGGGCAGATCTCATCTACGTTGCCGATCACGTTTTCGGGCCCTATGGGGAGCGGACGCTCGGCGAGGTTCGGGAGCGTACCGAGCTTCTCGCAAGGTACCTCGCCTCTGCTGGCGTTGCGGAGATTGTCATCGCGTGCAACTCGGCGTCGGCCGCTGCGCTCAATCATCTGCGAGAGGCGCTGCCTGAGATCGTGTTCGTCGGGATGGAACCCGCAGTCAAGCCCGCCACCGAATTGACTACGAGTGGCACCATTGCAGTGCTCGCCACGGGCGCAACCTTCCAGGGTGAGCTGTTCCGCAGTCTCGTCGGTCGCCACGGCGGTGCGGTGGAGGTTTTCGAACAGGCCTGTCCGGGACTCGCGGCAGCGGTCGAACAGGGCAGACCCGTCGGCCCGCTACTCGACGAGTACCTTGCTCCTGTGGTGAGCGCCGGCGCAGACGTCGTTGTACTCGGGTGTACGCATTATCCACTTATCCGAGACGAGATCGAGGCGCGGCTACCTGAAGGGACGGTTGTCGTCGACCCTTCCGAGGCTGTAGCGAGGCAGGTGATCAGCGTCGCGCACGACCGTGGTCTCGACTTGAAGGGGACGGCGTCGACGACGTGGTGGACGACCGGCCTTGACCCGGACCGTCGAGACGGCCGATTCTGGGAGTCGATTGACATCCCGATCCTGGCGTCTGCCGCGATCAGGGTCGGCAGCTCTACGCTCAGCTCGTCAGAGGGTGACATCACGAGCATGGCGGTCGGCGCGGTCGTGAACGCAGCGAACAGCGAACTTGTGCACGGTGGCGGGATCGCTCTCGCCATCGCCCGAGCCGGCGGTGGAACGATCGACAGGGAATCTGTCGCGTGGATTGCCGCGCACGGTCCTCTTCAGCATGGCGTTGCCGCGCTCACCTCGGCTGGCGACATGCCTTCGTCGTACGTCATCCACGTCGCCGGGCCGATCTACAGAGAGGGCCAAGAGAACGAGGAGCTGCTCGCCGCAGCCGTGTTCGGCGCACTCGATGCGGCGACCGAGATCGCGGTAGCGTCCGTGGCGATGCCCGCTATCTCCGCGGGCATATACGGGTATCCGCCCGACGAAGCCACGACCGTCATCGCCGAGTCAGCGGCAGAGTTTCTCGCCACAGAGGAGAACCCGCTCCGCTCGGTGCGCCTTGTCGGATACGACTCTGCCATGACGGCGCGGTTTGCCACAGCTCTCACCTCGATGATCGAGTCAGGTTGAGCGGGTTCGAGTGATACGGCGCCGCCGGAGCGATATCCTGGCCTGTATGAAACGACCGACCGTTGCAATCCTCGGTGCAGGTTCGATGGGCGAGATCTTCGCCCACGGGCTCCTGCGGGCCGGGTGGGACCCCGAAGATCTCTCTCTCGCGGTACGCAGGCCCGAGCGCGTCAGGGAACTCGAATTCACCACAGGGGCGAAGGTGACACGCTCGCTCGTTGACGCTGTACAGGGCAGAGAGGTACTCGTCATCGCGGTGAAGCCGAAAGATGTGCCCACCGTTCTCGCCGAGATCAGAGACGTCGTCACGACGGACCAGGTAGTGGTCTCTCTCGCCGCGGGTGTCCCCGTGGCGGTATTCGAGGCCGCACTCCCGGGTGTCCCGGTCGTGCGAGCCATGCCGAACACACCTTCGGCGGTTGATCTCGGAATGACGGCATACACCGTGGGGTCCGCCGCGGGTGCGAGTCACACAGAGAAGGCTGAGGCCGTACTTGGCGCAGTGGGCGCCACACTGGAGCTTGCAGAGGATCTCCTGGACACAGTGACTGCCGTGTCCGGCACAGGCCCCGCCTACGTCTTCCTGCTCGCGGAGGCCCTCATCGAAGCCGCGATCCGCGAGGGTCTCCCGCATCACGCTGCGGAGAAGCTCGTGCACGAGACCGTCCGAGGAGCAGGGGAACTCCTCGCTGCATCGGAGAAGTCAGCTTTCAGGCTCCGAGGAGAGGTCACCTCACCCGGGGGTACCACAGCGGCCGCGATGCACGTCCTTGACAACGGTGGATTCCGCTCACTCGTGGAGGATGCGGTAAGGGCCGCGGCGGAGAGATCGAGGGAGCTCGGCAAGAGGGCGTCTGAGCGATGATGCGCTCGGTTCTGCTTGCGGTCACCGAACGATCCGTCACGAAGATGCTCGTAACCGACACCCCCGTAGGCCGCGCCGTCGCGAGGCGCTTCGTCGCCGGAGATACGCTGGCATCAGCAATCGAGGTCACCGGGGACCTCAATCGGCAGGGCCTCAAGGTCTCTCTCGACCATCTCGGCGAGCACGTAGCGGCCATCGAGGAAGCAACCGAGGCACGCGACGCCTACCTTGCGTGCCTGGAGGAGATCGCCGCGAACGAGCTCGACGCAAACATCTCGATCAAGCTCACACAGCTCGGTATGGGTCTCGACGACGACGCGGCGTCGCAGCACCTCAATGAGATCGCTGAAGCAGCTCTCGATGCCGGGACGACCGTGACGGTTGATATGGAGGAGTCGGAGTACACCCGGACAACGATCGACCTCTACGCCGCAGCTCAGACGAAGTACGGCAACCTCGGCATCGCTGTCCAGTCGTACCTGCACCGCACCGCGGAGGACCTGGACCGGATCATCCCCCTCGGTGGCCATGTCCGTCTCTGCAAGGGCGCCTACGCCGAGCCTCACGACGTGGCGTTCCAGTCCAGCGACGAGATCGCCGACTCGTTCGACAGGCTCGGCGTCCTGCTCATGGAGTCCCCCGGCGTGACGCCTGCGATCGCGAGCCACGACGACGCTCGCCTCACTCGGGTGATCGAGGCAGCGGAGCACCGGACCGGACCGTGGGAGTTCCAGATGCTCTACGGGGTGCGCAGGGACCGACAGGCCGAGCTTGCGGCGGCGGGATACGACGTGCGCGTCTACCTCCCGTACGGCGAAGCGTGGTACCCGTATCTCACACGCCGCCTCGCAGAGCGACCAGCGAACCTGCTCTTCTTCGTTCGGGCGCTCGTCGGCGGTTGACGACCGGCTCAACGCAGCGGCACACCCGGCGCTGTTTACAATCGTTGGAGATCGGCAGAGGAGAACCATGTGACGGTGACGGAAACGAAGAACGAGACCGCGAACCGCACGGTTACAGCGTCAACGATCCTTGGTGTCCTTGCCGGGCTCTCCGTTGTCGGCACCCTGGGGATGTGGTGGGTCTCGACGCTCACTCCAAAGCCTGGTCACGCGGTGGGGCGCGAGGTCTTCGGCAACATCCCGCCTCTGGTCGTCGCGATCTTCTACGGTACGGTCGCTGTCTTTCTCGCTGTATCCATCGGTCTCTTCGCCATGCGGGCGCGGAACTGGGAACGCGGCAGCTGGGAGAGGCGGAGCGGTCAACTCAAGAGGCGCCTGCACCGATTCCGTGAGGGCGTCTCGATGAAGACAGTCATGGAGGATCCCGCAGCCGGGGTCATGCATGCTCTCATCTACTACGGGTTCGTCGTCCTGTTCCTTGGAACCGTGACCCTTGAGATCGACAATCTCCTGCCCCTGGCCTTCAAATTTCTCCATGGCGTGGTCTACCAGTCGTTCACACTCATTCTCGACGTTGCCGGGATACTGTTCCTTGTTGGCTTGGTCTGGGCAGCGATTCGCCGATACGGGACCAAGCCGTCTCGGATCGCTTCGAAGACGAGACCCGAGGACGCATGGATCCTGATGCTGCTCGCAGCTATTGCGGTCACCGGATTCCTGACCGAGGCAGCCCGCATCGCCGTCGTTGGCAGGCCAGCGTTCGAGCAGTGGTCCTTCGTTAGTTATCCTCTCTCGTACCTGGTTCCGATGTCGTCGGTGAGCGGTTTTCACCAGATCATGTGGATCGCACACGTAGCCACGTTCCTGGCGTTCCTGGTCATGTTGCCGACCACGAAGCTACGCCACATGGTGACCTCACCGGTCAACCTCGCTCTCTCACCCCGCGAGCGACCGAAGGGAGCGATGCGCGAGATGCCGAACCTCATGGAGGCGACTGACATCGAGACGGTCGGCGCGTCCAGGGTTGGCGAGTTCACCTGGAAACAGCTTCTCGACACGGATGCTTGCACGATCTGTGGACGATGCACTGCGGTGTGTCCGGCCAACCTGACAGGGAAGCTGCTCGACCCCCGCGAGATCGTGCTGAAGCTCGGGACGGTCGCTGCTGCGACGGCGACGCCGCCGATCTCGCCTCCCGTCGCCGTCGACGCTGTCCTTACCGTCACGTCCGACAACGTGTTCGAGCTCATCACATCTGAGGAGTTGTGGGCGTGCACCACGTGTCGGGCGTGTGACGAGGCTTGTCCCGTCGGGATCGAGATCGTCGACAAGATCCTCGACATGCGGCGGTATCTCTCCCTGATGGAGGCCGACTTCCCCTCAGAGCTCGGCAAAGCCTATGTGTCGATGGAGAACTCGTCGAATCCCTACGGCATGGATCAGAACACGAGGGGAGACTGGACTGACCAGCTCGACTTCGAGGTGAAGCGCCTCGGGGAACCCGGTGTCACGGCGGAGTACCTCATGTGGGTCGGATGTGCAGGGAGCTACGACGACCGCAATCGCAACGTGACCGTGGCAACGGCCCGCCTATTACACAAAGCAGGCATCGACTTCGCCATTCTCGGGTCTAAGGAGCTCTGCACCGGCGACCCGGCCAGGCGCACGGGGAACGAGTACGTCTTCCAGGGCCTCGCGCTTCAGAACATCGAGACGCTCAACGACCTCGGCGTCGACAAGATTATCGCCCAGTGCCCACACTGCTTCAACACCCTCGGGAACGAGTACCCGCAGTTCGGTGGCGACTACTCGGTGATGCACCACTCGGAGCTGCTGAGTCGCCTGGTCGAGGAGGGTCGCCTCGTGCCGACCTCAACGGGCGAGTCGATCGTTTTCCACGACCCGTGTTACCTCGGCAGGCACAACGACACGTTCCTCGCACCACGCACGATTGTGGACGCCTCAGGCACCCGGGTGGAGATGCCTCGTAGCGGCACGAACGCGTTCTGCTGCGGTGCTGGTGGGGGCAAGTTCTGGTTCGAGGAGGAGACCGGCAAGAGGGTGAACATCGAACGAACCGAGGAGGCGCTCGCTACCAAGGCGGACATCATCGCCACAGCATGCCCCTTCTGCTACGTGATGCTCGACGACGGCGTCAAGGAGCTTGGATCGGGGGACCAGGTCATCGTCCAGGACATCGCGATGCTGCTCGACAAGCGCACCGTTTAGGGGACGTATCGGGGTGATTGGAGAACCGTTGCCGACGCTAGGGTCACCGGGCATGAAGATCGGATACCAGGGAGAGCCGCACAGTTACAGCTACCGCGCAGCGACCGAGCTGTTCCCCGAGGGCGAATACGTCGGCTATCGAGGCTTCGCCCTGGCATTCGGCGCCCTTGAAGAGGGCGCAGTCGATCGGCTCGTGGTACCGGTGGAGAACTCCACCACAGGTTCGGTTCTCCCCGTCCTCGATCGGCTCCCCGGCAACGGGGGCCACGTACGGTTCTCAATCCTTGCTGAGCACCTCGTCGAGATCCGTCACGCTCTCCACGGAATCCCCGGTACGAGCCTCGATCAGATCAGGGAGGTACGGTCCCATCCTGAAGCGTTGGCACAGGCCGAGCACGCTCTGCTGCGCCTCGGCGTCGAAGCGGTTCCCGCGTACGACACTGCCGGCGCGGTTCGTCAGGTCGCCGAGGCAGGGGACCCTACGATTGCAGCCCTCGCCCCACCGCGCGCAGGCGCCGCCCACGGACTCGAGGTCCTCCTCGCGGACGTACTCGACAAAGCGCACAACACGACCAGGTTCGTCGTGCTTCACGTCGGCGAGCCTGAGGTCAACGACGATGACGACAAGACGACGATCGTAGTGACCGGATCACACACGCCTGGATCGCTCGCTCTCGTGCTCACCGAACTCGGACTGCGCGGCGCAAACCTCACCCGTATCGAGTCGAGGCCCGCCGGGGTCGCGTGGAAGTACCGCTTCTTCATCGACCTTGTCCACGCTCCCGGCCCCGAAGGGCTTAGCCGGATCCTCGACCCACCTCCAGCTAACGCTGCAGAAGTGCTGAACCTCGGTTCTTACAAAGCCGTGGTGTCCTGAGAGTCCCGTGTTCGCTCGATGTCGAGTACTACGGTTGCGGATCAGGAGGCATTGTGGCTACGAGCACCGCGAGCTTCGGCACATCCAAGCGTGAAGGGCATGACGCCTCGGGCTTCTACGCCCGGCGCATGCAAGTACGCCGTGTCGAGAGCGATGTAGGCGAACTCCTCAATCCGCCGGCGTCGGTGGTGGACAAGCTCTTCAACCAGTCCTCTGAATCGATGCATCAGATCCCGGACAACTGCGTCGCGTTGATGGTGACATCTCCGCCGTACAACGTGGGGAAGGAGTACGACGACGACCTCGACATCGATGAGTATCTCGGGTTGCTCGAGAGCGTCTTCACCGAGACACATCGCGTGCTCGAGCCCGGCGGGCGCGTCGCGGTGAACGTGGCGAATCTTGGCCGCAAGCCGTACATCCCCCTCAACCAGTACGTTGCGGGGCTACTCACGGGGATCGGATTTGACTTGCGAGGCGAGATCATCTGGCAGAAAGCGAAGTCCGCGGGGGGCTCCTGCGCGTGGGGTTCGTGGAAGTCGGCGAAGAACCCGACGCTGCGAGATATCCACGAGTACGTAATCGTCGCCTCGAAGGGTTCCTACGCGCGTGTGAGACGGGGTGAAGACACGATCACGAAGGAGGAGTTTCTTGACGCGACCGTGTCGATCTGGAACATCCTCCCCGAGTCAGCTCGCCGTGTCGGGCACCCGGCGCCGTTCCCTGTCATGCTGCCGCGTCGCTTGATCCAGTTGTACACCTTTGAGAACGATCTCGTTCTTGACCCATTCCTCGGCTCAGGATCCACTGCCGTTGCAGCAGTCGAGACCGGCAGGAACTACGTCGGCTACGAACTCGACCCGGCGTATCTCGAGATCGCTGAACGGCGAATTCGCGAAGGGCGAACCGGGACACGCTCGGTGCACGTCTGAGATGGTTCCGATCGAGCGCGCCCTCCTCCGCACCATTCCGTGGCTCGTCGGCGCCCTCATCGTCTCTCTGCCACTCCTCCTCGTCAACGTCACTGCGGACCCGCTCGTCGCGTTCACGCTTCACCTCTCGGTGCTTGTCGGTCTCAGCCTCGTTCTCGCAAATCTGCTGGCTCCTCTCGGTACCGCGGACTGGTTCGCCGGCGCGCCGTGGTCGGCGCCGGTCAAGCTGCTGGCCAGCGGCCTCGGATCGGTTGTGCTCGTCACCGGTACCGTCGGACTCGTGACCCTGGCCTCATCTGCCGCCCTGCGTTTCGACCCGTCGATCCAATTCCTCCAACTGCTCTCAGCTCTTGACATTGCCTGGGTGGCCGCTGCGGTCACGGTCGGCGCCTATCGTGCATGGGGCCGCGTGCCAGCGGTGGTGGGCGGTGTGATGGTCGGCGTCGTCTGCATCTGGTCGATTTGGAATTACCTCGAAACGGTTGGCTTCGGACCGAGCGGAGAGTGGATCGTGTCAGGATCTGAGCTGATGCGGCTCGTGATCCCGTACGACGTGGCGGCCACGGTGGTCGCCGTGGTGGTGTTCCTACTCGGTGTGAGGGCGGCGGCTCACACGACCGAGCAGCCAAGTCCCCAGTCGTAGGGAGCGAAGACGACCTTTGGTCGACGCCCGGCGATGAAGTCCGCGTCATCGGGCTCGAGCCAGGAGCTGATTGCTGAGGCGACGCGGCGCCTCGTCGTCGGAATCAGCGTTGGCATCCGGTTCGGCCGTACGAAGTCGCCGCCATACCACTTCAGTACTCTCGTCAGGTGGAGAGTGTTCGTCGATCGGTCGATCCTTGCGCCACCACTCGCGAGGAAGAAGCGCATCTGGTCATCGAGATGGTCTCCGAGCTGTTGGCCACCGAACGGCTCGCCTCGAAGGGTCGGACACGAGACAGACCCGCATACGAGTGCTCCGTGGATGCGGGGATCACGAAACCTGCGGATCTTGCCGTGCTCGATGTCATCAAGGGAGAGCGTCTCCCCTGCAACGGCGATCCAAGGATGTGCGAGCGCCCCTGGCACGCGCAGGACGGAGTCATAGTTGGACGAGTAAGCCTCTCCCGCCCGATGCAGCGCGCCAGCGTTGTACAGATTGATCCAGTAGGCGAGCGCCTCCGACCGCGAGAGACCGTCGGGATCGATCGTCGCGAGTTCGTCGCGGTAAGAAGCGAGGTCGGATGCTGCGTCCGGGAGGGAGCGCACGCCTTCTCCCTTGAGCAGAGACAGCACGTTCGCGAGCGACGTGTGGTCGACAGTGTCGTCTCCCTGCGGGCGGGGGGTCCGGAGCCGGCGCGCTGCAAGCATGTTCCTCGCTGCGATGAGAGGGTTCGGTCCGTTTCCCACGGAGTGGGAACTCCGTCGGTGAGGCGGATGTTCCAGATATCATCTCTCGTGGGCCGGATCGCGAGTGCGGGGACGGCGCCCCGGCGCCGATGGTGTGCGCGAGCCGGGTACCATCGCCGCCTATCGGAGGTGCCCCTGTGGAGGCTGTAGACATCGTAAGGGTCATCGCGGGCCTCGTTGTGCTCATCGTCGCTGCCGACCGTCTCGTCCTGTCCGCGGTCCGCATAGCCAAGGTCTTCAACGTCTCTGTCGTGATCATCGGCGCGGTGATCGTCGGGTTCGGCACCTCCATCCCGGAGTTCGTCGTGTCGGCACTCGCTGCATCCGATGGCCAGACGGGGCTTGCGATGAGCAATGTTGTCGCCTCGAACACCGCGAATCTCACGCTCGTCCTCGGGGCGTCCGCTCTCTTCGTCGCACTCGCGACCAAACAGACCGTCATCAAGCGTGAAGGTCTCCTGATGCTCGGATCTGTCGGAGTCTTCGCCGTCGTGCTCCTCGACGGCCAGGTCTCGCGCATCGAAGGCATCTCTCTGGTCCTGGGAATGGTCGCAGCGATCTGGCTTCTTGTCCTGTGGTCGAAGGAAGAAGATGGCACATCTGCTGACGATCTGGGAGACATCGTTGCTGATCCCGACAAGATCTCGCGTGAGATCTTCTACGGACTCCTCGCCCTGGTTGCAACCGTCCTCGCTGGCGCACAGCTCCTTAAGGGTGTCGTGTCGATCGGGGATGATCTGGGGTTGTCCGTGGTGTTCATGGGGCTGGTCACGGGTGTTGGAACGAGCCTCCCCGAGCTCTCCGCGGCGCTTGCTGCGGTGAGGCGGAGAGCGACGGATCTGGTGCTCGGCAACGTGTTGGGATCCAACATCTTCAACTCGCTCGGCGTCGCGGGGCTTGCAGCGATCATCGGACCGGGCGAGATCTCGGGTGTGCCCCCGATCCTTGTCAGTCTCATGGTGTTGTCGGCCGTCCTCGCAGGTGTGTTCGCCTACACCTCTCAGCGCATCAACCGTGTTGAAGGAGTGATTCTGATCGCGCTGTTCAGCGGGTATGTAGCGCTCTCGATCTGACTCCGCTCGACCGGGCCGCTTGCGCGCTCTCCGAATTTCTCATCCGGGTTGCAGATGGGTGGAACGCGCAGTCCCTGAGGTGCGTTGTACCTCACGATGGGGAAGGACAACGTCGAGACCGCAGCGCGCCGCCGATCTGCATGGGCAGGTCTATCCGGCGTAGCTGTCGCACTCGGGGCAACCGAATTCTTCTCAGGTCTGTCTGTCTCGATCCCGTCCGCGATCTCTTCCATCGGCGCGGTTGTTGTCGACATCACCCCCCCATGGCTCGAATCGTTCGCCATCGCGGCCTTCGGGACAGCAGACAAGGCGGTTCTCGGACTCGGCATCATTGCAACCGCGCTCATCATCGGCTGGTTCCTCGGCAGGGCGTCGGTGCGGACTCTCCTCCCGATCATCGTTGGATTCGTCGGATTCGGGGCGCTCGGAATCGCATCCCAGCTTGCCGAGGTCGGAGCAGCCGCCGGAGCAGTCGTTCCCGCAACAGTGGCTGCCAGCGGTATCGGCCTCCTCGTGTGGTCCGGGATCAGGGCGTGGACAGCGCCCCGGGAACGACCCGTCACCGACAACGATGTGCCGAGTATCGAGCGGCGGCGACTACTGCTGGCCGTAGGTGCTGCGGCCACGGTCTCTGTCATGACACTCAACGTCGGACGGGCAAGGATCAGGACGCGTGCTGAGGCAGAACGCTTGTCGCTCGACCTCCCCACTCCCGCGGTGTCCGCTGCGGACCCGACCGCGGAGCACGACTTTGGCCTCCGCGGTGTTGCACCGATTGTGGTATCGAACGCAACTTTCTATCGGATCGACACTGCGCTGGTTGTGCCCAGAGTCGACCCACAGGAGTGGACGTTGACCATCAAGGGCATGGTCGACAGGGAAGTTGTTCTCTCCTACGACGAGATTCTCTCGATGCCTCTTGTCGAGAGATACGCGACGCTCGCGTGCGTATCGAACGAGGTGGGGGATCGACTCATCGGAAACGCACTCTGGACGGGTGTTCCACTGAGCGACATCCTGAACCTCGCCGGGGTACGCGAGGGGGCGGATCAGATCGTCGGACGGTCTGTTGACGGTTGGACAGCAGGGTTTCCGACAGAGATTGCGTTCGATGGAAGAGACTCCCTCGTAGCGGTGGGCATGAACCGCGAGGTACTCCCGGCAGACCATGGGTTCCCTGCCCGGCTCGTAGTACCGGGCCTCTACGGATACGTGTCGGCGACGAAGTGGCTCAGCGAGATCGAGTTGACGACTTGGGATGCATTCGATGGCTACTGGATTCCGAGAGGGTGGTCGAAGGAGGGTCCGATCAAGACGCAGTCCCGCATCGACCGTCCGAAGAATCGGTCGAAGATCGATGTGGGCCCCTACACCTTCGCCGGTGTGGCTTGGGCACCCAACGTGGGGATCGAGAAGGTTGAGGTGCAGATCGATGACGGGCCCTGGGAGATCGCTGAACTGACGGTTCCCCTCTCGGTGAACAGTTGGGTTCAGTGGGGGTTTGAGGCCGAGGTTGCTGAGGGCTCACATACGTTACGTGTCCGGGCGACGGACGCGACAGGCGCAACGCAGTCTGAGCGACCGGTGCCACCGAGGCCAGACGGCGCCGAGGGGTACCACCGCGTCCACTTCAAGGTTGCGCTCACTACCTGAATGTTGACACTGAGTGTTGACAGAGTTACTACGGCGTGAGAATCAGGGTTGCTTGGGCGTCTGCTTCGATGTCGAGACGGTTCCACAGCATGGGGGTCGTCTCTCCCGCGAGCCAGAGCGGAATCATGTCGTCGTAGTGCTCGTTCCCTATGTGCCCGGACTGACCTGTCGTGTGGATCGCCCGCGACTGTGCGAGATCACCGAGGTCGATGAGCATCCGCATCGAAGGTAGCCAATCAACGTCATAGCCCAGAGTGGCATCCCAGCCGATCGCGTTGACGACCGATTTGCTGCCGCTCGCCGGGTAGGGGCCGCGGTTGAAGCGGTTCTCGATGACACCGATCCCCGACTTGCCGAGGGACTGGTTGATGAAGATCATGCGGTGGAGCTCGCCCCACGTCCAGCGCGACACATCTGATCCGAGCCTCTCTGCCAACTCGTCGATGGCAGCGTCGAGGGCTGCGACAAGGATGTCGTCACGTGTCTCGACCTCTGGTGTCGTGACATCGTCCCAGTACCGGTCGGTGGGATCGTCCAGGAGGTGGTACACGACCTCGAACCACCGGGATCCTCCAACGGGATGGATGTCCTGTGGCAGTTCATCGTGGAACGTCAAGGCCAGCAGGTTGCGCCACGTTGCGTTCCACACGGCGGCGCCGGCGCTCCCGGCGGAGTTCTGACGATCCCACGCGAGGAGTTCGCTGATCGCCGCGCTCGCAACGTCGCCACGGTCAGCGTCGGTGTCGCTCTCCATGGCGTCCACGAGGAACGGAAGGATCCGTGCAGCGTTGAGGTCGTAGGTATCGAGCTGGATGGTCGCGTGCTCGTCGAGGCTGGCGCCGAAGGTCGACGTGACGAGATCGACGACTCTGCGTGCCCTGTAGCCGTACGCCCAGTCCCTGGTGATGAGGTGCGGGTAGCTGCTGTCGATGACAGCGTTGTTCGCGGTCACGATGTAGCCCGACGCAGGGTTGAAGCTCATCGGCAGCTCGTCATGGGGGATGAATCCGGTCCACTCGTATTCGCCGGTCCAGCCGGGGACGGGCAGGGTGCCATCTCCCCTGGATCGGATCGGGATATTCCCCGGCATCTGGTAGCCGATGTTGCCCGCAGTGTCCGCATAGAGCATGTTCTGGGCCGGGACGTGAAAGAGCAGGGCTGCCTCGCGGAACTCCTCGAAGTTGGAAGCCACGTTGATGCCGAAGATCGGTCCGGACACTGACGGAACGTCGTCCAGCCCGGTCCAGCGCATTGCAACCGCGTAAGTCTCGGGAAGCTCGACGCCGGTCTCATCGAAGTTCTCGAGCAATCCGTAGACGTTCGAGATGATCGGTCCGTGGATCGTCGAGCGCACGTCGAGCAGGACGTCTTCGCCACCTGCAACCTTGATCGTCTCGAGGCGGATCTCCATATCGAGCCATTCACCCTTGTACTCGTACTGGTTCGGGTTCTCCGGATTGATCTTCTCGATGTAGAGATCCTGCACGTCTGGACCGACGTTCGTGAAGGCCCACGCGATGTCTGCATTGTGGCCGATGATGACGCCCGGTACTCCAGCGAAGGAGAACCCGGCCACTTCGTACGGACAGGCGTCGGAGACGGTGTTGCAGTACAGGCCGACCTGATACCAGATCGAAGGCATCTGGGCTGTGAGGTGTGGATCGTTCATGAGCATCGCGTTGCCTGTCGCGGTGTGCTGGCCTGAAACGGCCCACGAGTTCGATCCGATGCCGGTCTCCATGCCTCCGCCGGTGACCCGGTTGATCGCCCTGATCGTATGCGCGGCGGAACGGAGTGATGCTTGAAGCGTCTTCGAGGTGAAGTTCATGGCCTCGAGCGCGGTCGCGTCTGAGTCCCCGGACCCGACGATGTAGGGGTGGCGGTCGCCGGGGAATGGCGGGTAGAGCTGCTCCATGCGTTCTTGCGAGACCGCTCCGAGCGCGAGTGCCCTGGCGATCTCGGCCTCGTGGTTCGCTCCGAGGTCCCATGACATGACCTTCCCCCACGCAAGGGAGTGGACGGGTGTCCACGGCTCCGGGGTGTAGGAGCGGTTCGTGAGTCTGATGACCGTGTACTCGAACGACAGTTCCGCCGGCGACCGGGTAGCGAGGTACGCGTTCACACCCGCCGCGTACGCCTCGAGGAGGGATCTGATCTCAGGGGACGCAGCCTCGTACTGCATCTCAGCGAGGCCGCCCCAGCCCATCGTCCTGAGGAACGCGTCGGTCTCGACCTGGCTCTCACCGAACATCTCCGCGAGGGTGCCGGCGGAGATGTGACGCCAGAAGTCCATCTGGTAGAAGCGGTCCTGGGCGTGGACGTACCCCTGGGCCATCATCAGGTCCTCGGGAGTGTCTGCGTAGATGTGAGGGACCCCCATCGAGTCGCGGATCACTTCGACCGAAGCCGAGAGACCCTCCAACTGAACGGTTCCGTCGATGCGGGGAGAAGCGCGGTGTATGGAGTACTGGCCGAATGCGACCCCGAACACTGCG
Organism: Actinomycetota bacterium; assembly: GCA_030123765.1. Taxonomy (GTDB): domain Bacteria; phylum Actinomycetota; class Acidimicrobiia; order Spongiisociales; family UBA5794; genus B3-G11. The sequence continues at coordinate 27,225 of JASJXX010000012.1, read as the reverse complement.
AAGGTGAAGATCATCCCGGTGGCTATCCACAGGAGCCGCTTCAAGAAATTCCTCTTCTTGGACTTCTCGTCGCTGTCGGCGGCTGTGCAGGTTTCGCTCACGGTGTGGCAGGGTACTCGTCAGGGTGTGCCCGTGTCGTCGTATGCTTTGCAGATGAACGATAAGAGCACACACGCTACGTCGGAAGCCGTCACGCCTGAGATAATGGCGGAACCGCGTGAGAGCGAAGAAAAAGAAGACCAGAGGCCACACGTTTCAGAGCCGTCGAAGCTGATCCGCATCGCGTCGATGACGCGGGCGATGCTCGAAGAAGTGAGGGAGGCCCCCCTCGATGAGGCGGGGAGGCAGCGACTCGTAGCTATCTACGACCAGTCCATCGACGTGTTGCGCGAGGTGCTTTCAGATGACCTCGTCGAGGAACTTGACGCGGTCTTCATCCCGATCACCGAAGTGCCGTCAGAAGCCGAGCTCCGCATCGCGCAGGCTCAATTGGTTGGCTGGCTGGAGGGCCTCTTTCACGGCATCCAGGCCTCTCTCATCTCCCAGCAGATGGTAGCTTCGGCACAAGTCGAACGGATGCAACGTCAGAAGGCGCTCGAAGCTGGAGCGGATGAGGAACGCGGGAATGGGCTGTATCTTTAGACGCGAACTCCGACCGGAGGCCTGAACTCGTGGCTCTCTACACGCTCAACTCGCCGCCTCCGATGGAGCGACCTGTGCTGGTTCTTGGTCTCGCCGGATGGGGAGATGCGGCATCCGCAGCGAGCGACGCCGCGGACTGGCTAGCTGAGGACGGCCAGCCGATCGTCACGTTCGATCCGGACGCGATCTTCGACTATCGGTCAAATCGTCCGATTCTCAGGTTCAGCGCGGGTGAGACGCGGTCGCTCACGTGGCCGCGAATGGAGATCGTCCATGTGCGTCCGTCGGGGAGGGACGTTCTCGTGATGATCGGCAACGAACCCGATTACGGGTGGGTGAAGATCTCTGCCGCGATAGGAGATCTGGTGCAGCATCTTGACGTTGCGCACGTCGTGACTCTCGGATCGGTACCCGCACCTGTACGGCACGCAATCGACCCTGCCATACTCTGCACCGCTTCGGATCCGCGTCTCCTCCTCCCTGGCGACGAGATGCTCATGGAGAAGGTCGTTGTCCCTGCTTCGGCAGGAACGGTGTTCCGCTCCGCGATCGAGGACGTTGGCGTTCCGGCTATCGGCTACTGGGCGCAGGTGCCGCAGTACATCGGGAGGCCATACCACTCTGCTGTGGCTCTCCTGCTCTCCAAGGTCGCAGCCCAGCTCGACGTCGAGTTCGATCTGTCCTTGATCCTTGCCGACGCTACAGAGCAACTCGAGCGCCTCGACGAGATCATCAGCCAACGATCGGAAGCGGCAGAATTCATCGAAGGGCTGGGAGAGAGCGTCGGGAGAACGACGAAGGTCCCGGACAATCTACCGACAGCCGACGAATTGGCCGAAGAAGTTCTCAGATACCTTCAGAACCCGGACTCTGAGGAACTCTGAGCCTGGCGTCTCCGGCCTGCCCAATGCCGAAGAATCTAGCTCCCGAGGATGCCGACGAAGAGAGTCATCACCGCGAGAACCGCAGTGACGGCAATCATGGCCCAGACAGACCACGTCAACCCCTTCACCGAGCTGATCTGATCCCTCAACGCAGCCGTGAGCGCCGCGAATTCTGCGTCAGTTGAGTTCACGGCAGGTGCCTCAGGGTTTCGCGTGGACGTGACCGCGATGGGTCGCGGATCAGGTCTGGGGCGGGCCGGTTCTTCCGCGATCACGAACTCGTTGATCTCTTCCTGAATCGAGCCCTCCGCCGTTGCTTTCACGGGTGCTAGCGGCACGAAGGAGATCGCTTCGCCATCGGACGGATGTCCGAGATACAGCGTTGTCGGGCCGGTGATCACCGTTGTCTGCACCCGTTGGCCCTCAGCAAAGGTCCCGTTGCGGCTTCCGGCGTCTTCGACCTTCCACGTAGTTCCATCGAAGGAAGCAACGGCGTGTCTGCGTGAGATGCCCGGCCGAACGATGCGGACCGCTGCGGTCGCGTCGGACCCGATGAGAGCGGTAGCACCCTCCTCGACGGTCGTCTCGGTTCCCTGGTAGATGATGTTGAGTGGCACGTCGTTCCCTGATGAGTTCGGTACAAGTCCCATGAGCGTACTGCACATGTGCCATTGGCACGAACTCTCTGGAGGGATCGCGTCGATTCGGCACATAGTGGGCTCGCGACGAACATTTGACGGTGAATCTTGCCCGCGAGGAGAGTGGAGGAGGCGTCGGAGGCCGTCGGACTCTCACGCCTGATGCCTCGCATCTGCCCGCATCGTCCTCCGTTGGCAGCCACGAGCGCGAACGTGGGTCGCCGGGCGCTAGCCTGTGGAGACAAGGAGCTAAGGAGGAGGCGTGTCGATGAAGGTCGGCGACGTGATGAGTACTGAGGTCATGACTATCGACGCGGGGGCGCCCTTGAAAGATGCTGCGACGATAATGATCAAGGCGGGGGTGAGTGGCCTCCCTGTTGTAGACGACGATCGCAAGGTCATCGGGATCATCAGCGAGGCTGACTTTGTGACAGCGGAGGCGGAGCGCTCATGGGGGCGGCGACGGAGACGCCTGCTCACGAGTTTTCTGGGTAAGGCGACGCTACAGCACGCGAAGATTGTTGCTGATGTCATGACCGCGGATCCGCACACCATTGACAGCGGATCGACTGTGACAGAAGCCGCGCGGAGGATGACCGACCTCCGTGTCAAACGGCTCCCCGTGGTGTTTCCGGACGGCACGCTCGAAGGGCTTATCACGCGCGCAGACGTGATGGGTGTGTTCGCAAGACCCGACCGTGACCTGAGGACCGAGATCGTTGACGTCATCGCGATGGGAGTGATGCAGCTCTCGCTCGACGATGTGACGGTCTCTGTCAAGGACGGGGTTGTCACTCTCACAGGGGAGATCGTCTCTCGTTCCGAGGGCGAGCTCTTCGCCGAACTTGCTCGACGCGTCGAGGGCGTCGTTGGGGTGGAGTCGTCTCTGACCTGGACGCACGACGACACGAAACCCGGAATGGGCCCCGGAGCACTGTAAAAGCGGATTCCTCACTCCGCTCCCGCGATCCATCTTCCGGTCCTACGCTCTCTGAGCCGCTTGGTGAGGCGCGGCATGAGAAAGCAGGAATACACACACGGCCGTAGTCGTTATATGGTTCTCAGAGATGAGGGATCGCATATTGCTTACTTTGCTCGACCTGACATGGGACCCGGACACTAGCTGGAGGGAAGCTGCGGCATGCAGTGGCACCGATAGCGACGTGTTCTTCCCGGTGTCCGAAGACGATGCCGCGGCGAGATTGGCCAAGGAGATCTGCGTCGCGTGCCCGGTACGCGAGACGTGTCTGCAGTATGCGTTGGCGACCAATCAGTCGGCAGGCGTATGGGGGGGCCTCGACGCGGGCGAACGTCGCCGGATGCGCCGCAGGTTGCGAGATCGGGCACGCCGCAAGGCATCCTGAGATCAGACCCGATGTGTGCGGGTCGCGTGTTGCGGTCTCTTGCTGCTGGTGAGATGATACTGCCAGCAGTACAGGAGGTAGAGCATGCTTCGTAAGGGAACCCGTGTCGTGCGACTCACGAAGAAGGTCGGGCAAGTCGCTGCGACGGGCACGGTCATCGAGATTCGGGATCGACACTGTGTCGAAGTCCGGTGGGATGATGACCACACGAGCATCATCTCGAAGAGCGCGTTAACTCTGCTGACAGAGGCCAACCGCCCGCGCAGAGGCACCTGACCCGGACCCGCCGCCCCGTACGCTGAACTCATCGATATCCAGGCGACGGGGCCGTCGGCCGATAGGTGTGACGGTCGTTCTCTTGGTTAACGCGCACCAGTCCCCGCGGCAAGCGGGAGCTGGGGGAAGCGCTCGGCCACAAGGGGCCAGAACAGTGAGCAGGACCATGCGTTCACCAGATCCATGCTAGATCGTCGTCAATTGCCAGATTCACTCCCGGGGGCCGCTGTCGTTCCGCCGAGAGCATCACTCACCGCTTTGTCGACGAGGGTGTCGGGGCTCAGCTCGGTTCCGGCTGCGTAGGCGGAACGTCCGATCAGGTGAGCTCCGATGGGGGCAGTGATGAACTGGGCGATGATCACGACTCCCAGTTTCACGCCAGCCGAGAGATCTCCCAGTCCGATCACAACTCCGGTCAGGGTCAGGACGAGTCCGAGAGTTGCCGGCTTGGTGGCGGCGTGCATGCGGGAGAACAGGTCGGGGAGTCGGTGAAGCCCGATGCTCGCAACCAGCGCGAGCGCCACGCCGGCGAGCAGCAGCGACGCCGCGATGAAGTCCGTCATCAGGCCCCCCGCCTGTCGATGAACCGGGCGACGGTCGCAGTTCCAACAAAGCCGAGAAGTGCCGTCACCACAAGCACGTCGAGATAGACACCGTCACCGCGTCGCACGGAGAAGACCGCGATCCCGCTGACGACGATCACCAGGAGAGTGTCGAGGGCGACGATCCGATCAGCAACGGAACCCTTTCGAACGAGCCTGACCAGACAGAGGCCGCCTGCGATCGCGAGGATGCCGAGGGCCACGGTTGTGACAACTGTCATAGTGTCATCTCCTTTCACGCGCCGTGTGGGGGACTTCGGTTGTTCGACCGTGCCGGCTCACTGGTGCTCCTCGGTGCTGAATGCGCGGAGAGCGAGCGCTTCGAGCGTGTGAATGCTGGCAAGTATCTGCTTACCGTCGCGGAGGTGGAGCACATGTACGTAGAGCACGGGCGGGTCTCCGAGCACGTCGAGTGTCAGGGTACCCGGCGTCAACGACACCATGTTGCCCACCAGCGCGGCGAGCACCCGCGACCGGGTGCGGAGAGGGACCGCGACGATTGCCTGGTTGAGGCGGCTGACGGGGGTGATGACCTCCCACGCTACGATCGCGCTCGCTTCGACCAATTGCCACGAGAAGTAGGCGCCGAGGCGGAGTGCCGAGAACGGCCGTAGCGTGAGGCCTGAAGACAGGCCGCGTGGTGGGACGATTAGCAGGATGGCTGACCCGACCACGATTCCCCCGAGCGCGTTCGCCACGGAGATGTCACCCCACAGCGCCATCCACACCAGGGTCATCCATGTCAGCGACAGCAACCGTTGGCTCATCGGCCCAACACCGCCTCGATGTACAGGGTGGGATCAAGCAGCGTGATGGCTGCGTGCTCGCTGATCCGGTAGAGCGGCTCGGCTGCTACGACGAAGACGAGCGTCAGGAGAACGAGCGCGGCGGTTGGCAGAACCATGAGCCTCGGAAACACCAACCGCCCCGTGCCGACATCCTCGCCGGGCGGCGCCGCTGGGTCGGGCGTGCCCCAGAAGACGCCGGACCAGACCTTGATCATTGAGAACAAGGTGAGCAAGCTCACCGCAAGCGATACGCCCACGATCAGGAACTGGTTGATTTCGAGCCCGGCCTGAACCAAGGTCAGCTTGGCGAGGAACCCGGAGAGAGGCGGGATGCCCGCCAGGCTCAGCGCCGGAATCAGGAACAGTGCAGCGATGAAGGGTGCCCGATGCACCATGCCTCCCAGCCGCCGAAGCCGGCTCGTCCCCATCGTGTGCTCAACGAGTCCCCCGACGAGGAATAGCGCTGTCTTTACCAATATGTGATGGACGATGTAGAAGATCGCCCCCGCTAGGGCCGCGATGGTGAACAGGCCCAGGCCCATGATCATGTAGCCGATCTGGCTGATGATGTGGAAACTGAGGATCCGCTTGATGTCGTTCTGCGCGATGGCACCCAGAACGCCGACCACCATGGTTAGCCCGGCCAACACCAGGATCAGGGTTGATGGGCCGTCCGACGGGAAGAGCAAGGTCTGGGTGCGGATGATCGCGTAGACGCCGACCTTGGTGAGCAGCCCGGCGAAGATAGCGGTCACCGGCGCCGGGGCTGTGGGGTAGGAGTCGGGAAGCCAGAAGAAGAGAGGGAAGATGGCCGCTTTTATGCCGAAGACGAGGAGGAACAGGGCACCCAACGCGTCGCGAATGGCGGGGGAGATGTCTCCGAGCTTGACCGCGAGGTCCGCCATGTTCACGGTCCCGGCTGCCGCATAGGTGATGCCGATCGCGGTGATGAACAGCATGGATGCCAGAAGGTTGATGATGACGTAGGTGGTCCCATGTCGAATCTGATCGCGCGATCCACCGAGAGTGATCAGCACGTAGCTGGCGCTGAGCATGATCTCAAACGCCACAAACAGGTTGAAGAGGTCGGCGGTGAGTAGGGAGAGAGCGATGCCGGCGGTCAGGATCAGGTAGGTGGGGTAGAAGAACCGGGCCTCGCTACTGGTTCGCGGGCTGCCGATGGCGTACACGAGCACTGCCAGCAGAACGACCATCGAAACGACGAGGATTATGACGCTGAAGAGGTCTGCGGCCAGGGTGATGCCGATGGGCCCGGTCCAGTTGCCGATAGCCTTGACAAGCACACCGTTGGCCTGGACGTTCACCAGCAGCGCTATCGCCAGGCCAAGGACCGTTGTCAACGTGGCAACTCCCAGGACGCGCTGAAATCGCGGATATCGGTTGAGAGCGTAGGAGAGACCGGCAGCGCCAAGCGGCAGCGCGACGGGGAGGACCACAAGAGCGTTCACGAGTCGTCCTTGGAGGGTGCCTGGCGGGCGATCCGGCGATCATCGATATCGTCCTCCACCACATCGTCACCATGGAGGATCCAGCTCCTGTACGCCATCGCCAGCAGGAATGCGGTGATGCCGAAGGTGATGACGATGGCAGTCAGCGCCATCGCCTGGGGGAGAGGGTCCGCTATACGGGCCGCTTCGGCACCGACGAGGGGTGGACTGCCCGGCGCACCGCCGGCAAGCAAGAGCAACAAGTTGGCGCCGTGAGCGATGAGCCCCAAGCCGATCACGATGTGGAGAAGATTTCGCGCCATTATGAGGTAGGCACCCACCCCGTACAGGAGGGCCACGGTGGTGATGAGGACGAACGTCATCGCTCCACCTCATGGCCGAGCGATCCCAGAGCCTCCATCACCAACCCCACGACAACGAGATAGACGCCTGCGTCGAAGAGAAGCGATGTCGTTGCCTTGACCGTGCCAAGCAGAGGCAGCTCGGCTCCCACGCCGGTGTTCTCAAGGAATTCCGTACCCCACACCCAGCCTCCGAATCCGGTTGCGACGGCGATCATCAGGCCTGTGCCGAGCATCACGTGTGCGAAGCGGGCACCTACCTGTTGTGACCCATCGGAACCGCCGGCGAGGTATCGCAGTACCAGTGCAGCTCCTGCTACGAGGCCGCCGATGAATCCACCGCCCGGCGCGTTGTGGCCGGCGAAGAACATGAAGATCGAGAAGACCAGGGACATGCGAAAGACGGTGTCGATCGAAACGTCGAAGATCAGAGAGCGCCTCATCATCCGTGATCTCTCCGTCCCTGCCCTACTAGGGCCGCGATCCCGATCGCTGCCACGACTAGCACGGTGATCTCGCCCATCGTGTCAAGAGCCCGAAAGTCGGTGAGAATGACATTGACGACGTTGCGGCCACCCGCTTCGGGCAGCGCCCGGGCGGCCATCTCGAAGCCGATGGACTCGACCGTTCTGGCGTTGGACGCGACCAGGGCGAAGACGCCCACGAAAGTGCCGAGGCCGATCGAGACGACGAGTCGGCTCGTCCGACCGAAGGGCTGGCGCGGCTCGCGGAACCGATCGGGTAGGTGGCGCACTACCAGTATAAAAAGTACAAGGGCGAGAGTCTCGAACAGGACTTGCGTGAGCGCTAAATCGGGAGCGCCGTACATGACGAAGAGAACGGCGACACCGTATCCGACCGCTCCCAGGAGGAGCACGGCCGCGATGCGACGCTTCTGCACAGCGGTGGCGATCGCTGCCACGACGATGAAGAGAGCGACCGCGATCTGCAGCGGAGAGTCGGCGAAGCCCACCGTCATGTCCTGAGGCCACGCGCGGACCAGCATCGCGCCTCCGACGACGGCGACGGTCGCCAGGATGACACCGCTGTAGGTCGGCAGAGACCCGACCTGGAGGCGTCCCGTCATCCAGCGAGCCCCGCGGTCCAGCGCGGTGAGGCCGAGAGCGTACGCCCGTTCGGATCCTGGAATCGCATCGGTGACCGACTGGAGCCTCTCGACCGATTCACGCTGCCAGAACAGCACGAGACCGAATCCGACTGCAATCGCGGACCACGCGAGGGAGGGCACGAATCCGTGCCACAGCGCCAGGTGGAAGGATGTGTCAGGCATGGCGAGGCTCGCCCCGGCCGCTCCGATGAGCGAGTCGATCCATCGTGGCACCAGACCGAACGACACCGTGAGAAGAACCAGAAGTACCGCAGGAGCGAGAAGCATCGGGTGGGGGCGCTCGATCTGACCACCCAGGTGTGCGGGGGACGGTGGTTTAGTGCCGAACACCCCCCACAGGAACCGGGCTCCATACGCGGTAGTCAGCACCGATCCGAGGACCACGGCGAAGAACGCCACGGAGTCCACGCCTATGGGAGCGAGGCGCATCCCTTCCAGAGCGGCCTCCTTTGCGATGAACCCGAAGAGCGGTGGTAGCCCCACATAGGAGGCCATCGCAAGTACCGCTACCCAGAAGGTGAGGGGCATCGCTCTCCCCAATCCGGAGAGGAGCCGGATGTCCCGGCTGTGCGCCTGATGATCCACGACGCCTATGACCATGAACAGGGTTGCCTTGTAGAGTGCGTGCGCGAGGATCAGCGCGGCGCCGGCGAATGCGAGTTTGGGGAGGCCCGCTCCGACGACGGCCGTCATGAGTCCGAGCTGTGACACGGTCCCATAGGCGAGAATGAGTTTCGCGTCATGCTGGCGAAGGGCCTGATAGCCGCCGACGAGCATTGTCGCCAAGCCAACACCTATCACCAGTGGCTGCCAGTATGCGAAGAGCGGGGCGAAGGCCGGGGAGAACCGGGCGATCAGATAGATGCCGGCCTTCACCATGGTTGCGGAGTGCAGGTAGGCACTGACCGGAGTCGGAGCTGCCATCGCTCCCGGAAGCCAGAAGTGGAAGGGGACCTGGGCGGACTTGGTGAACGCTCCCACCAGCACCAGTACCAGTGCCACTCCCGTCACCGTCGAGCTCGGCGGCGAGGAGAGGATCTCGGACATGGAGTAGCTGCCTGCTTCGGCGCCGAGGATGATGATCCCGGTCAGCATCACCAGTCCGCCGAAGCCTGTGACGAGCAGTGCCTTCAGGGCGGCCGAGCGAGCCTCGGCTCTCTTGTCCTCGAACCCGATCAACAGGTAGGAAGTGATCGCAGTCAGTTCCCAGAACACGAACAACAGCAGGAGGTTGTCGGCGGTGACTAGACCCAGCATCGAGCCCGCGAACAGCACCAGAATCGCTGAGAAGCCACCTAACCCCGGGGTGTCGCCGAAGTACCACGTGGCGTAGAGCATGATCAAGACGCCTATCCCCGACACGAGCAGCACGAACATCAGGGAGAAGGGGTCGACGAGGAGAGAGATTTCCAGGCCGAGACTCTCGACCCAGGGCCAGGAGACCCACACCGGATTCCCTGCGAGGATCTCTCGTGCACGCGACAGCGCCCAGACGAAGGTCGCTGCCGGCGCTATCGCCGTCAGCAGGAATACGAATCGGCCGAGCCGCCTTCCCGAGGCGGCAGCGACACCCGCGACGACCCCGTGGAGGAGGAGGACTGCAATCATGCGCAGACGTCAGGGTGACGACCGTGAGTGGCGCGGACCCGGGCGTTCGATACTGCTCGCGCCATCTTGGGGTTCTCCTCTCGCCATCGTTCCCGACACCGCTGGCGTTGAAAGGCCCTGCTCCGAACCATCGACTCTGCGGCGCGTCGGGTCAGTGTACCGATCACAAGACTGCACAACTTTCGCGCCGGGGCCTCGGGACGACCTCAGGTCGTAGTCATGCCGGCTCGTGAGCCCTCGTCCGTCGTCGTCGGTGTCCTGCGTATCAGAGACTTCACCGCAAGGACGACGAAGAACAGCACGATCGGGATGAGTGCCATCGTCGCGGATCCTGAAGTGTCGGCGTGAAAACTGATGAAGAGCCCTCCGGCCACCGCGAAGAGGCCGATCGCACCAGCGGTGAGCATCATCGCGGGAACCCGGCGCACGAGGAGCGCTGCCGTCGCGGGCGGTCCGACCAGCAGGCCGAACACGAGTAACGTGCCGACCGTCTGGAAGGACCCCACGATCGCGAGAGTGATGAGCCCGAGCAGGATGGCGTGTGTCACACGTGGCCGAAGGCCGAGCAGGGCAGCCTTCTGCTCGTTGAACGCGAGTACGAGGAGTCGCCGGTAGAGGAGCACCGTTCCGCCGACGGTGAGAACTGCGACGACGGCGATGACGGCGATGTCGAACTGGGTGACACCCAGCGTGTCACCGAACAGGATGGTGGTTAGCGCGCCATCAGGGTCCGGTGTTCTGGAGATGAGGATGACACCGAGAGCGAGCATCCCGGCGAAGAGAAGGCCGATCCCCGTGTCTTCGGAGAACGTGGTCTGTCTGTGCACAAGGTGGATGCCTCCGAGCATCACGAGAGCGGCTGCAGCCGCCCCGATCAGCGGATTGAAGCCGAAGAGCACCCCGAGAGCGATGCCCGGGATCACGCCGTGCACGAGCGCGTCGCCGAGGAAGGTCATTCCCCGGATGACCACCCACGTTCCGACGACGGAGAAGACGATCGCAGCGAGGGAACCAGCGAGCAGAGCGCGCTGCTGGAAGCCGAGAGCAAAAGGTTCAAGAAGCCATTCCATCTTCACCCCACGCTAGCGCGGCCGTGCGAAGATGCCGCGCCGCCTAGGCTTCGGTGACCGTCACGGAGTTGATCGTGACGGGATCGTGCGGCTTGTCCTGGGCGCCGGTCGGCTTGCCCGCGATGGCGTCGACAACTTCAATACCGTCGGATACCTCTCCGAAGATCGTGTACTGGTTCGGAAGGCCGTAATCGGCGTGCATGATGAAGAACTGGCTGCCGTTCGTGTTCGGACCCGAGTTCGCCATCGCGAGGGTGCCTCGCTTGTAGCTCGTCTTGGAGTGGGTCTCGTCGCGGAACTTGTAGCCGGGGCCGCCACTGCCTGTGCCTGTCGGGTCACCACCCTGCACCATGAATCCCGGGATCACGCGATGGAAGATCACTCCGTCGTAGAAGCCGTCGTTCGCGAGGAAGAGGAAGTTGTTCACGGTCTGGGGAGCGTCGACGGCGTAGAAATCGATCGTGATATCGCCTTCGCTCGTGTGCAGAACAGCCTTGTGGCTCTTGGCGAGGTCAATCGTCAGGTCGGGTGCGGCGTCGTACTCGTTGGTCATCGTCACTCCTTGCGCAAGGTCAGGCGTGCGCTGCTAGAAGCCGCGTCGTTTGCGTTTCTTGATCGACTTTGCTGTGAACGGTGCTTCTTCGGGCGGAGGTACCCAACCTACAAGATCAGCGAGCCGTTCGTCGTTCGAGAACATCTTTACGATCGGAATGTTCAGACTCGCTCTTCGCTGGATGCCGAGGACCTCATTGACCTGATCCCACTCAACGAGGGTCACGACGAGTCCGTCCTCCCCGGCACGAGCGGTGCGGCCGCTGCGGTGCAGATACGTTTTCGGATCGTCCGGTGGGTCGAAGTGGATCACCACGTCGACTCCGTCTATGTGAAGTCCGCGTGCTGCGACGTTCGTCGCGACAAGGACGCCGATCTCGCCCCGCGCGAAGCGGTCCAGCGACTGTTCTCGCTTACGTTGGGGTAGGTCTCCGTGGATCGGAGCTGCGGAGACACCGAGAGAACGGAGCTCCGTCGAGAGGCGGTCTGCTCCAGACTTCATTCGTGTAAAGGCGAGGATGCGGCTGTTGTGTCGGGAGATCTCAGCCACTACCTTGGCCTTGTCCATGTAGTGCACCTTGAGGAACCGGTGCTCCATCCCCACGATGTTCTCCGACGAAGACACAACGTCGTGGTTTACGGGGTCATGCATGTATCGGTCGATCAACTCTTGGACCTGGTGATCGAGGGTCGCTGAGAAGAGGAGAGTCTGGCGGTTGTCGGGGATCTGAGCCATGATCTTCCGCACCTGGGGCATGAACCCCATGTCCGCCATCTGGTCAGCCTCGTCGATCACGACGATGCTGACGTCCTGCGGGTCGAAAGCTCTGCGCTCGAGGAGATCGATGAGACGTCCCGGGGTAGCGATGGCGATCGACGCGCCGTTCTTGAGCGCATCCATCTGGTCACTCATCGGCGCACCGCCGTATATCGCGACGGCTGTCAGACCCCGCAGATGAAGGAGAGGAGCGAGGGCGCGTGCCACCTGGAGAGCGAGCTCCCTCGTGGGAACGAGCACGAGTCCTTGCGGTCGCCTGGGCCTCGACTTGACGACCTGGATGATCATCGGGATGCCGAATGCCAGGGTCTTGCCCGAGCCCGTCTCAGCTCTTCCTGTGATGTCTTTGCCGCTGAGGGCGTCAGTTATCGTCAACGCCTGAATGGGGAATGGCGACGTGATTCCCTGACTGGCGAGCAACTCGACGAGGTCTTCGGGAACGCCGAGACTCGCGAACGTCGTCACGGTCTCTGTGGTTGTTTCAGTAGTCATACTTGAGGGCGAGGTAGGAGAGGTGTGCCCTCACCCTGAACGGTAGCCGTGACGAGGGGGTACTTACTGCAGGACTTGCGCGCTGCGCCGCCGGCAGCGTTGCCGACCGTAGGGGCCACTGCGACTCGGCGCTCCCGATCAGAGAAGTCGTGCAGCCGGTCACCGAGACGCTCCGAGGTGTACGTCGGGGACCGCGGTCAGGAGCTGGGGGCCACCGACAACGCTTGGCAGAAGGCCATGCACCTTGGGCAGCAGGTTGATCGCGTAGAAACGCGAGGTAGCGACCTTCGCTGCCATCCACGAGTCGGCATCCGCGTCGGGGAGTGCGGCGAGAGCCTGCCTGGCGAGGTAGTAGCCCCCCGCGAGGGTGCCGAACATCTCGAGATACGGTGTTGCGCCAGCCATTCTTGCACGCACATCCTCGGATTCGTTCAGCCACGCGGTCGCCTCGCGCACGGAGGCGACCGCGAGGACAAGTTGATGGCGCACGTCGCTCAGGTCGGCTCCAGCCCCGGAGAGCTGTGCATCGAGTGCCTCGATCTCATCCAGATACCGGTCAACGACAGCACCATCGGAGAGTCGGAGTTTTCGCATGACGAGATCAAGTGCCTGAATCCCGTTCGTGCCTTCATAGATGGGAGCGATTCTGGCATCGCGGTAGAACTGTGCGGCACCTGCCTCTTCGATGAACCCCATGCCGCCAAGCACCTGCACTCCTATCGATGCGATCTCAACGCCGCGATCGGTGCACCAGGCCTTCGCCACGGGTGTGAGCAGGGCGAGGCGCTCGCCACCTGCGCTTCTCGTACTCTCGTCCTCACCGTGCTCGAGGCGATCTTCAGCAGCCGCCGCGTCGTAGATGAGTCCGCGCATCGCTTCTGTGAGCGCTTTCATCGTCATCAGCATCCGCCGTACATCGATGTGGTCGATGATGGGCGAGAGCTCGGTTGATCCGACAGCTCTGCCCTGGATGCGGCCCTTCGCGTACTCAGCGGCGTGCTGGTAGGACCGCTCCGCGATAGAGAGGCCTTCAAGGCCGACCTCGAGACGGGCCTGGTTCATCATCGTGAACATGTAACGCATGCCCTGGTTCTCGTCACCGACGATGTATCCCGTAGCGTTGTTGAACGCCATCACGCAGGTCGGGCTCGCGTGGATGCCGAGCTTGTGTTCGAGCGAGACTGTCTCCACGCTGTTGCGCTCTCCGGGGGTGCCATCGTCCTGCAGGAGGAACTTAGGGACTATGAACAGGGAGATGCCTCTGGTGCCTGCCGGGGCGTCGGGTGTGCGGGCAAGGACGAGGTGGATGATGTTGTCGGTGAGGTCGTGGTCCCCCCACGTGATGAAGATCTTTGTACCACTGATCGCGTAGGACCCGTCGGGGTTGCGCACTGCTTTTGTGCGTACTGCTCCCACGTCTGAGCCGGCCTCTGTCTCGGTGAGCACCATGGTGCCTGTCCACTCACACGAGATGAGTTTTGCCAGATACTGATCGCGCAATTCATCGCTCCCGTGACGATCCAGAAGCGTGATACCGCTTCCAGTGAGCATCGGGTTCAGGGAGAACGCCAGGTTCGCCGAGGTCATCATCTCTGAGACTGTGAGACCGATCGTCTTGGGGAACCCGTGGCCCCCGTACTCCGTTGAGCCCGTGACCGCGGTCCAGCCCGCCTCGACGAGCTTCTTCCACACCGGCTTGAACTCATCGGGTGTGATGACGTTGCCGTCTTCGAGCAACGCGCCCTTCTGGTCTCCGACCTCGTTCGTGGGAGCGAAGACCTCGGAGAAGAAGCGTGCGGCTTCATCGAGGACGTCCTCGATCGTGCCCGGGTCGACGTGAGCGAAGTCGGGCAGGGCGAGAATCGAATCGACGTCCGCGACGGTGTTGAGCGTGAACATGATGTCTCGTACAGGGGGTGTGTAGTTCGCCATCAGGCCAGGGTACCTGTTGGATGAAGGCGAGAGTCGGCGGAACGCGGTGCGGGGAGTACACACTCGTTCCTGTACCCTCACACGGGTCCGCCCCAGCCACGGAGTCACCCCATGCGTCCTCGCCTTCTCGTCGCCCTCTCGATCGCAATCGTTGTCTCCTCGTGCGCCACCAGCGCGGATGAGGAGACGGCGGCTAGCACAACGACGACGAGCGCCGGGGTTACTGAGACGACTGAAGGACCGACACCTGCCGTGCCGGACGAAGGCTTCATCGTCCAGGACGGCGATGTCGTCGAAGTTCATTACGTGGGCACACTCGACGACGGATCCCAGTTCGATTCGTCACGCGAACGCGACATCCCGTTCTCCTTCACGGTTGGCACCGGACAGGTGATCTCGGGATTCGACGAGGGTGTTCGCGGAGGGAAGGTTGGAGACGTGCGAACGGTGCGCATCGAACCGGCGAACGCATACGGAGAGTGGAGCGAAGCGAACGTCGTCGAGGTTCCTTTCAATCCTGAGCAGGGTGATGTCGAGGTCGGCGAGACCGTCTTTCTCACGAGCGGGCAGTCAGCCGTCGTGCTCAAGGTGACCGAAGCCACGGTCACCCTCGACACCAATCACTTGCTCGCCGGAGAGGCGCTCACTTTCGAGATCGAGATCCTCGCGATCACGAGGGGTTAGGAGCACCAGGCGATCCATCCCAGATCGCCCGGAACGCCTCTGACGACTCGTTGAGTTCACTCGCCGCTCCTACGGCGACCACGCGTCCCGCATCCATCACGATCACGCGGTCTGCTTGCGCGAGCGCGGCGTGGCGGTGCGAGACGACGAGGACGGCGACGTCCCTGCGGGCCTCGAAGAGGCGCTCCCAGAGCATCTGCTCGGTCTCGACGTCCAGGGCGGAGGACACGTCGTCCAGGACGATGAGCTGCGGCGACCTCGCGAACATCCGGGCTGCAGCGGAGCGCTGCACCTGGCCGCCGGAGAGACGCACCCCCCGAGGGCCGATCCGGGTCTGAAGTCCCTCAGGCATCATGTCGATGTCGTGACGCATCGTGGCGATGTGGATCGACTCGTCGAGCCGACCACTCTCGAGTACAGCACCGAGAACGAGATTCTCTTCAAGCGACATGGAGAACAGGCGGGGCACCTGAGCTGTGTATGCCGCCCGGGGAGGGGTGAGATACGTCGAGGGATCTTCGACGATTTCGCCGTTCCAGAGCACGGTGCCTCTCTCGGCGGGGAGGAGCCCGAGGATCGTGCGCAGGAGCGTCGTCTTCCCCGATCCGATGCGGCCGGTGATGACAACGAACTCCCCGCGGGCTATGTCGAGGTCTACACCGTCGATGCCGTTGGTCGAATCGCGGTAGCGATACGTCAGATCGCGCACCGAGAGAGACACGAACGGATCCGGTGCAGCAGACGTCATGGCGCTCTCCGACACATCGTCGTCGAGTCCGAGTTTGGTGTCCTCCATCAGCCGCTGCCACGGTTCACCCGACAGCGTGGCAGCAAGGCGTTCAACGCTCACGCTGCCCTGCTTGGCTCGGGCCATGTAGAGGCCGTAGAAGTAGGCGGAATCGGTGACCTGGGTGAGGAGGAACACGAAGAGAGCGAACTCGCCGAGTGAGATTCCCGCGTCACCCGTCGCCGTGAGCCGCCCGGCTGCGAGCAGCAGAATCAGGCCGGTGCCGATGTTCACCGTATTGCGAAAGACAGCCTCGAGCACTGCGGTGAGTGTCCGGTCCCGCACCATCATTGTCCTGCGTACCTCGTTGAGCTGCGTGAGGCGACGGAGCATGTGCGGTTCGGCGCCGGCAACCTTGACCGACTGCGTAGCGGAGAACGTCTCTCCGAGGAAGCCTGTGATCGCCTCGGTCGCGTCGCGCGCCTGGCGCCGGTACCTTCGCAGGAGCCCGCCTGTGCGGTTCGAGACGATCGCGACGATCGTCACCGGAAGGGCGATCACGGCGGTGATGACGGGGTCGATCGTCCAGAGGATCCCGAATGCGATGAGCCCGGAGACGAGAGCCCCGATGAAGTCGACGAACAGGTCGAACGGTTCGATCACATGCTCGACGTCGTCGCGGAACCTGCTCACCGCTTCGCCGGGGGTCGCCTCAAGACCTGCAGCGCCGGGGAGTTCGAAGATGCGGACAAGGAGGTTCCGTCGCATCGTTGCGGCCGTGCGAAAGAGCAGCGACGCGTGGTTCCGCATTCCAAGGAAGATGAAGGCTGATCGGATGAACGCGTAGGCGAGCACTGCCGTGATGAGGAGGGTCAGGGTCGTGACCTCCATTCCGTCGACGAGCGCGTCGAAGTATCTCGCTGAGATGAGTCCGATGAGGATCGGCATGGTCCAGATGGTCACCCAGAGGAAGAGAGCGAAGGCGTATCGGATCGGCTGTTGGCGGATCATCCTGAAGAGAACGCGGGTGAATGCGGGTGTGGGTTGGCGGCTCATACGAGGGCCTCCTCCATCCCTGTCGCGAGCAGACGCGAGAAGAGCGATTTCGGATCGGCTTGCAGCAGCTCGCGCTCCCCCTGTTCGACGACGCGACCGTTCTCGAGGATGACGATGTCATCAGCTCGTGCCACGGTTTCGAGCCTGTGGGCGATGAGGATCGCGGTTCGGTTCTCAAGCAAGTTCCCCACTGCACGTTCGAGGAGGACCTCCGTCGCCGGGTCAAGGCGTGATGATGCTTCATCGAGAACGACGACGCCGGGGTTCCTGAGAAACACCCTCGTGAAGGCGAGCAGTTGGGCTTGCCCGGCGGAGAGGCCTCCGCTTCCCGAGGCGAGCATGGAGTCGAGACCGGCGGGCAGCGACGCCAGCCACTCGTCGAGTTCAAGCTGGTGGATGACGCCGAGCAGGCTGTCGTCGCTGATCGATTCGTCGAAGAAGGTGAGATTGTCGCGTACCGTGGCACGGAATAGCTGTACGTCCTGGGTGACCATCGCGACGCGGCGACGCAGTTCGGTGATCTCGATCTTCCGCGTCTCGACGCCACCGATCTGAACGGCCCCCTCCTGAGGCTCGTACATGCGGGTGACGAGGCGGGCGATCGTCGACTTGCCTGAGCCCGTGCGCCCCAGCAGCCCGACTACCCGGCCGGGTTGGATATCGAACGAGACGGCTTCGAGTACGACGTTGTCTCCCGCTTCGTCATCGTATCGGAATGTCACGTTCTCAAACCGCAGATGCAGCGGGCCATCGGGCAGGAGTTGGTCGCCGCCCTGGATGAGAGCAGACTCCCTTGCGAGAAGCCGTTCAACCCGCTCGATCGACGCCCCGGCCTTCTGAAGGTCAATGAGCTGTTCCCTGATCTGCTCGATCGGGTGGTGTGCCATCTCGACGTATCGGAAGACGAGAAACACGGATCCGAGTGTGAGGGCGCCGATGCCGAACAGCCAGTATCCGAACACGAACGCAGCAGCGAGCGACGCGAAGTAGAGGGCCATCGACGCGCTCCACATCATCGCCCAACCCGTCCATCCACGAATGACCTGAGGCAGCCACTTGCGTTGGATGGAATCGAATCGTGACAGCATGAATTGGATCGCTCCGCTCGCTTTGATGTCTTCAGTGCCGTCGATCTGCTCGCCGATGAACCCGTACATCTCAGCGCTTGTCGCCCGGATCGCCTTCTGCCACGGAACCGTGACACCGTGGAGACGGAACAGGCCTGCGAAGGTACCGGCGGTGAGCACGGTGATTGTGAGCCCGACCATCCATGACTCCCGCCAGAGCATGATCAGCACTCCGGCGATCAGGGCCGCGTTTCCGAGCACCTTGATGATCATCGAAGAGAAGAAGTTCGAGAGCGCAGTGACATCGCCGTCGATCCGCTCGATCAGCTCTCCAGGACTCGTGCTCTTGTGGAAGCCCATGTCGAGGTAGAGGACGTGATCGGTGAGGTCAGCTCTGAGCTGGTTGGTTGCCGACCATCCGACCTGCTCGGCGAGATACGTCGACCACACCGCCAGAAGCTGGTGACTCACGGCAACGACCATGAACATGATCGCGATCGGTGTCAGGCTCGATGCAGCAGATCCCGCCATCGCCTGATCGATGAAGCGTTTGATCAGCTGTGGGTTCACGAGCTGCAACGCGATCGAGACGGAGAGAATCACACCGAGCAACATCGCCTTGGGACGATGCGGCCGGAGGTATCCGGAGAAGAGCCTGAAGTATGCGCGTACGGGGATCATGGGTAGTCCTTGAAGGATCGGAGAGGTGAGACAGGGTTCATGAACAGCGGAGCCGTCACATGAGGGCGGGTCTCGAGAGCGGGGGAGGGGCTGTAGCTACCGCATCCGGGCGCGCGCGAGAGTCGCTGATGACAGATTCGGCGTGTTCAGCCTGATCATCGACCCTCCTCAGCAGCGAACCCGGTCCCCAGGGACCAGACCGGACCATGCTCGCGGACGTTTCGGCGGATGTCAAGCTACGAGAGCAGGTGCACGACGACGAGCGACCCGAGCATCGCGACCGAATTCGTCCCGATGTGGGCGAGTACAGCAGCGAAGGTGCTGTTCGCGTAGAGGCGTATCCACAGGAACCCGAGTCCGGCGACGAAGGTGCCTGCGATGGCACCCGCGATGGCGCCCCCGAGCCCGATCATCTCCGTAAACACGGTCCCCGCAGGATTCATGTGGAGGGTGTCCATTGTCGGGAGAGTGTGCCAGAGGCCGAAGAGTGTCGAGGAGATGAGAGCTGCGACGAGAGGCGAATAGCGCCGGATGAGCATGCCGAAGACGATCCCGCGGAAGAGAACTTCCTCGTAGAGTGCTGTCGCGAGGGGGACGCGTACGACTGCCTGGAAGAGGACCCATCCGACTGAGTTTGAAACGATCCGATCGTCATTGAACAGCGCGCGCGTCGCGGGGAGTGCGACGCCGAGGGCCACCGCGGCGGCGATGACGGCGATGACGACGGTGCCCACCTCGATGCTTCGCCTCCCCTGGTCCTTGCGGAGGCCCATGGAGGTCCACGTCGTTCCGGCCCGTCGCGCGATCAGAAGCGCTGCGGCGAGAACGCCGAGATTGAACGGGATGTGCCATGCATCGTCGAGCAGCTTGTTGGCAACGATGTTGGCGTACGAAGCGAGAACGAGGATCGCGACGAGGTGGAATAGGTGCGCTTTGTGAGGTCGTGGCGGCCTCTTCAGCCACCGGGAGGGTTTCCACATCCGATCCCAGTCAGCAAGGGGCCACGACCACGCCTGCTCGTGTCCCGTCGCCCTGAGATCTCTTGCCATGTGGGTGAAGGTAGCGGGTACGGAGGGGCTCCTCCCGGGATCGGGAGGAGGGTCGCCGGTGAGCGACGAGAACGGTGCCGCTCCGCCCTCCGCTCCAGGAAGAGAGGCCAGAGTCGCCTGCCGATCGCCTACCCTTGGGAGATGCCCATCTTGCACTCTTTCAAACAGACGGTGCTCGACCTCGGACGAGGCGAGGCCAAGACGAAGGCGCGTCCGCTCGCCGTCGGTGACGAGACTCTCGACCGTTCCGCTGCCGGCCTTGACAGGCGCGATTCGGAGCGGGCTGTGTTGTTCTGGTTGCTCTCGGATAGGGCGTTGTTCTATGTCGTCGGGGACGATCCGTCGGATCACGCGTACCGGATTCCTTACGAGGCGTTCAGCGACATCAGCCTCGTGTACGACGAGAGGTCCGAGTTCCTCCCCTGGTACGTCGAGATGTCGATCTCGCCTGAAGGAGAGGGAGCGATCACTCGTCTTGAGCAGGGCACGATTCCGGGCCAGCCTTTCGGTGTTCTTCCTCCTGTCCCGGTGGATGGCGAAGAACGAGCACGATTTGCTCGGGGCGAGGTTGTCCCCCTCTCGGGGTTCGGGGCGTGTCCGCGGAAGTTCCGAAGCGCTCTCGAACGGCGCATGGAGCTCGCGGGAGCATCCCTGTCCGTCGAGGGCTCGGATGCAGCGGAACGCAAACATCGTGCTATGAGGCGAAAGATCTCCAACTAACCGTTGAGGATCTGGCTATCCGGCCGGGTCGATGTCGCGGCTCCCGCAGCTGCGGCACCGCATCTGCGCTTGCTCCCCACCCGACGCCGTGCGAAGCCTCGTTCCACAGCTCTTGCAGAAATGTGCGTTTCGGTAATGGGTCGTTCCGCAGGATGGGCAGTCTGACCAGTCGGTGTGGGCTGCATCGATGCCCTCGACGTCCTGCTGCCCTAGCGGCCCGTCATCGGTAGTGGTGGGTAGTGGTGTGTAGGACCGGAAGTCGTCGTCGTCACTGTCCTCGGGTGGTGGAGCGAAAGGTGGATCTGGTTCCGTATGTGGTGCGATCGATCGGGCATGTGTGGTCTCTGGGGTCGTGCGGCCGTGTTTGTCAAGGCTGAATAGCGCGATTCCCTGGGTCTCGGCGATCGAGAGAGCTCCAGGGGAGAACCCTGAGGGTGAGAACAACATGAGTCTCTTTCCCCGATCTGCAGCACGAAGCAGAGCGAGCACGGACGACTGCTCGACCGGTCCATCGCTCGATCTGATCCTCACGAACGCAGTCTGTGTGACCAGTTCGACGGCACCGTGCGACGGCTCCGAGATCTCGATCGGCGGCTCGCCGACATAGTCAAGCCAAAGATACGCCGCCTGATACGCCTGGTCGAGCGTGAGCTGATCATCTCGTGAGTGCGCCATTATTAGAAGGCATCCTACCGGAAGGGGTCAGGTTCGCCGGAATGCAACCGAGTGGTGCCAGTCGGCGAGAAGCGTTCTCAGGGCTGCCACGAAGGCGAGTGGCTGGTCGAGGGTCACGTGGTGGTATGCCTCGGGAATCTCGATCACGGGCGAGACGCGCCCCATGAGTTCGTACATGTACGCTGCCGTGTCGGGGGGGACGACAACGGACCGCTCCCCGGTGAACAGCGCGACCCTGCAATTCACGGACGTGAGCTGATCCCTGAGAGCGACCAGAGTGCCGGCGAAGATCTTCGGATCGAACTTCCATGCCCAGCCGGCGTCGGTCGCGCGCAGAGACATCCGTGCGATGTAGTCGACGATGTACTCGTTGTCGCACGGTTGGGGGGGGATGAGCCTGAAGTGGCTCACAGCCTCATCAAGAGTCCGATAGGTGCCGGGTGCTCGAAAGGCCCGGCCCGAGCGGCTCTCCTCTGACTCCGGTACCGGCCTCCGGACCGGGGCGTCGATGATCACGGCCCCTGCGAGATCGTTCCCGTAGGAGGCTGCGGTCTGGATGGTCACCATCCCGCCGAGGCTGTGTCCTACGATCACGGGAGGACCGGGGAAGCCAGCATCGTCGGCGACAGCCATGACCTCTTCTGCCCACAGCTCGTGGGTGTACGTGTCTCGTCTCCCCGAGTCGCCGTGGCCGGAGAGATGGATCGCGACTGCGTGCCACTGGCTCGTGAAGAGGGGGGCGATGAACGACCACCAATGTGCGTGGGCTGCACCTCCATGGACGAAGACCAGCCCCGGCTTCTCGGCATCGCCCCATGACAGGTACCGGATACGGGTTCCCGCGACCTGGATGTCGCGTTCGGTCGGTTCGGCTGCCACGGCGGCGTCGAACCAGGACGGTGCAGCACTACCCACGGGAGCGTATCTCCTCGGGGAGAAGGAACCAACGCAGATTCTCGAATGATGCTGACGCTTCGACGGGAGACTGGACGGGAGCTTGGCTGGGTACGATCGAGTCGAAGCGTGCGCGTGCCTCTTCCAGATAGAGGGCCAGAACCGTGTCTGGCGCGTGCGCTGGCCGTGTGTCGTACTGCATGGCCCCCTCGCCGTAGTCGATGTCGAACAAGGAGAAGGGTGGTTCGCCCCGGCCGTCGACGTGAACCCACGCCGCGGTGGTGGGATCGAATCGGTACCAGGGGAGCAACTTCCAGCCGTGCGTCGCGATGATGTGCACCGCGTCGATGATGAAGTCGAACACGGTGTCAGAGATGAAATAGTTGAAGCTGATGCGAACCCAGCCTGGTTTGATGCCTTCGCAGCCAAGTAATACCTCGTGGCTGATCTCGTCTGAGTGTTCGTCGTCGATGCCGAGCAGCGTGTGGCCATAGGGGCCGGCACAGGAGCACCCGCCTCGCGACTGAATCCCGAAGAGGTCGTTGAGCACGGCGACTACGAAATTGTGGTGGAGATACTTGCCTGCGTGTCGCACAACGAACGACACGATCGAGAGCCGCTCTGCATCAGGATTGCCGAGAATCTCAAGATGCGGGTTGCCGGACCACGATGCGATGGCTTTGGTGATGAACCGCTCCTCGAGCCCGCGGATGCGCTTCGATCCGACCGCGTCCTTGAGCTGGAACACGAGTCCGGCGCGGATCGACTCCACTATTGCAGGAGTGCCGCCCTCCTCCCTCTGCTCGATGTCGGTGACGTACTCGTGGCTGTCTGGCCTGACGAACGCGACCGTCCCGCCACCTGGTACCGAGGGCACGGCATTCTTGAAGAGTTCTTTCCGAGCGATGAGAAGTCCGGGTGTTCCCGGCCCCCCGATCATCTTGTGTACCGAGATGAAGATCGCGTCCTTGTAAGCCTCCGGTGTCTCAGCAGGTTGCATGTCGATCGAGACGTACGGGGCGGCAGCAGCGAAATCCCAGAACGACAGGGCTCCGTAGGTGTGCAGAAGTGCCGTGATTCCTCTGGTGTCGGAGAGGATTCCCGTTACGTTCGATGCAGCGGAGAACGACCCGATACGGAGCGGTCGATGCAGGTAGCGTTTGAGTTCCTTCTCCAGTTGAACCTGGTCAATGTGTCCGTCGGCGTCCTCACCGATCTTGACGACATCGGCGATCGACTCTCGCCACGGCAGCTCGTTCGAGTGATGCTCGAACGGACCGATGAAGACGACAGGTCGCTCCTCGGAAGGGATCGCATCCGTGATGTGGTACTCCGATTCGAGGACGTCCGGTATGAGAAGGCCCAGAACTCTGAGCATGCGATCGATGGCACCCGTGCTCCCACTGCCGACGAAGATGATGGCGTAGTCATCAGACGCGTTCACGCACCGACGGATCATCTCGCGTGCATCCTCCCTGAATCGGGAGGTCTGGACGCCGGTGCCGGACGCCTCCGTGTGCGTATTGGCGTAGAGGGGGAGGACGACGTCTCTGATGTAGTCCTCGATGAAGCTCAACGACCTCCCCGACGCCGCGTAGTCGGCGTAGGTCATCTTGCGTGGCCCGAATGGGCCGGGCACCACATTGTCCGCACCGATGACCGAGGTCCGCACCATCTCGACTAAATCCATGAGCGGAGACTAGACGGGTCTTTTTCTGTCCAAGAGCGCTAGCTCTGGGACAGAGGAAGTGGCGCGTTCTCGCGTTCGAGGAGCTCGCGTTTCATCGCCGACCCGAAGGCGTAGCTGCCGACCGATCCGTCGGATCGGACGACCCTGTGGCAGGGGATGAGCAGCGGGATAGGGTTTCTCGCGAGGGCCGTGCCGACGGCTCTCGCTGCCCCGCTCCGGCGGACCTCCTGGGCGATCCATCCATACGGGCGAACCGTACCTGGACGGATGGTCGCGCACACCTCGAGTACGGAGCGTTGGAACCCGGTGAGGCCCGTAAGGTCGAATGCGAGCGCTGAGGAGTCTCCGGTCTCGAGTGCATCTTCTATCTCGGCTGCCATGAGTCTCGGGATTGCTTGAGCTCTGTACGAGATGCGCCTGTGGTGCTCAGCGAACTCACCGATCGTACGAGACGCGAATGTCGGGGTGAGCGCGGTGATGCCGCGCTTCGACCAGGCGATCCAGAGCAGCCCGAACGGACTGTCAATGCGGGCGACGAGATCGGCTGCCCCCGCTTCGAAGATCGTTCTGCCCTCCAGTTCGAGTGGCGGCACCTCATTGAGGTCGGCGAGCATCCGTTCTATATCGTTCATCGCACTGCCTCCGCCTCCATCGAGTCTCGTAGTCTGTTGAGCCCACGCGAGATATCAGCTTTCACGGTTCCCTCCGGTCTCCCTGAGATCGCAGCGATGTCGGCGATGGGGAGGTCGACGATGTGTCGCAGGACGACGGCGGCTCTCTGGTGAGGTGACAGCCGGTCCAGGCGCCTGTTCCACGCGGCGGCATCAAGCGGTATCTCATCGTGGGTGCTCTCCGCCGTGATGGAGGGTTTCGGGGATTCGGGTGCGCTACGACTTGCCCGGTTCCGGCACAGATTGAGGGCGATCGTCCACAGCCATGCCCGCAGCTGAAGTGTGCGGATTCTCTCCTTCTCGTATCCCGCGAGGGCGCGGTATGCGCGAAGGAACGTGTCCTGGGCGATCTCCTCTGCATCCGCGTGTCCGTTCGTCATGCGACGTACGCCCGAGTAGATCCCTGGCTGAAACGTGTGCACCAACATGGTGAATCCTGCGTCGCGGTCCTTGATCAGGGCACGTTGGATCTCGACATCTTCGCTCACGTCACGTTCTCTCATATCCAATAGAACCCACTGAGCACCTGATCCGTTGCAATCAATTGACGGACTCTCACAGAAGCATCCGCATGAACCGGTCGATTCTCTCTCACCAAGCGCACTTGGATCCTGCCCATCGCGTAGTGCTCCAATAACGCGGCCGCGATCTGGGATCGACCGGCATTGTGAACGCAGACGAAGAGAACCTGCGGCTGCATGATTCCTCTCTCAGGGCTCGGTGATACTACAAGATCCGGCACATCTCTAGGCTCGCCCAATGACCGACGACCGTGCCACCCGAGGTGCTCTCCTCACCCTCTTTGCCGCAACTCTCTGGGGTATCTCCGGCGCCATCGCGGGTGGCGTCTTCGATGTTGTCCCCCCTGCCAGGGTCGCTGAGGCCCGGTCGCTGATCGCTGTCGCCCTCCTCGTCCCTTACGCGGCGTGGAAGGGTGCGTTGCATCCCGGCAGCGGATTGTGGAGATTCGCGTTGCTCGGACTGAACCTCGCGTTCGTCAACGTGACCTTCTACTGGTCGCTCGACGCGCTCGGTGTCGGGCCGGGAGCGACGATCCAGTTTCTCGGGCCGATTCTCGTGCTCGCGTGGATGGTTGTGATCAGGAAGCTCGCGGTACATCCGATGGTGTGGGCTGCAGCTGGAACTGCCGTCGTTGGCGTCGGGTTCGTCACGAAGGCGTGGACTCTTGACGGTTCGGATGTCCTGGGTGTGGGAGCCGGGCTTGCCTCTGCGGCCGCCTTCGCTCTGTACCTCATCTACGGCGAGTACCTCGGGAAGACCTATCGACCCGTACAGATCGCGACGTGGGGATTCGTGTTCGCCTCTCTGTTCTGGATCACTGTTCTCCCCGTATGGACCTTCCCGACGTCAATTGGGGCGCGCGCGTGGATCGATCTTGCGATCATCGGGGTGATGGGGACGGCAATCCCATTCATCGCTGAGTTCGCAGCGCTGCGGCTCATACCGTCAGGGATTGTGGGCGTCATCGCAACGGTTGAACCCGCGATCGCTGCCTTCACGGCTTCCATAATCCTCAGCCAGGCGCTTGACCCTGTGCAGTGGGTAGGTGTCGCCGTCGTGGTTGCCTCCGTCGCAGCGGTCCAACGATGGGGGCTCGCGCATACGCAGCCAGCGTTGCCGATCCCCTGACCGATAAGCAGGTCCGGCTGGTAGGTTGACTCCGTGAGGTTCCTCAATCGTCTCGCCTTCGGGTTGTTCGCTCTTACCGCCTCGAGCGTCGTCGCTGCGGTCGTTGTGCGCGACCGGGTGCCTTCGTACGGAGGCGAGACCGACGACACCTTCTCGGTTGTCGCAGCTCTCGATGGCGCGGTGCTCGAGAGCAGGGCAAGCAGTCTGCGGGAGGGTCGTGCCGTGGCGTTCATGGGCGGAATCGAGCTCGATCTGCTCGACGTCACCCTCGAACCGGGTGCCACACTCGTTCTGCGCGCGTTCATGGGAGGGATCGACGTCGTCGTACCGGCGCACTGGCGCGTCGAGCTCATGAGCCGGGCTGTGATGGGGGGCGTCGAGAATCTGACCGACCCCGACGGGTCCGACGATGGCGCACCCCTGCTGCTTGTGGACGCCCTGGCCATTCTGGGTGGTGTCGAGATCCACGAGGAGGAGGTTGCCTGATGGCTGTGGACATTGCTTCTGCTGTCACCTATCTCAAGGATCACGCGACGGAGCATGGTTTCCACGTGCATGACGAGCGCCACTTCGTCGAGACGTACACCTTGCGCCAGTCATGGGAGATCGACCTGCATCCTGCAGAAGCGTGCGCCGGCCCTCTCGATCTCCACATCGCCCTGGACGTCGAACCGCGGTTGCTGCTGCGGTTCGAGGACGCGTTGAATGCGTCAGATGGCGTGCCTGAGGACGAGGACGGGGAGTACGAGGTCACCTTCTTCTTCAACTGGTCGCTCCCCCCGCTCCAGCACCCGCCGGACATCCTCGTGCTCTCGGCAGAGCTTGCCGGGATCGGGGGCATCGACCTGCCCATCGAGGTCTCCGCCGTCGAGTCGATGGCTGCGCTCTCTGATACGAAAGACCGCCGCCTCTCTGTCGTGGGTGCCGCCAAACAGTCGCTTCCGGACATCATCTTCCAACAGGACACGCTCTGTGACGTGCTCGATCGTGTGCACGCCGTGAGCATGTACATGGTCGAAGAAGCAGAAGGTTGGCTCGACGACTTCTGAGCCAGTTCGAGCGTCACAGCCCCGACCGCGTCCGCGTCGCCACCCGC
>JASJXX010000044.1 GCA_030123765.1 Actinomycetota bacterium | reverse complement strand
ATTTTCGCGCTGTATGCATCATTTTCGCGAGAGACACCTACCGGGACACAGACGTGACGATGCCGTTACTGTGAGCCGCGAAACTCCTCCTCGGCTGATCAAGAACGGCTCTGTCGCTCCGCCGCCAACTCTCCCTGGCAGGTGTCACGTGTCGTCCCCACCCACAACAACAGCAGCGCTCCGCTTCTGCATCGTCAACGGATGTCCGCTGGCGAGCAGGGAGAATTTTGACCGCTCCGACGTGGGTCATCCTCACGAGCTGTTCCGCGACTTCCTCTCGCGGGAGGCGCCGAACGCAACGAGCGACATCGTCTATGTAGCGGATCCCGAGTTCGCCCTCCCTCCGGGTGCCGCGTCCCTGATGCTGGCAGGGAGACCCCCGGTCTTCGACGGATTCCTCATGCACCTCGACGAAGAGACCCGAGTGCCTGAAGGCACGGTCTCGCTCGCCGGCAACGTCCACACCCCCATTCAAGCCGCCGTCTTCGAGAGCGGAAGCGCGTCGTACTGGGCCACCCCGGTATCACCCCGAGTACAACTTGCATGAGATGGGCCGCCTGACTGCGGCGAGGGCCCCCGCGCTGGTGAACGAGGGCCACTTCCCTGACGAGGCAGCCGTCGCACGGCACGCGTCACCGTTGAAGGCGCTCCACGCTGACCCTGATTCGGAGAGTCTGCGTGCAACTCTCGGTATCGGCGATGACATCCTCGATGCGCGTATCCGGGAGATCGAGCTGAGAAACTGGCTGCGCTTCATCGAATCCCGCGCACATTGACGATCGTGCTCGACGGCCGGTGACAGATTCGAGTCGGCAGAACGTGTCACACACCGTCGGTACAGTTGCAGCATGGCGGTAAAGAACGGCGACTCCCCGACCAACGCACCGGTGCTTGCAACGCTCTCACCGAGCCGCGCGAGCGACTTCAAGACATGCCCGCAGCTCTACAAGTTCAAGGCGATCGACAAGATCCCTACCGTGCCGACGATCCACCAGGCCAGAGGGACGACGGTCCACCTCGCGCTCGAGCGGCTGTTCAAGGAACCTGCCCCGCAGCGAACGCCGGAGCGCCTCTACGACCTGTTCCGTGAATCGTGGGTGGAACTGAGACAGCGCGAGTATCCAGACCTCTTCGACTCCGTCGAGGAAGAACGGACGTGGGGCATCGAGACACTCAACATGCTCGCCACCTACTTCTCTTTGGAAGACCCGTCCTCCTTCGAGCCGCTAGCCCTCGAGATGGATCTCCTCGTCGATGTTGGCAACATGACGATTCGAGGCATCCTCGACCGTATGGAGGAGGTCACGGACACAGGTCCCGACGGCGAGAAGCGAACGGCGCTGGTCATCACGGACTACAAGACGGGGAAGGCGCCCGGAGAGCGATACGCGAACAAGTCGTTCTTCGCGCTCAAGATCTACGCGCTCCTCATCAGGACGATGCGTGGCGTGACCCCAGCGAAGCTCCGGCTGCTCTATCTCAAGGGCCCGACCGAGTACACGATGGAGGTCACCGACGCCCAGCTCGACGCGACGGAGAAGCATCTTGGGGCCCTCTGGTCTGCTATCGAGAGAGCGATCATCACGGACAACTGGCCGGCAAAGGTCTCCGCCCTGTGCAACTGGTGTGACTTCAAGGACACGCTGTGTCCGGCATGGGAGAACGAACGGACAGCCGGGTCCCCATCCGATGGTTGAGCACGAGACTCGCATCGACCCTGACGCGTGGGAGGAACACGTCCCCCTCGCCGGTCGCCCGCAGATCGTCGTAGGCGGCCCGGGCACGGGGAAGACCGAGTTCCTCTGTCGCCGCGTCATCCGTGCCGTGGAGGCAGGCTCTCTCCGCCCCGATGAGATCATCATGCTCACGTTCTCGCGCCAGGGAGTTGCCGACATCCGCGCACGACTCTTCGACGCGCTCGCGACACGCTCCTATCTGATCAACGTTGCCACGTACCACTCACTCGCGATGCGCATCGTCGAGGCGCACGCATCCGACCTCGACTGGCGCGCCCCCCCATCGGTTCTCGCGGGGTCAGAGCAGGAGCGCTTCGTCGCCTCTCTCCTCAACGACGAAGATCCCGCGAAGTGGCCGGCGGCTCTGCGGCCGATACTCACAACCGATGCGATGGCCGGCGAGATCACCGACTTCATCCTGCGCTGCCATGAGCATCTGATGGAGCCGAGAGACGTCGCCGCCCACAACCGGGCGCTGTGGCGTGCGCTCCCCACGTTCTTTGAGCGGTATCTCGCTCAACAGGTCACAGACGGCCGGACGGACTACGGCCGCGTCCTCGCCGACGCTGTGCGGGCGGTCGAGACGTGGCCAGAGGTCGCAGCGCCGTACAGCCTCATCGTCGCGGACGAGTATCAGGACACGTCTCCGGCTCACTCCCGCCTCCTGCTTGCCCTCGCGGGAACTTCGGACGACCTCGTGGTCGCTGCTGACCCGTATCAGTCGATCTACTCGTTCCGCGGCACTGATCTGCACAACGTGTTCTCCTTCCCGGACGACACCGAGCGCACTCTGGGGAGGCGCGCCGAACGGCTGATACTCACGACCTCGTTCCGTGTGCCTGCCAACATCCTGTCTGCCGCCGTCGCCCTTACCGCAAGAGAGCTGCGCGGAGGCGCCGGCAAGGTGTTGAGCACCCGCGCCGGCGGCACGGTTCTGGCGCACACATTCGCGGGACCGATCGAGGAGGCCGATTGGATCGCCTCGGACATCGAGCGTGTCCATCTTGCGGACGGCGTCCCGCTCGAGCGCATTGCGGTCTTCCTGCGCTCAGGGACCATCTTCGCTCATGAGCTCGCCCGGTCGCTTGAACGGCGGGACCTGGCCCACACGTCCCAAGAATCGCGCCTGGCAGACGAACCGATCGTACGATTCGTACGCGACCTCGTCACCGCTGCGGGCGGCGACGACCAGGCAGACGCCGCTCTGCGACGCGTCTTGCAGAGTCCCTATGTGGGGGTCCCCGTCGGAGCGGTCGCAGCGATGGAGGCACGACACTCCTCCGGTGATTCGTGGGCTGAGATAATCGCCTCCTCCGTTCCTCACGGTGGCCCACTCGCCGCGCTCCTGGCAGACCCGAACTGGGCCACGCAGTGGCCGGCGCCCGACGGGCTCTGGCACCTCTGGAGCACACTCCCCCAGATCACTCCCATCGCCACAACCGACACGGGCCTCCGTGACAGGCGGGCGTGGTCCGCGTTTGCACAGGCACTCGAGCGGCTCACGGAGCGCGCAGAACATGCAACCCTCAGCGACCACGAGGAGCTCGTGCGACATGCAGACTACGAAGCCGAACCGCTCTTCGAATTCCGCGTGCAGGAGGACCGGGGTGTCACCATCTCGACGCTGCACCGCTCCAAGGGAACGGAGTTCGACGTGGTGTACATCGCCAACGCCGTCGAAGGTGTGCTCCCGGATCTTCGGACGACCGATTCCCTCCTCGGCTCCCGTCATCTCAACCCTCACGTACCGGCCGGTTCCGGACCCTACCGGGCATTCAGACTCGATGAAGAGCGCAGACTCGCCTACACAGCAATGACGAGAGCCACAGCGAAGGTCGTGTGGAGCGCCACGGCGGCTCCCCCGAGTACGAACGGTCCTCAGCCGAGTCGGTTCCTCCCCCTCGTCGCACCCCTTACCGAGCCCGGCGAAGACTCTGCTCCCCTCACACCCCGATCATTCGTCGCAGCACTCCGGCGAGAGCTCGATGACGCTCAGGCACCCCCCGTCGACAGGCTCGCCGCGGCGAGCGTGCTTGCAGCCGGTCCGGAGCTCGGATTCGGAGAACCACTCGAACGCTACGGCCAGAGACAGGTCGGAAGCGATCGCGAGCTCCTGTCGTCGGCTCTGCGCATGTCGCCGAGCCGGGCCACCAGCTACCTCGAGTGCCCGAGGAAGTACGCGATCGAGCGCTACTTGCTGACCCGGACCGAGGAGTCGGTTCCGATGCGCTTCGGTTCCCTCATCCACCAGATCCTCGAAGATGCAGAGCAGGAGGCGATCGACGCGGGCAGTGAACGGGCAACGCTCGACGATGCGCTCCGATGGCTCGACGCCCACTGGGACGAATTGGGCTTCGGCGAAGATGCCGTGGGTCGAGCGTGGCACCGTAAGGCGACGGGCTTGCTCGACGACATGTATCGACTCTGGCCGTCAAAGGCACGCCCGATCGGTCTTGAGACCGTTCTCGAACTGATGATCGAGGGGACTCCGTGGTTGGGGCGGGCAGACCGCATCGAGGTGACCGGCTCCAAGATCTCGGTCGTCGACTACAAGACATCGACGAGCCCGGCGACGAAGAAGGAGGCCGCAGAGTCGATACAGCTCGGCTACTACGCGCTGGCTGCTGCCCAGCACCCCTCCATCGTCGAGCACGGCACCGTCAGCGGGGCCGAGTTCTGGTACCCGCGGATCACGAACAAGGCGTCGATCGCGACGCGCAGCTTCGAGATGGGGAACCTCGATGGAGTGCGCGACACGATGGTCTCTGTTGCAGATTCGATCAGGAACGAGGAGTTCGATCCCACGGTGAACGCCCACTGCTCCCGTTGCGAGGTCGAGCAGGTCTGCCCGGCCCGACCTGCCGGCCAGGAGGCCTTTGCAAAGTGACCCGATTTCAACCCACCCCCGAACAGCAGGCGATCATCGCGTACGCCCTTGAGCCCCTCAGAGTGGCCGCCGGTGCGGGCACAGGCAAGACAACCACCATCGTCGAACGCATCGCTCATCTTGTGGGTGCCGGAGTGGACCCGGCACGGATACTCGGCGTCACCTTCACGAACAAGGCTGCAGACGAACTGAGCCAGCGTGTGATCGCTGCGCTCGGCGACGCCGCCGTTGAAGGGACTCCTGAGATCGCGACGTACCACGGGTTCGCGTCGTCGATCCTTGACGAGTTCGGAGTGTTCACCGGCTACGGACGGGCGTCCATGCTCATGGACGAAGGGCACCGGGCCGAGCTCGCGTCGCGTGTTCTGCGCGAGACCGACACGACGGATCTCGACCTCACCTCGCTCCCGACGAGAAGCAGTGAGATGCTCAAGCTCGCGTCTGCCATGACGGACAACCTCGTCGACTTCAGCGCACTCCTCGACCTCGCTCCCCGGGAACCTGACGAGGTCTGGACGAAGCGCCTCGCGCTCGCCGAAGCTGTTGCACACTACGAGAAGGAGAAGCGACGCCTCGGACTCGTCGAATACGGTGACTTGATCCGCTTCGCCGTCGAGGTCATCGAAGGAGTCCCGAACGTGGCGAGCGAGGTCAGTTCAAGATATGACGTTGTGGTACTTGACGAGTACCAGGACACCGACCCGGCCCAGCGACGGCTCCTGATGGGGCTCTTCGCTTCCGTGGTGCCGGTTGTCGGCGTTGGTGACTCCGACCAGACGATCTACGAGTGGCGGGGAGCATCCGCCGAGAATTTCGAAGCGTTCCCGACAGACTTTCCGCGGAGCGACGGATCACCCGCCGCGACGCTCCCCCTGAGTGTGAACCGCCGATCAGACCGGCTCATCATCGAGATGGCGAACCGCGTCCGCGGAGAGCTCCCCGACCTCGCCGGTGCCCTCCCCCTCGCTCCAGGACCTGATGCGCTGCGGGGCGAGATTGTCACCGGATGGTTCAACTCCGAGGAGAGCGAGGCACGTTGGATCGCCGAACAGATGCACCTGCGCCACGCCGAAGGCGTCGCCTGGCGCGCAATGGCCATCCTCTGTCGCAAGCGTTCACAGTTCACTGCGCTGACTGACGCACTCACCGCCCTCGACACGCCTTTCGCCGTCGCGTCGATGGGTCAGCTCCTCCAGGTCCCCGAGATCGCTGACCTCGTTGCGTGGCTCCGGATCCTGTCGGATCCTTCCCGAGAGACTTCTCTTCTGCGCGTCTGGCTCGGTGGCCGTTTCCGGCTCGGAATGGCCGATGTTGCTGTACTCCAACGCTGGTGCCTCTCTGATCCGTCGCGCACGCTCTTCGACGCAGCAGCGCACCGCGACGACGTTGACAGCCTCACCGCGGAGGCCCGGCAGCGCCTCGACAGCTTCGTCTCGATCTATGGCGACCTGCGGAAACGTGCTCAGGTCGCAACCGTCCCCGACATCATTGGCGCAACGATCGACGCGCTCGGGTTCTGGGACGAGGTGGCGGCGCTGCGTCCCGGACCTGCGCTCACGGCGAAGCTGAATCTCAGCAAGTTCGTCGAGACCACGCAGCGTTGGCGCCCGATCGAAGGCGCGCCCTCCCTCGCCGGGTTCCTCAGTTATCTCACGGTACTGGACGAATCGGGGAGGGCCGATGAGCTCAACGCGGCGTCCCCCCCT
This sequence comes from Actinomycetota bacterium, assembly GCA_030123765.1. Classification (GTDB taxonomy): domain Bacteria; phylum Actinomycetota; class Acidimicrobiia; order Spongiisociales; family UBA5794; genus B3-G11. The sequence continues at coordinate 8,877 of JASJXX010000044.1, read as the reverse complement.
GTCCCGGACGCAGTTGGGGTGCTCACCGTCCACGCGGCCAAAGGCCTTGAGTGGTCCGATGTGTATCTGCCCGGCCTCGCGCATGGGGTGTTCCCCGGTCGTGTACACGTTCGCGACAATCCGGACAAGATCCCGTACATGCTTCCGTATGCGTCCAGACTCGACCCACAGACGTACCGCGGCCAGGCAGAAGCGCCCACCGAAAAAGAGAGGGAGGCGATTCTCAACAAACAACACGTCACCCAGGAGTGGCGCCTCGCCTACGTTGCGGTAACGCGAGCCGAGCACAGGCTCGTGCTCTGCGGCCACGCGTGGGATGGAACGATCAAGAATCCCCGCACGCCGTCCGCGTTCTTCGCGATGGCCGGAGAGATCGGCGGATCGACCCGGGGCCCGCGGGAGGAGATATCGGACACGCAACCCGAACGGGAACAGTTCGTCGAGCTCCCTGTGCCACCCGACCCCTTCTTCGCCGCTGGCCCTGCGGACGCGCTCAGGAACATCGTCGCGGACGACCGGTGGATTGCACGTGAGCACCCCGAGCTCGCTGGAGTAGTTGAGGAGCGGGTCACCCAGCTCAAAATGGCAGTCGAGGACCTCACGACTCCGGCCGTCGTCGAACCGGCTCGCCGGTTCGTGACTTCCGTCACGAATCTTGTCGTCCTCGCAGCCTGCCCTCAGCGATTCAAATGGATCCACCACGATCGGCTGCCACGCAGACCGACGCGCTCTGCGACGCTCGGCACCGCGTTCCACCGACAAGTCGAGCTGCACAATCTGGGGGTGATCGCGTTCGGCGATCCCTCTGATGCAACGTACGACTCCGAGAGCGACGGCCGGGACTCCAGGGAGAGGTCCACCGCCGATCCGTGGCAGGTGTTTGCAAAATCGCGGTTCCTCGGAACAAAGCCTCTCCTGGCGGAGGCCCCCTTTGAGATCTCCGTCGGTGAGGGCTCGATCCGAGGGAAAGTCGATGCAATCTACGAACCGGACCCCGAACACTGGGAGATCGTTGACTATAAGTCCGGGCGACACAGGGAGGACCCCTCGCTCGGTGTCCAGCTCGAGGTGTACGCCGTCGCAGCCGCCGACGGGGCGCTCTCCGGAACTCCGCCAGTGACGATGGACGTCACGTTCGCATATTTTGGAGGTGGCAAGCTCGTCGAGGTCACCGAGACGGTCGATGAAGCGTGGCTCGCGCGGGCGCGCAGAAACGTCACATCGCTCGTCGAGCAGGGGGCCGATGGCCCGTTCACTCCGAACCCTTCAGAGGCGTGCCGCTGGTGCGACTTCCTCCACCTCTGCCCCGCGGGTCAGAACTTCATGCAGGATCAAGAGAGGACCTGACCCTCCACGACCTCCAGGATGATCGTCACAGGACCCTCGTTGACGAGGCTGACCTGCATCCGGGCTCCGAAGGATCCGCGTGCAACCGCGAGTCCGCGTCCCTCAAGACCGGCGCAGACGGCGGTGACGATCGGCTCCGCGACGCCGGCATCTGCCGCGTCCGTGAACGAAGGCCTCCTCCCCCTGCGCGTATCGGCCTGGAGCGTGAACTGGCTTACGACGAGGACGGAGCCGCCCACATCTTCAACGGACTGATTCATCCTCCCTGCGTCGTCGGGGAATAACCGCATCTCGCTGATCTTGCGCACGGCCGTGTCCACGTCACGTTGATCGTCGCCGCGGCCCACGCCGACCAGCACGACGTAACCTCTCTCGATCCTGCCGACGACTGCGTTCGCGACCGTCACGTGGGCCGACGACACCCGCTGAATCACGATTCGCACGATACCTCCATCGTTGCCTGGAGAACCGAACCTACACTCGCCGCCATGGCTCGCTCGATCCTGTTGTCTCTCGTGCGTGGGTTCCTGATGGGCACCGCCGACATCGTCCCCGGTGTGTCCGGAGGAACGATCGCGCTGATCTTCGGCATCTACGAACGCCTCATCGCGTCGATCAGGTCGGGATCCTTGGCGCTCGGCGCCATCCTCAGGTTTAACGCAGGTGGATTCCGGCGGTGGATGGGCAACGTCGAGTGGCTCTTCATCCTGCCGCTCGGTGCGGGAATTCTTACGGCTGCCGTCTCGCTTGCACCACTCATCGAACACCTCCTTGAGAGCAAGGCGGTCATCATGGCGGCACTCTTCACAGGGCTCGTTGCCGGCTCCATGGTCGTCGCCCGCGCGATACTCCGGACACCTCGCAGACAGCACCTCTGGATCGCGCTCGGCGTTGCTGCCTTCGTCTTCGTCGGCCTCGGCCTCGGGGGCGGCGCCTCTGCCGAGACCGTCAGCCAGCTCGGCGAACCCGCTCTGTGGGTGTACTTCGCGTCGGGCGCGGTGGCCATCTGCGCCATGATTCTGCCCGGTATCTCCGGTTCGTTCATCCTGGTGCTGCTCGGGATGTACGGTCCGGTCCTGGGAGCCGTAGTCGATCGGGACTTTCTGGCTCTTGGCGTGTTCATCCTCGGGACGATCGTCGGATTGGCTCTCTTCTCACAGCTTCTGCACCGCGCGTTGACCCTTCACCACGATGTTGTGATCGCTTCGCTCGTCGGACTCATGGGGGGCTCGCTACGAGTGCTGTGGCCGTGGCCCCGCGGAATCGACTCGGTAGCCCTCGCTCTGCCCGACAGCGACGTTCTCGCCGCAGCGCTGACGGCTCTCGCGGCGTTCGTTGCCGTCATCGTGGTCGCCAGGTTCGCGCAGCGGCTCGAAGCTGTCGACCACCCCGCCTCAACTCCCGGTTGACGCCCCGTCCTTTCGCAGAGCGTCAAGGTCCGGCGAGAGCAGCCGGAACAGTATCGGACTGAGAACCGCGGTCACGCCAACGATCAGCACGGCGCCCGCTGCGAGCCCCTCGTCGATGACACCGATCTGGACACCGACCGCGGCAAGGGCGATGATCACGCTCAACTGTCCTGCCAGCAGCACGCCTGCACCGAGACTGTCGCGTAACGTGAGTCCTCTCAGCATGAGGAGCGGCGCGGGGATGAGCTTCGCTGCAATCGCCACCGCGACAATTCCGAATGCGGTGACGAGCACGGAAGTGTCGGACAGCGCGTCAAGCGGGAACCGGATACCGACCGAGATGAAGAAGATCGGGATCAAGAATCCGTATGAGAAACCTGACAACCGTGCCTCAAGCTCGCGCGGGTTTCGGAACACAAATGCAAATATCGCACCGGACATGAACGCTCCGAGGATTGGATCCATCCCGAGGGCAAGCGAGAGTCCCACGAATACGAAGAGCAGCGCAAGGCTGAAGCGGATGCCGAGTTCGTCAGGATCATGGCCGACGAAGAGCTGCTCTGCCTGCTCGGGATACCACCACGCGAGCGTTCTCATGAGCCAGAGCACACCCAGGAGAATGAGAACGAAGAGAGGTACGGCGAGGAGCTCGACGCCCCAGCCATTCTTGATCCAGACAGCGAACACGATGATGGCGGTGGCCGCGAGAAACTCGGCGAGGATGCCGATCACGATGGTGATCTGGCCCTGCTGTGTCGCGGACCTGTTCGCCACCCTGAGTGCAGGGATGATGATCCCCATGGACGCGGCGGAGACGAGCAGCGTCAGGAAGATGCGTTGGTTGGCGTGCTCAAGGTCGACGAATCCGAGTCCGATCCACGACAACACGAGTATGAGCCCGTAGAAACCGAACCCGAAGAGGATCGGGCCCCGGCCCTCACGCTCGAGCGAGGTGAAATTGATCTCGAACCCGGCAAGAAACATCAGGAGGAAGAGACCGATCTCTGCGAGCACGAGCACGAATCCGTCAGAGGCGGTATCGATGCCGATCAGGCCCAGAACCTGAGGGCCGATGAGCAGGCCGAACATGATCTCGAGGACAACGGCAGGTAGACCGAGCTGACGAGCAATCAGAGGGAGCAGAAAGGCGGCGAGTCCGATGACGATGAACGTCGTCGCGCTTGGAAGAATGCTTCCCACTGCTAAGAACGCATCAACCGTCACCTTCAGCCCGCCGTCGGAACGAAGAGAACGGATCCCTGGCCCCTGCTTGCTGCCCAGACAGCGGTACCCGGCCGGATCCTGCTCAGCCTCCCCTTCGGCATGGAGACGACCAGGAGAGAGTCGGCTCTGTTCACCTCGGCCAGCACCTTGACGAGGTTCCCTCGCACCACATGTCTCTCCACTTCAACATCCTGGACCGAGGCCTCCCTCCGGAGCCAAGCGGTCGCGTCCCGCATCTGCATGAGATCATCAGATCCCATGAACAACGGGTTCGCTACGGCTACGCCGACAACCTTCATCCCCGCGCGCCGGGCGATGTCTATTGCGGCCCGTCCCGCTGTGTCACCCGCGATCGTGCGCCTCGCGGGTGCGACGATCTCGTTGAAAGTCGCCGCGCCTCTCGTGAGGAGCAGAGGCACCCCGGCGGGAGCAAACTTGTTGATGAGTGAGGGCATCGCCGAATATGGTCGGCTGAAGGAGCGAATCGCCATAGGAGCCGCGATCGCTCCCACGCTCTCGTCGGCAGCAACTGCCAGGATCCCGTCGATTACGTCGCCGGCGACGGGGCGCAGCGACACCGCGACACCGAGATCCTCATCCGAGAGTGTGGTCGACAGGGACGTCATCTCCTCAGCCCCGGCCACGCTCTTTATGAATTTCGGGTCACGGTGGACGACTATCAGGCCGTCTGCGTTGGAGTTCCGCACGAAGTAGGCAGCTTCGGCGACGACGCCGTATCGATCCTCGCGGCTCTCCATCGCGACGACGACGTTGCGCCCGAAAGTGAGCGGGAATCGTGACACTCCTCCAGCGAATGTCCGTACCACCTGACTGAAGTCAGATGCTGAGCCGACGACGGTCACGCGATCCCCCGTGAGAAGCCTGGTCGTTCCGTGAGGCACAATCAGCTTGTCGTCTCGCAGGATTGCGGCAACGACCCAGAGCTCCGAGTGGATCTCCTTGAGCGCCTTGCCCTGCACGGGTGAGTCCGGCGTGATCTCAAACTCGATCGCCTCGGCCCGCCCCTTGGCGAAGCTCGTCGAGACGACTTTCCGTGGCTCCATCGCAACGTCCATAGCTCTGGCCGCGAGGAAGGCCGGCGTGACGATATCGACCCCGATCTCGCGATACTCCTCACGGCGGTCAGGGTCCCTGACGAGCGCGACAACCTGCTCGACACCCGCTGCTTGCGCGATCCGTGCCACTTCGAGGTTCACATCGTCGTGACTCGTCGCCGCAACGACCACCATGGCCTTCTCGATACCTGCTTCTCGCAGAACCACAGCGCTGGACCCGTCTCCTAACACGGTTCTGACATCCCTGATCCTCGATGCCGCAGCGAGCTGCTCCTCCTGCGGATCGACGAGAGTGATGTCCCAGTTGTCACCTAACCTGCGGATGAGGTCACGCGCACTCGCACCCGTGCCAACTACGATGGCTCGCATCAGCCCTCCCGGCCGCGATCGGTTTGGCTGGCATTATGCCAGTTCTTGTCTCTTCCGGAAGCGGCTGAATCGGTCATCGGTGAGCAATCACCTCCGACGCGACGAGCGTCTCGATGGCATCCTCGGAGATGCCTGAGAGGACGAGCACGCGCTTGGCCTCCTCCCATCCGCTGGCATGGTCGGCTGCTTCAAGAGCCTGCCCGTCGAATCGGGGAGTGAGCGCCGTCGGTGCCGGCGCTTCTGCGCTCCGTCTCGCGACATTGTGCGGATGGTGCACTGCCTCGGTCATCGTGAGCACCGGCGTGACACAGGCATCGGTTCCGTCGAACACGCCCTCCCAGTGGGTTCTCGGATGTGCCGAGAACACCGCGGCGAAACTACTCTCAAGCTCAGGCCACATCAAGGGGTCGAACCGATTCGGAAGCTCACTCTCCTCCAGTCCCAGGCCCTCGACGAGAGCGGAGTAGAACACCGGCTCGAGTGCACCCACCGCCATGAATCTGCCGTCGCTCGTGCCATAGACGCGGTAGAACGGAGCGCCGCCATCGAGCATGTTCGATGCGCGCTCCTCGGTCCACAGGCCGGCACGCTGCATGTCGTTGACAGGTGTCATGAGGCTCGACACACCGTCGATCATCGCTGCGTCGATCACACGCCCCCGGCCGGTTGCTGCTCGCTCCACGAGTGCCGAGAGGATGCCGATGACAGCGAACATCGAACCCCCTGCGTAGTCACCAAGGAGGTTGAGGGGAGGGAGCGGCGTCGCTCTCTCCCCGATTGCGGCGAGAGCCCCTGTGATGCCGATGTAGTTGATGTCGTGGCCCGCCATTGCAGCGTACGGCCCCTCCTGCCCCCACCCGGTGAGCCGCGTGTAGACAAGTCCCGGGTTGGATTCCTCGAACTCCTCCGGTCCGACACCGAGACGTTCTGCAACACCCGGCCGAAACCCTTCGAGCACCACGTCGGCCGCGTCGATGAGAGCGCGCGCTACCCGCCGACCGTCCTCGGTCTTGAGGTCGATCGCGAGGGTCGTCCTCCCTCGGACGCCGAGCCTCGTGAGCTGGTCCGGCAACGCGCTCTCCTGTCTCAAGAGACGCTCGATACGGATCACGTCGCAGCCGAGATCGGCGAGCATCGTACAGGCGAATGGCCCCGGTCCGATTCCAGCGAGCTCGACAACTCGGATGCCAATCAGCGGTGCGCCGCTGGCCCGGCCTGTCACAATGATCCCACCCGATCAACGACGAGGGAGAAGAACGCGTCCGCGTCGAGATCGGTCATCACCGTCGCGTTCGGTTCCCGATCCGGCGTCTCAGACGTGTTCCCGATCGTGTCCTCATCTGCGTGGTCGATCGCGATGTGCGCCTCGTGGCCGGTGAAGATCTCCGGGTCGATGAGGTACGCGATGACGCACGGGTCGTGGAGGGGCGTACCCAAGATGCCGTACTTAGCGATGTCGTGGCGCTCGTAAAACCGGATCATCCCGGCCGCAGCCTTCGCCACGGCCGACCCGAACGCCTCGAGCGCTTCGACGTGCTCGGGCAACATGAGGGCCCGATGCGTGACGTCGAGGGGGAAGACGGTGAGTGGCGCTCCCGAGGTGAACACGACGTGTGCAGCATGAGGGTCCACATACGCGTTGAACTCGGCAAGGCTCGATGTGTTCCCTGGCTCATTGAAGGCACCACCCATCCAGACGATCTCACGAATCTTCGGGACTATTCGCGGATCCTTCACGATCGCCATCGCTATGTTGGTGAGGGGGCCGATCGGGCAGAGCGTCACCGTGCCGTCGTCGGCGTCGAGGCATCGTGAGATGATCGCGTCAACTCCGTGCTCGGGCCGCGGTCCTACCGTTGACTTCGGGAGCACGGCGCCGTCGACACCCGTGGGGCCGTGCACGTGTTCGGCGGTGGCGAGCGTCCGCACCATCGGCCGTTCGCAACCCCGGTACACGGGGATGTCCTCCCGATCCGCGAGTGCGAGCAGGCCCAGGGCGTTCTCGGTTACGAGTGGCTGCGGGACGTTCCCGGCAACGGTCGTCACAGCGTCGAGCACGAGTTCAGGGGATGCGAGGGCGAGGAGCAACGCGATAGCATCGTCCTGTCCCGGGTCGGTATCGAGTATCAGGGATCGTCGGGTCATTCCACTTCCTTCATCGCGCGCCTGCTGCGCTCTCGGGTCGACGCTGCGTCCCGGCTCCTGGAGCCGCTGCTGCGGGTGAACCGGCAGTGGCCTCTCCACCGCGGCATATCGGGTACATCTTCGCCGCGTTCGGGTGCCTCTGTGAACACGCGCAGACGCAACGTCACGGAGGACCGCACACTCCCCGATGCCGCGACGACAGCAATCATGTTGAACGCTCTATCACGTAGATGGTGCCTTCGTGGGAGACAACGTACAACTCGCCATCTCCACCAACCCCGAATCCTGAGGGAGACGGCACGGGACCTGTTGAGTCGGTCCAGTCGATCGTCGAGCCACCGGGCGAGTAGCTTCGAAGGAACCCCGAGCAGAAGTCTGAAAAGAAGTAGTGCCCGTCGATTTCGGCGATGGCCGATCCTCGATACACATACCCGCCGGTGATGGAACACCCCTCATCGTGGCCGTACTGCGTCACCGGGCCCGTGAGCCCGGTTCGGTCGCACGACTCGTCCCGGAAGCAGGAGGAGCCTTCAAGGATCGGCCAGCCAAAGTTGATGCCACCCACGGCAGCGCTCACGCGGTTGACCTCCTCAGTGCTGGACTGACCGACGTCGGCAATCCAGATCGAACCGCCGTCGAAGGAGAATCTCCACGGGTTCCTCAGACCGATGGCGTACACCTCGGGCGCGCCATCGGTTCCGTCGGCGAACGGATTCCCCGCCGGGACCGCGTACGGGTGGGATCCATCGTTCGGGACTGCGATGCGCAACATCGAACCGAGGAGTGTTCGAGGATCCTGTCCATTTCCGAAGCGGTCGTTCGACGCTCCCCCATCCCCCATCCCTATCCAGAGGTACCCGTCAGGTCCGAAGGCGATCATCCCGCCGTTGTGGTTCTTCGCAGGCTGGCCGATCGTCAGGATGACCCTCCTCGACTCGACGTCGAACATCCCGTCGACGACTGCGAACTGCTCGATCACGGTACGCCCTCGATCGTCGGTGTAGTTCACGTAGGCGAGCTGGTTGCTCGCGAACTCGGGGTGGAACGCGAGGCCGAGCATCCCCTGCTCCCCGCCGAATCGAACGTCATCAGTGATGTCGAGTACGACCTCGTGATCGGCCCCGTCGGCGCGCACAACGCGACCGGGTTGCTCCACGACGTAGTCGGCGCCACCCGCCGGGTCGGCGACGAGGAGTACCGGCCGCTCGAATCCCGTGTCGCTCACGGTGAGCACGAGTGTCAGCTCCGACAGCGGGACCGTCGTGCTCGGGACCGTCGTGCTCGGCGGGGGTGGCGGAGGGAGCGAC
>JASJXX010000043.1 GCA_030123765.1 Actinomycetota bacterium | reverse complement strand
TGTGGAAGATGCAGATCCCCTACCTTGCCCGCCACTTCCGAGTAGTGACCTACGACCCCGTCGGCAATGGCAAGTCCGACCGCGTGCACCTTGCGAGTCGGTACAAGCTGTCGGAAGTCATCGCCGACGCAATCGCCGTGCTCGATGAAACCGGTACCGAGTCGTGTGTCGCAGCCGGCTTGTCCTATGGGGGCGGCCTCGTGACGGCCATGTCTGCGCTTCACCCCGATCGATTCGACGGAGCCATCCCGATTGCCGCGTCGCATTTCTGGGGTGTTCCACTTCCCGAGCGTGATCGAGGTGCATGGGCGAAGTACGGCGCCGAGTTCTGGAGGGAGGACTGGCGTGAATTCGTGGAATTCTTCTTCGACAAGTGCAATTCGGATCCCCACTCAACCAAGGGCTTCGACGATTGCGTTGCGTGGGCGATGGAGACGACGGGGGAGATCATCGCGCTCGGCTCCGAGGCCGGTCCGAGTTACGACCTCGAAGAGCTCGAAGCTGCCGTCCGTGCACTCGAGATCCCTTTCTTGATTATCCATGGCACCGAAGATCGGATCATCAGCTACGAGAGCGCTCTGGCCCTTCAGAAGATGATCCCGGACGCCGAGTTGCTGACGATCGAGGGCGCCGGACACATACCGATCGGCCGATACCCGGTGCAGGTGAACCATGCCATCAAGAACTTCATGGAGCGTGTCTATCCACAACCGCGCCCGGATACCGCCTGGCACATCGGGCACGCACGCCCGGCCAAGGCGCTCTACATCTCGTCTCCGATCGGACTCGGGCACGCGAGGCGCGACATCGCGATTGCCGATGAGCTCCGAGACCTTCACCCGGATCTTGAGATCGACTGGCTGGCCCAGGACCCGGTGACCCGGGTGCTCGGCGCCAGCGGCGAAACCATCCACCCTGCATCGGGGCTGATGGCGAACGAGTCTGCCCACATCGAGTCGGAATCAGGAGAGCACGATCTCAACGCTTTCCAGGCATTGAGGAACATGGACGAGATCCAGGTTGCCAACTTCATGCTCATCGACGAGGTGATTGCCGATGGCCAGTACGACCTCGTCGTCGGTGACGAGTGTTGGGAGCTCGACTATCAGCTGCTCGAGAATCCGAACCTGAAGAAGACTTCGTATGCATGGATGACGGACTTTGTTGGATACGTCCCGATGCCTTCGGGTGGAGAGCGGGAAGCTTTCGTGGCCGCCGACTACAACGCAGACATGATCGAACAGATCGCTCGCTATGGTCGCATCAGGGACAAGGCGATCTTCGTTGGCAGTCCCGACGACATCATCCCCGGTACGTTCGGTCCAGGCCTGCCAAACATCAGGAACTGGACAGAGAGGAATTACGACTTTGCCGGGTACGTGACTGGCTTCGACCCGAGCGCGCTCGGGGATCGTGGGGAGCTCAGGGCGGAGCTTGGCTACCACGAGGACGAGCGGGTGTGCATCGTCTCCGTCGGGGGATCTGGTGTTGGCGTTGATCTCATCAAACGAGTCGTCGAGTCGTACCCACAGGCGGCTCGCGCGATATCCGATCTTCGGATGATCGTGGTCACGGGACCCCGGATCGATCCAGAGACGATGCCCCAGGTCGAGGGTGTCGAGTACCGCGAGTACGTGGACAAGCTCTATCGGCATCTGTCGGTGGCGGATCTCGCCATCGTCCAGGGCGGACTGACAACGACCATGGAACTCACAGCGGCAAAGGTGCCCTTCATATACGTGCCGCTGCGGAACCACTTCGAGCAGAACTTCCACGTACGTGCCCGCCTCGAGCGATACCGCGCAGGCCGATATCTGGATTATGAGGATGTCGTCCCGGACAACCTTGGCAAGGTGATGGCAGCCGAGATCAGCGGGGACATCGATTACATGGATGTGGAGACGGACGGCGCAGCCAACGCAGCTGCGATGATCGCCGAACTGATATAGAGCGTCTACGTCGCTGGCCGACGAGTTACCCCCGCATCGTCAGTACACTTTCGCTACAACCTCATACCGACCCAAGACCGTGTGGTGCCAGAGCTGCCTTGAGCAGTGGCATAAGTCGAGAGACGCCAACGCAGGCCGATCCTCTTAGGAAGCTCCTGATGTCTTGTATCGGGGGCTTTGATTCTTTCAGGGCCTGCATGGGGTCAGGAAATGGAAGCCCGATTTGAGGAGACGATCTATGCCAAGACCCGAGAAGGTCCAGGCTGTCGCCGATATCAAAGAGCGTATCGAAGGTGCACAAGCAGTGTTCCTCGCGGAGTACGCGGGTCTCTCGGTCAAGAGTCAGCAATTGCTGCGGCGCGAGCTCCGTGCGAACGGGGCTGAGTTCAGGGTTGTGAAGATGACCATGGCTCGCCGAGCCGTCGCAGAGCTGGACATCGACACCCTCGATGAGCTGCTGCTCGGACCAACCGGCCTTGCGTTCGCGTACGGTGACCCGGTTGGGGCAGCGAAGGTGCTCAAGGCGTTTGCGAAGGGCCACGCCACGTTTGCGGTCAAGGGTGGATTGCTCGGACGTGAGTTTCTCACGCCGGAGAGGATCGCAGAGCTCGCCGAGATCGATCCACGCGAGGTACTCCTCGCCAAGATCGCCGGAGCCATGAAGGCACCGATGGCGAACCTTGCAGGCCTCATGGCCGCGCTCCCGCGCAACACGGCTTCGGTTCTCAAGCAACTGCTCGAGAAGAAAGCAGCCGATGAGGTGCAGGAGCAGCCACCGGTTGAAGCCGAGAGTACGGAGACCGTGGCCGAGAGCGCCGATGCGACCGAAGATGAACCCGATACGACCGTTGCGGCATCAGATGATGCCGGCGACGAATCCGACGATCAAGCCGACGAGGCGTCTGAAGAAGACGCTGAGCAGGAGTAACAATGGCAAAGACGACAACAGAGAAGTTGCTCGACACGTTCGGGGAGATGTCTGTCCTCGAGCTGTCTGAGTTTCTCAAGGCATTTGAAGAGAAGTTCGACGTCACAGCGGCAGCGCCTGTCGCGGTAGCCGGCCCGGTCGCCGCCGGAGACGCTCCCGGAGACGCTGAGGAGGAGCAGGACGAATTCGATGTCGTTCTCACCGGACCCGGCGGGAAGAAGATCCAGGTCATCAAGGAAGTCCGTTCTCTGACCAGCCTCGGTCTCAAGGAAGCGAAGGAGCTCGTTGACAGCGCTCCGGCCGCCATCCTTGAGGGCGTGGACAAAGAGACCGCCGAGAAGGCGAAGGAAGCCCTCGAGGCTGCCGGCGGCTCCGTCGAGCTGAAGTAGAAGCGTTGAAGAGAAGCGACGCACGAGATGCGATCGGGAGGGGAAGCGGCGCGAGCCGCTCCCCGTTCGCTCTGCGGACTCTTGTCGCAGCGGCACGGTGAGGGTGCCTATCTCTTGACCCGAACGTCCGATCGTTGTAACGTGACAACCACAGTTGAAGCCGACAACGCGACTCTCCATAGGCAGAGTTGGGATAGCTGCGTGCTATCCCTCATTCGTGCTATCCTTACCAATTCGCCCTAAACACTGCTCCTAGCTTCGTGCTGTTGCAACATCTATAAAGAGGAGGATCCGCGTTGGCTCGTGCGCGTTCCCATAGGCTCTCATTCGCGAAGATTCCTGAGGTACTGGAGATCCCCGGTCTCCTCGACATCCAGAGGGAATCATTCGCAGCTTTTCTCGATTCCGGACTCAAACAGATGCTCGAAGAGGTCTCGCCGATCGAAGACTTCACCGGCAATCTCGCGCTTGAGCTCACCGACCATAGGTTCGAAGATCCTCCGCTGACGATCGAAGACGCGAAGGACCGTGACTCGAACTACTCGCGGCCACTCTTCGTGACGGCCAGGTTCCTCAACAAAGAGACCGGCGAGATCAAGGAGCAACAGGTCTTTCTCGGTGACTTCCCGATGATGACCGACAACGGCACGTTCATCATCAACGGCACTGAACGCGTTGTTGTGAGCCAGCTTGTCCGAAGCCCCGGCGTCTACTTCGACAGGACGATCGATAAGACGTCGGGTCGTCCCGTCTACGCGTCGAAGATCATCCCAGGACGCGGCGCGTGGCTCGAGTTCGACATCGACAAGAAGGAGACCATTGGTGTCCGCGTTGACCGCAAGCGCCGCCAGTTCGTCTCGACATTCCTGCGGGCGCTTGGAATCGCGGAGACCGACGAAGAGATCATTGCTCTCCTCGGAGACTCCGAGCTCGTGCGGAACACGCTTGAGAAGGATCCGACGTCAACCAAGGACGAGGCGCTCCTTGACCTGTACCGCAAGCTGCGGCCAGGGGAGCTCACGACCGTTGAGTCCGCACGCAGTCTGATCAAGACGCTCTTCCGTACCCCGAAGCGGTATGACCTGACAAGGGTGGGCCGCTACAAGGTGAACCAGAAGCTCACCGGTGTGATATCACCGGAGCTCCTTGAGAATTACAAGGCGAGCGAGCAAGGCCTCATCACTGATGACGACATGATCACCACGATCAGGTATCTCATGAGCCTTCACGAGGGTGCGGACGGCTACCGGGTCGATGACATCGACAACTTCCAGAACCGTCGCATCCGCACGGTTGGAGAGCTCATCCAGAACCAGATCCGGGTCGGTCTCACCCGTCTGGAGCGCGTGGTGCGGGAGCGGATGACAACCCAGGATCCGGAGGCGATCACGCCCCAGACCCTGATCAATATCCGGCCCGTCGTCGCGTCGATCAAGGAGTTCTTCGGCACTTCTCAGCTGAGCCAGTTCATGGACCAGCCGAACCCGCTGGCATCGATCACCCATCGCCGCCGCCTCTCGGCGCTCGGTCCTGGTGGCCTGTCACGGGAGCGCGCAGGGTTCGAGGTGCGAGATGTGCACCCATCTCACTACGGCCGGATGTGTCCGATTGAGACTCCTGAAGGCCCGAACATCGGTCTGATCGGTTCGCTCGCGTCGTATGCGCGCGTCAATCGATTCGGATTTATCGAGACGCCGTACCGGCGCGTCGCGAAGGCGAAGGTCTCCAAGAAGATCGACTATCTCACGGCTTCAGAGGAGGAGGGCCACGTCATCGCTCAGGCGAACGCCCCGCTCGAAGACGATGGAAGGTTCAAGAACGAACGGGTGCTTGTCCGCAAGACCGGCGGGGAGGTTGACACTGTGCCCGCCGATCAGGTCGACTACATGGACGTCTCACCGAAACAGGTCGTTTCGATCGCGACATCACTCATCCCGTTCCTTGAGCACGACGATGCAAACCGCGCCCTCATGGGTTCGAATATGCAGCGGCAGGCCGTGCCGCTCATCACCTCTGATGCTCCACTCGTCGGCACAGGCATGGAGGAACGCGCAGCCCGGGACTCCGGCGACGTGATCCTGTCGAGCATCGACGGCGAGGTCGTCGAAGTGACAGGTCGTGTGATCGTTGTCAAGGAGAAGGGCACGAATGAGAAGCACACCTTCGACCTCAAGAAGTTTCAGCGGTCGAACCAGGGGACATGTATCAACCACAAGCCCATCGTTGTCGAAGGTGAGAAGGTCAAGGTTGGTGATCCTCTGGCAGACGGCGCGTCGACCGACGGTGCCGAGCTCGCGCTCGGACGCAACCTGATGGTCGCGTTCATGCCCTGGGACGGATACAACTTTGAGGATGCGATCGTGATCTCGGAGCGTCTCGTCAAGGAGGACATCCTCACCTCGATTCACATTGAAGAGCACGAGATTGAGGCTCGCGACACCAAGCTAGGTGCCGAAGAGATCACGAGGGACATCCCGAACGTCGCGGAAGAGGTCCTGATGGATCTCGACGAGGGAGGGATCATCCACATCGGTGCCGAGGTCGGCCCCGGCGACTATCTCGTTGGCAAGGTCACGCCGAAGGGCGAGACCGAGCTGACGCCCGAGGAGCGTCTGCTCCGTGCGATCTTCGGCGAGAAAGCTCGCGAAGTTCGTGATGTGTCGCTCAAGGTGCCGCACGGTGAATCCGGTAAGGCGATCGCTGTCAAGGTGTTCAGCCGTGAGGACGGGTATGACCTTCCTCCTGGGATGAACGAGCTTGTGCGTGTGTACGTCGCCAAGCAGCGGAAGATCGCGGCGGGGGACAAACTCGCTGGCCGCCACGGCAACAAGGGCGTCATCGCACGGATCCTCCCTGAGGAGGACATGCCGTTCCTTGAAGACGGGACACCGGTCGATATCCTTCTGTCGCCACTCGGCGTTCCTTCGCGCATGAACCTCGGTCAGGTGCTCGAGACGCACCTCGGCTGGGCTGCCGCCACAGGTTGGGAGTCTTTCGACGATCTGGAGAGCCCGGCATCAGATGGGGCAGAGCCGTGGACGACGGTTGCATCCCCGGTCTTCGACGGTGCTCACGAGGACGAGATCCTCAAGGTGCTCTCCACGGCGCTTCCGAACCGCGACGGGGTTCGGATGGTGAATGGTGAAGGTAAGGCCCAGCTCTACGACGGGCTCACCGGAGAACCGTACGACTCGCTCATCACGGTCGGGTATATGTACATTCTCAAGCTTGTCCACCTCGTTGATCACAAGATCCATGCCAGGTCAACAGGCCCGTACTCGATGATCACCCAGCAGCCGCTCGGCGGCAAGGCCCAGTTCGGTGGCCAGCGCTTCGGTGAGATGGAGGTGTGGGCGCTCGAGGCTTACGGCGCTGCATACGCACTCCAGGAGTTGTTGACGATCAAGTCGGATGACGTGCGTGGACGTGTCAAGGTGTATGAGGCGATCGTCAAGGGAGAGAACATCCCCGAGCCGGGCATTCCTGAGTCATTCAAGGTGCTCATCAAGGAGATGCAGTCGCTCGGACTCAACGTTGAGATGTTGTCCGCCGGTGAGGAAGTCGAACTCAAGGATGTTGAGGAAGACGTCTTCAGAACAGCGTCGTCGCTCGGGATCGACATATCTCGTCCTGAGCGTCCCGACGTGATGATAGACGTTTGAGTAATCCGATTACGAGACTTTGAGAGCGGGAGCGAGTACGTGCCACAGCTGTTCGATGAACTAAAAATTAGCCTCGCGTCGTCCGACCAGGTCCGGTCCTGGTCCTACGGCGAGGTCAAGAAGCCTGAGACGATCAACTATCGGACGCTCAAGCCCGAGAAGGACGGTCTCTTCGACGAGCGCATCTTTGGCCCGACGCGCGACTGGGAGTGTTACTGCGGAAAGTACAAGCGTGTGCGATTCCGCGGCGTTGTCTGCGAGCGGTGCGGTGTTGAGGTCACGAGAGCGAAGGTCCGACGCGAGCGCATGGGGCACATCGAGCTTGCAGCACCGGTGACGCACATCTGGTTCTTCAAAGGTGTTCCGAGCCGTCTTGGCTACCTCCTCGACATGTCACCGAAGGAGCTCGAGAAGGTCATCTACTTCGCTGCCTACCTCGTCACCCACGTTGACACCGAGAAGCGGACGAAGGACCTCCCCGACCTCGAGGAGGCGGCGAGGCACGAACGGGTTCTCATCGCTGATGAGTTCGACGAGTGGCGTGAGGCCAGGCTCGAGCGTCTCGAGGGCGAGCTCGCCCAGATGGAGGACGCTGGGGCGAAGCCGAACGAGATCACTGCCCGGAAGAAAGAAGTTGAGCGCGAGATCAGGGACCGCGACGAGCGCGCCCAGGTAGAGGTCGACCTGCTCGACGAAGCCTTCGATACGTTCAAGGTGATGAAGCCCCGTCAGCTCGTCGAGTCCGAGCAGCTGTGGCGCGAGATCGTTGACCGCTACGGAGAGTATTACACGGGTGGCATGGGTGCCGAGTTTGTCAAGGATCTGATCAGCCGCATGGATCTTCAGGCAGAAGTCGCGCAGCTCCGCGAAGACCTTGACGCAAAGAGCCAGCAGCGGCGTCAGCGGGCAATGAAACGTCTCAAGGTCGTGCAGCCGTTCGCTGACGGGAAGAACGACCCGACAGGGATGATCCTCGAGGCCGTGCCCGTGATCCCTCCGGATCTCCGCCCCATGGTTCAGCTTGACGGTGGCCGGTTCGCCACTTCTGACATGAACGATCTGTATCGCAGAGTCATCAACCGCAACAACCGCCTCAAGCGTCTGATCGACCTGGGTGCTCCCGAGATCATCGTCAACAACGAGAAGCGGATGCTCCAGGAAGCTGTCGATGCGCTCTTTGACAACGGTCGTCGCGGTCGTGCGGTGACCGGGCCGGGTAACCGTCCGCTCAAGTCACTCTCCGACATGCTGAAGGGGAAGCAGGGGCGTTTCCGCCAGAACCTTCTCGGTAAGCGTGTCGACTACTCCGGCCGGTCGGTCATCATCGTTGGACCGCAGCTCCGCCTGCATCAGTGCGGCCTTCCGAAGATCATGGCGCTGGAGCTGTTCAAGCCCTTCGTGATGAAGCGCCTCGTCGATCTTGACATAGCGCCGAACATCAAGGCAGCAAAGAGGATGGTTGAACGGCGTCGTACCCAGGTGTGGGACGTGCTTGGAGACGTGATCCAGGAACACCCGGTGTTGCTGAACCGCGCTCCGACGCTGCACAGGCTGGGCATCCAGGCATTCGAACCCGTATTGATCGAAGGTAAGGCCATCCAGCTGCATCCGCTCGTCTGCGAAGCGTTCAACGCAGACTTCGATGGCGATCAGATGGCGGTCCACCTGCCGCTCTCAGCAGAGGCACAGGCAGAGGCGCGCGTCCTCATGCTCTCGACGAACAACCTTCTGTCACCCGCGAACGGCCGTCCGGTCGTGACGCCCTCCCAGGACATGATCATCGGCATGTACTACCTGTCGGCGGTCAAGGAGGGAGCGCCGGGTGAAGGGCGAACGTTCTCTTGTGTTGATGAGGCGATCATGGCTTATGAGTCCGGGGCGCTCTCTCTACACGCCCGGATGAAGGTGCGAGTCGGATGGCTCGCCGGAGATCCAGAGCTCCACGCCAAGCTCAAGCCGATGCTCGGCGATCTCATCGAGCCGAGTCCCGTGCCGGCCGAGGGTCTCACCGAGACCACAGTTGGCCGCGCGATCATGAACGGGGCGTTCCCTGCCGGGTTCCCGTATGTGAACGCGGTATTGATCAAGGCAGATGTGAGGACCCTCGTTGAAGAGATCATCCACACCTACGACAAGCCTGACGTGGCGAACACCCTTGACAACATCAAGGAGCTCGGATTCCGCTTCGCGACGCGTTCCGGCCTCACGATCGGCCTCCAGGATGTGAAGACCCCTCCGAACAAGGCGAAGATTCTCGCCGTATTCGAAGATCGTGCAGCGAAGGTCGAGACCTTGTACCAGAAGGGCGTGATCACGGACGACGAACGGCGTTCTGAGCTGATCGAGATCTGGACCGTCGCCACGGACAAGGTGAAGGACGCCATGCAGGAGACCCTCCAGAAGGATCCTTTCAACCCGATGGATATGATGGTCCGCTCGGGTGCTCGCGGAAATATCATGCAGCTGCGCCAGATCGCCGGTATGCGTGGGCTGGTGGCGAACCCGAAGGGTGACATCATTCCCCAGCCGATCAAGGCGAACTTCCGTGAAGGCCTCTCGGTGCTCGAGTACTTCATCTCGACGCACGGCGCTCGGAAGGGTCTTGCCGATACGGCGCTTCGTACCGCGGACTCCGGTTACCTGACCCGTCGTCTCGTCGATGTCAGCCAGGAGATCATCATCCACGACGAGGTGACGGATGATCCCGGTCTCCTGATCCAGATCCGTGAGAACGGTGAGCCGATCCGGCATCTGCGCAACAAGATCATCGGTCGTGTGCTCGCAGAGGATGTCAAGATCGGAAGGTCGCTCGCGTCGCTCCCCGACGGTCGGAAGCTCCGTGCCGGATTCGTGCTCGATCGTGAAGCCGTCATCGGCATTCAGGAGGTTGAGGAGGTCGAGGAGATCCGAGCTCGTTCACCGCTCACCGACACGAGCCATTACGGGATCTCGCAGGCGTCGTACGGTATCGACCTCGCCACAGGCGTCATGGTCGAGCCGGGCACTGCGGTAGGCATCATGGCGGCGCAGTCCATCGGTGAGCCAGGGACGCAGTTGACGATGCGCACCTTCCACACCGGCGGAATCGCCGGAGAGGACATCACGAACGGTCTCCCGCGGGTTACCGAGCTCTTCGAGGCTCGCAGGCCGAAGGGTGTCGCGATCATCTCTGAGGTTGGCGGCGTCGTGACTTTCGTGACGGACGAAGACACAGGCATTCGATCGGTCGTGATTGCGAGCGACGGCGAAGAGGCCGTTGCTTACCCCCTCTCTGCTCGTGCGCGGCCCCGCGTCGCTGAGGGGGACATCATCGAGCCAGGGACGCAGCTCACAGACGGCCCGCTCGACCCCAAAGAGGTACTCGCCATTCAGGGTGTGCGTTCATGTCAGAGATATCTCGTGGACCAGGTGCAAGAGGTGTACCGATCCCAGGGTGTCGACATCCACGACAAGCACATCGAGATGATCGTGCGCCAGATGCTGCGAAGGGTGCGCATCGCGAACCCGGGTGAAGGCCCATGGCTTCCGGCCGAGCTGGTCGATGGTCAGGTCTTCCGTGACACCAACAGGGAGCTCGTCGAGGACGGGAAGCAGCCCGCTGAGGGTCGACCGGAGCTCATGGGCATCACGAAGGCTTCACTCGCGACCGATTCTTGGCTCTCCGCTGCATCGTTCCAGGAGACGACGCGCGTCCTCACCGAGGCCTCGTTGAACGCCAGGTCGGATTACATGCGTGGACTCAAGGAGAACGTCATCATCGGTCAGCTGATCCCTGCGGGGACAGGTTCGAAGGTCTACCAGTCGATCGAGCCGATGTTGCCTGGCGCCGAGGTGCCTACGGCGGCGAGTCTCTTCGGAGACGTCGAGGCCGGGTCGACGGTGGATGCTCTGCCGGCGGACCCCGCCGAGTGGCTTGCATCCCTCGGTGCAGCATCCCCCGCCCAGGAGGCCGACTCCGACGAGGAGTAGGCCACATCCAGACTCGAACGAAGGGGCGTCCAGAGGGCGCCCCTTCGGCATATGCCCATGATTCAACGCCAGTCCGAGGGTAGGTCGTTGGGTGCCTGCCACAACTCGACCGGGTTGCCTTCGCAATCGCGGACCCACCCGAAGTCACCGTATGCAGAATGCTCCTCCTTCTCGGACACCTCACACCCGTTCGCACGCAGCTGAGCGAGCATCGCGGCCAGGTTACGCACGCGGAACGCCAGCACGTATTGCGGGGCGGGTGACCCGTGGCGAGTCGCGTCCTCGCCGTACACGCTCCAGATGCCGTAGGCGCCAGCAGCGTCGTCGGGGTGGCGGAGTGGGAACATGCTGCCAAGCCACTCATCGTGAAGGTCGATGCCGAGGTTGTCCCTGTACCACTGCGCGAGGGACTCCTTGTCCCGGCCCCGGATGAAGACGCCCCCGACACCGAGCACTCGTTCCACGTCACACCTCCCGCGGTTACGATACCGGTCCAAGGACGTCCGCGACACGATGCGGCTGACACCGCTACCTTCCGTGCATGCTGAGATTCCGGCTCTTCGGTATTCCCGTAGGTGTCCATGCCACCTTCCTCTTCCTCGCGCTCCTTGGCGCGACGATGTACCGGGGTTTCGACATAGCGATCTGGACAGGTGCCGCGTTCGTCTCGATCCTCCTCCATGAGCTCGGCCATGCGCTCGTCGCCAGAGGTTTCGGGGCGGTCGACGTCAAGGTGACGCTGTACGGCCTGGGGGGGCTCACGTCGTACAATCACGGTGGAGTGATGAGCCATGGGAAGTCGTTCCTCATATCTGCCGCGGGGTCTACGACGGGCATCGTGGCAGGGGGTGCGGTGTTGCTCGCTGGTAGGGACGGCGCTTTCGCCGGTGTTGCTCCCGAAGTTGCCGTGTTCCTCGACTCCTTCGTGTTCACCGCCCTCGTCTGGGGCGTCCTCAACTGGATCCCGATCGTCCCTCTTGACGGTGGGCACATGGTCAGACATCTCGCCGCGATGGTGAACGAGGAGAAGGCGCCCCTCTTTAGCCAGGTCGTCACATGGGTCACGGTTGCGGTTGTCGTGCCGCTCGCCATCACGAACGGATTCCCGTTCGCCGCGATCATCGTGGTGGTGTTCGCCTTCGGCGGGTTGAGGGAGTATCGGGCCCAGAAGAGATCGAAGCGCCAGACGCGAGGGCCTGAGACGCCTCTCGACCGACGGGAACCGCCGGAGTTCCCGATCTAGAAGTTCGCGAGGTACTGCCTGTGTCTCATCCAGGCGCGACTCTGCCCGGGTGTGCAACCGTCCTCGCCCGAAGTCTGCTAGCATCTGGAGTCGACCAGGTGGTGGATGGCCAGGTGGCCATTTTGTCTTGCGCGTTAAGTTCAGCGTGCGATATACTCGCCTCTGGTTATCCCAGCCGAGTCCGCCGGTACCCGGAGGCGTCTTAAGGACGCTGTTGTGCAGGAAGAGGCTCACACAGGGGATCGGTGTTGTTGTGCCACGCGCAACAGACCGATTTTTCGTTCGTCAGAACTCCGATACCCGAGTACCGGGTCGGGGTGCGCCGAAGAGAGAGAATAGAAAATAGTGCCAACCGTACAGCAGCTGGTCCGACAGGGCCGGAAGCCGAAGCCGAAGAAACAGAGGACCGTCGGACTCGCCGGATCTCCGCAGAGACGTGGCGTGTGCACACGCGTGTACACCGTCACCCCGAAAAAGCCGAACTCGGCGCTTCGCAAGGTCGCGCGTATCCGCTTGTCCTCAGGGAGTGAGATCACCGCGTACATTCCTGGCGAGGGTCACAACCTCCAGGAGCACTCCATCGTCCTCGTCCGTGGCGGACGTGTGAAGGACCTCCCTGGCGTCCGTTACAAGGTCATCCGCGGAGCACTTGACGCCGCAGGCGTCGACGGTCGTAAACAGGCCCGCTCCCGCTACGGCACGAAGAAGGGTTCCTGATGCGTAGAGCCCCGGCTGAAGTACGCAAACTCGACCCGGACCCCATCTACCAATCGGTCCTGGTCACCCAGATCATCAACAAGATCCTCTTGAAGGGGAAGAAGGGCGCGGCGAGACGCATCGTGTACACCGCGATGGACACCGTCGAGAAGCGCACCGGTTCTGATCCGCTCCCTATCCTCAAGCGCGCCATCGACAACGTACGGCCCACCCTTGAGGTCAGGTCACGTCGTGTCGGCGGTTCGACCTATCAAGTTCCCGTAGAGGTGCGCCCGCGGCGCGCCCAGACGCTGGCTGTTCGCTGGCTTGTGGAGTTCGCTCGCAAGCGCCGCGAGAGCACGATGTCGGAGCGTCTCGCGAATGAGATCCTCGACGCTGCGAATCGCACGGGAGCAGCTACAAAGCGTCGCGAGGACGTTCACAAGATGGCGGAGTCCAACAAGGCCTTCGCCCACTATCGCTGGTAACACAACATGGCACGCACCATCCCTCTCAAGACCGTACGCAATATCGGAATCATGGCCCACATCGACGCGGGCAAGACGACGACGACCGAACGGATCTTGTACTACACGGGCCGCACCTACAAGCTAGGCGAGGTTCATGAAGGTGCGGCCGTCATGGATTGGATGGAGCAGGAGCAGGAGCGCGGCATCACGATCACGTCCGCCGCGACGACCTGTCTGTGGGACGGCCACACCATCAACATCATCGACACGCCCGGACATGTCGATTTCACTGTCGAGGTCGAGCGGTCTCTGCGCATACTTGATGGCGCCGTCGCTGTCTTCGACGCCGTCTCGGGTGTTGAGCCACAGTCTGAGACTGTCTGGCGCCAAGCAGACAAGTACGGTGTCCCGCGCATCTGTTTCATCAACAAGATGGATCGGATCGGAGCTGACTTTTTCGCGTCCACCCAGTCGATCATCGATCGTCTCGGCGGAAACCCCGTCGCCATCCAGATCCCCATCGGCGTCGAGGGCGAATTTCGAGGGGTCGTCGACCTCGTTGAGATGAGGGCGATCCTCTGGCACGACGACGACGGCACAGAGTGGGAGGACGCCGAGATCCCTCCGGAGCTAGTTGAGCAAGCAGTGGTGTGGCACCACCGGATGCTGGACGTCGTTGCAAGCGAGAATGAGGAGCTCCTCGAGAAGTACCTCATGGAGGAAGATCTCACACCTGACGAGATTCGTTCCGTCATCCGCAAGGGCACCATCAACCGCGACTTCGTGCCCGTAGTGCTGGGAAGCGCGTTCAAGAACAAGGGCATACAGCCACTCCTGGACGCGGTCATCGCCTATCTCCCGAGTCCATTGGACCTCCTGCCGATGCAGGGATTCAAGCCGGGACAAGAGAACGAGAGCATTAACCGCAAGGCAGACGACGACGAGCCATTTGCTGCGCTCGCCTTCAAGATCATGTCCGATCCGTACGTAGGGAAGCTGACTTACCTCCGTGTGTACTCGGGGCGCGCAGACAAGGGCGACTTCGTCCTCAACTCGAGGACGGGCAAGAAGGAACGCTTCGGCCGTCTTCTACGGATGCACGCAGCGAAGCAGGAAGACATCCGTGAGATCATGACCGGCGACATCATCGCCGCTGTCGGCATGAAGGACACCAAGACAGGTGACACGCTCTCAGCGGTCGGTGCGCCGATCCAGCTCGAGTCGATGACATTTCCTGCACCGGTTATCTCCGTCGCGATCGAGCCGAAGACGAAGTCGGATCAGGACAAGCTCGGTACCGGGCTCATGCGGCTCTCGGACGAAGATCCGACATTCAGCGTCCACTCGGATGATGAGACCGGCCAGACGATCATCGCTGGCATGGGAGAGCTCCACCTTGAGATCATCGTCGACCGACTCTTCCGAGAGTTCGGCGTTGACGCGAACGTGGGTCGTCCCCAGGTCGCGTACCGTGAGACGATCAAGCGTCCGGTAAAGAAGGTTGATGCGAAGTTCAAGAGGCAGACCGGAGGTTCCGGTATGTACGGGCACGTTGTCATCGACCTCGAGCCGCTCGAGCCGGGCTCAGGCTTCGTGTTCGAAGACGCCGTGAAGGGTGGCAAAGTTCCCCGTGAGTACATTCCCGCCGTTGAGAAGGGGATGCGCGAGGCGCTCGAGAGCGGCATCCTCGCCGGGTACCCGCTTGTTGACATCAGAGCCCGCCTGATTGACGGATCGAGCCACAACGTTGATTCGAACGAGATGGCCTTCAGGATCGCCGGATCCATGGCGATCAAAGAGGCGGCGAAGATCTCCGGCATCAAGATTCTCGAACCGGTGATGGAGGTCGAGGTGGTCACTCCAGAGGATTATCTCGGTGACGTCATCGGCGACCTCTCTGCACGTCGGGGCAAGGTTGGATCGATGGACGCACGCGGGCCTGCCAGGGTCGTGACCGCGCTCGTGCCCCTTGCCGAGATGTTCGGGTACTCGACCGATCTGCGATCCCGGTCCCAGGGGCGCGCGAACTACTCAATGCAGTTCCACTCATACCAAGAAGTACCGACCTCGGTTGCTGAAGAAATCGTTGCCAAGGTCAGAGGCGAATAGGAGACCGTTATGGCGAAGGAAAAGTTTGAGCGGTCGAAGCCGCATATGAATATTGGGACGATGGGTCATATTGATC
>JASJXX010000099.1 GCA_030123765.1 Actinomycetota bacterium | reverse complement strand
TCGCCTGGTACGGTCGCTCCAAAGGCGCACCACCGGAGGGAGTCCGTGATGGTTCATGCACTGACAGTCACCGACGATTCATTGGCCGGGGGGCTTACGAAGCGGGGTGTCTCGCGCAGGAGCTTCCTGCAGTTCTGCGCCGCAGTTACCGCAATACTCGCGCTTCCCGAGTCGTACGCTCCCCGGATCGCGCGGGCGCTGGAGGAAAAGGCCAAGCCCGTCGTCGTATGGCTGAAGTTCCAGGACTGTACAGGCAACACCGAGTCGTTTCTCAGAGCGCACAATCCGGGCATCGGAGACATCCTGCTTGATGTGCTCGCCGTCGAGTACCACGATACGATCATGGCTGCCGCAGGCACGCAGGCGTCAGCCGCTCTCAAAGCGGCCATCGAACCCGGCGGGCACATCGTTGTTGTGGAAGGCTCCATCCCGCTCGGTGACGACGGCGTGTACTGCGTCATCGGCGGCAGGTCCGCTATTCAAGTTCTCGAGGAGACCACGGTCGGCGCCTCGATGATCATCACCGCAGGCACCTGCTCAACATTCGGAGGACTCCCTGCCGCCGCCCCGAATCCGACCGGTGCCGTCAGCGTCGCCGACGTCGTATCCGGCGTGCCGATCGTCAGCCTCCCTGGGTGTCCGATGAACGTGGACAACATGATCGGGGCCATCGTGCACATCCTGACGTTTGGGGCGCCCCCCGCTGCGGACCGGCTTGGTCGCCCGCTCTTCGCATACGGTGAACGCATCCACGATCACTGTGAGCGCAGGGCGCATTTCGACGCCGGTCAGTTCGCGGTCGAGTGGGGGGATGAGGGCCACAAGAAGGGTTGGTGCCTCTATAAGATGGGCTGCAAAGGGCCGAGCACGTTCCACAACTGCCCGAGCACTCGCTGGAACGGCGGGACGAACTGGCCCGTCGGCGCGGGACACGGATGCGTCGGATGTTCCGAACCCGGGTTCTGGGACACGATGACCCCGATTTACAAACCCCTGCCCGCACCGCCGGGCTTTGGCGTCACGACCAATCTCGACAGCATCGGCCTCGGGATCCTCGGAGCGACAGCCGTCGGCTTCGGCGCCCACGGTGTCGCGAAGGCCGTCCAGCGCAGGCGGTCGACTCCGATCAGCATACGATCCGCAGAAGCCGACGGCAACGAAGGGACTGACCAAGGATCCGGCCAGGAAGCCGACACGGATGGGGATGAAACATGAGCAAGATCGTCGTTGACCCCATCACACGAATCGAAGGCCATCTCCGAATAGAGGCCCAGGTGGACGGAGACCAAATCACGGATGCGTGGTCATCGTGCACAATGTGGCGCGGTATCGAGAAGATTCTCTCGGGCCGCGATCCGCGCGACGCCTGGTACTTCACCCAGCGCATCTGTGGTGTGTGCACGACGGTGCACGCGCTTGCGTCTGTTCGCGCCGTGGAGAACGCGCTCGGAATCACACCGCCGCTCAACGCGCAGCTCATCCGCCAGCTCATCACGGCATCGCAGTTCGTCCACGATCACGTGGTGCACTTCTACCACCTGCACGCGCTCGACTGGGTCGACATCATCTCCGCGCTCGACGCGGATCCCGAAGGAACCGCCGAGCTGGCGCAGTCGATCTCCGACTACCCGAAGTCGGGAACCGGTCATTTCCGGGCGGTGAAGGCGCGCCTCGCAGACTTCGTGGCGAAAGGGCAGCTCGGGCCGTTCTCCAACGGCTACTGGGGCCATCCGGCGTACAAGCTCCCACCGGAGGGAAACCTCCTCGCGTTCAGCCACTACCTCGACGCTCTGGAGTTTCAGCGTCAGTACATCGAGATCCACGCGCTGCTGGGCGGGAAGAACCCGCATCTCCAGACGTATCTCGTCGGAGGGGTTGCGATCCCGATCGATCCGAACAGTCAGAACGCTATCAACGCGGCAACCCTCGCGAAGCTACGCTCGCTCCTTGAGGAGGGTCTGCGCTTCGTCCAGCAGGCCTACATCCCCGACCTGCTGCTCGTCGCATCGTTCTATCCGGAGTGGACACAGATCGGCGGCGGTCTCGGCAACTTCCTTGCTTTCGGCGAGTTCCCTGCGGGCGCCGCTAACCCATCCGAGGATCCCGACGGCCTCTTCCTCCCTCGAGGCATAATCCTGAACAAGGATCTGTCCACGGTACACCCGGTGGATCCGAAGAAGATCGCCGAGTACGTGACACACTCCTGGTACAGCTACGAAGCCGGGGACGATGTCGCGCTCCAACCCTTCGACGGTGAGACGACCCCGAACTACACCGGCCCGAAGCCCCCGTACGACTTCCTCGACACCGACGGAAAGTACTCGTGGATCAAGGCGCCCCGGTACGACGACGTTGCAATGGAAGTCGGCCCACTCGCCCGGATGCTCGTTGCGTACGCCTCCGGCCGCAAAGAGGTCGTCGACGCGGTGAACTGGGCCCTCGGTGAGCTAGGGGTAGGTCCCGAGGCGCTCTTCTCCACGATCGGTCGCACCGCGGCGCGAGGGATTGAGTCCCTGGTACTTGCGGAGCATTCGCTCACGCTGCTCGACCAGCTCACGGCGAACATCGCGGCAGGCGATCTCCAGATTCACAACGGTGAGCTGTGGGAACCGGACACATGGCCCAAGGAAGCGATCGGCTTCGGAATGCACGAGGCTCCGAGAGGCGCTCTCTCACACTGGATAAAGATCGTCGATCAGAAGATCGATCGGTATGAGATCGTCGTGCCTTCGACGTGGAACGGGAGCCCGAGAGACGCCAACGGGCAACGCGGCGCCTACGAGGCTGCGCTCATCGGAACGCCGATCGCAGACCAACAGCAGCCCCTCGAAATCCTCAGAACCATCCACTCCTTCGATCCCTGCATGGCATGCGCCGCGCACATCATCGACAAGGACGGCAATCCGGTGGTGGAGGTAACGGTGCTATGACCCCCAACGACACCTCCAAGGGCGCGGTAGGGACGCTCCCTCCGGGGCGCATCGAATCCGTCCGGGAGGAGGCGGTCGTCAGAGTCTGGGAGCTCCCTGTCAGAGTGATCCATTGGACGGTGTTCGCAACGGTCATCGTGCTCTCGATCACCGGCTTCTACATCGGCAGGCCGTTCCTCGTTGCAGGCGCCGAGCCGGGCTTCACCATGGGATGGATGAGAGCGATCCATAACTTGTCTGCACTCGTGTTTATGTCAGCGATCCTCGGTAGGATCATCTGGGCGTTCACCGGGAATCGCTGGGCCAGGTGGGATCAATTTCTGCCGGTTTCGAAAGAGCGGAGAGAGAACGGGCGGGCCACGCTCCTGTTCTATCTGCTCATCCGCAGGGAGATTCCGCGAGTGGTCGGCCACAACGCGTTGGCTGGTTTCGCTTACCTGTTGCTATTCGTGATGTTCCTCGTCCAGATCGTGCTGGGACTCGCCCTCTGGGGCCTCCAGTATCCGGGTTCGCTGCTGTGGGACTCAACGAATTGGGTATTCTCTCTCACGCCCATCCCGATGGCTCGCCTCATCCATCGTCTCATCATGTGGTTCATCTGGGGGTTTGTCATCCACCACGTGTACTCCGCATGGCTGGCCGACAGCGAGGAGCGATCGGGAATAATCTCCTCTATTTTCTCGGGCCGGAAGCACGTTCCGACGGACCGAGGGTGATGACGAGTCCGAGCCCGACGCTCGTCCTCGGACTCGGAAACGAGCTCTTCAGCGATGAGGGTGTCGGAGTAGCCGCGATGCGAGCGCTCGCACAACAGCAGCTTCCCGGTGTCGACACCGTCGATGGGGGGACCCTCGGCGTCGAACTGCTCCCGACCGTGGCGGGCCGGACGCATCTGCTGATTTTCGACGCGGTGACCTCCGAGAAGGCAGCGCCGGGCGACATCCTTGTGCTCACCGCCGATGAAGTCCGGGCAGGCCATCAAATCCTCTTCTCTGCCCATCAGATCGGGATAAGCCAGGTGCTCGCGGCAGCCGAATTGGCAGGTCACGGGACAATGGAGATCGCGGGCGTGGGAATGGCGCCCTTCTCCCTCGACACGGGATATGGAATAACATCGGGTGCGGAGCAGCGCTTGGAGGAGATGGTCGCTGCGGGTCGCGATATTCTCGAGTCGTGGGGTGTGATCGAACCGTCAGGTCACACGAGTCATCAGCGTGCATGAGCGCGGTCCCGTTGGGAAGGTGGCAGCGCAGCTTCTCGCCGAATCGCGTGGCCGGATCGTTACCGAAGTCCGGATTTTAATCTCTCCCGATGTGATCGTTGAGGTGGCGGCAGACGCATGGTCGGCGGTGGTGGAGGGAACCCCGTTAGAAGAGGCTCGCGTCGAATGGGTTCACCTCGATCCCCTCCTTCGATGTCTCGATTGTGGAGCGGACTACCGGGGTGGGCGACTCGACCAGTGCCCGGCGTGTGGAGGCGACGGACTCGTGATCGAGAGCGTTGCGATCGCGGAGCTCGATACGTGGAGAGTGGATCGATCGACGAGGGCGGCGCGCTGATGGGCCTCTCTCTCGACAGCGGCGCCTCTCCACACGTCTCCACGAACGAGGCGCCGACGCGTCGTCGGATCAGAGTGACCGGAGTGGTGCAGGGGGTCGGATTCCGGCCGTTCGTATTCGGCCTGGCCACCGAGCTTGGGCTAGGCGGATTCGTCGGGAACGACGCTGAGGGGGTTTTTATCGAAGTGGAGGGCGCAA
>JASJXX010000098.1 GCA_030123765.1 Actinomycetota bacterium | reverse complement strand
CAGTGGCATCCCCGGCCACAACGCGGCGCGTGAGATCCTGCGCGACGTGAAGGCCAGGAGGCTGAAACTGACAATCGGTAGGAAGGTCTAGCCCCGCCGACATCGAGGTTGCGGGCACGGATACCAGCTCCACGTCAGACAAAGGATGCGACGTTCCACATGGTCAGCAATGGATCCTGTCCAGAACTAGCAACGTCGGAACGCCTCACTGCGACGACCAGTGAGGAGCGCTCACCGACGAGAGACCCGCTCGCATCGCCATCATCACCGGGTACCACGCCGTGGGGAGTCTTCGGCTGGCCACCTCTCCTGAGCAGCTCGACGAACAGCGATGCTCGGGTTCGTCACCTCAGGTGGCCTCGGCCACACGGCGGGCCACGTAATAGCATCCGGCTACGTACCGTTGAGCTGTCGAAACCCTGCGCCAACCTTGCGATCAGTGCGCGCTGTCCCGAGCGCCACGCCCGGTCGAGTGGCCCGGCGATGCAGTCGATTCTCCGCAGTTGGGACAGCATAACGGGTTGAGGGTTGTGGATTGTGTCATCTCGGGTATCCCAGTGTCTCCAGTGCAGCCCCGATCTCGGCGAAGATCTCGGGGTCGTCTACGGTTGCTGGCATCGTCCATGACTTGCCGTCTGCGATCTTGGCGATCGTGGCGCGGAGGATCTTTCCCGACCGGGTCTTTGGCAGACGTGCGACGACCACTGCCAACTTGAAAGCAGCCACCGGGCCGATCCGTTCGCGCACCATAGCTATCACGTCAGAGGCAACTGCTTTCTTGTCGCGCTCAGCCCCCGCCTTCAGCACGAGAAAGCCGACAGGGATCTGGCCTTTGAGGACGTCCGCCACTCCCAATACTGCACATTCAGCGACATCGGGGTGTGAGGTGAGTACTTCCTCGAGCGCTCCTGTGGAGAGGCGGTGGCCGGCCACATTGATCACGTCGTCGGTACGAGCCATTACGTGGACGTAGCCGTCTTCGTCGATGAACCCGGCGTCAGCGGTTTCGTAGAACCCTGGATATGTCGAGAAGTAGGTGTCGGTGAAGCGCTGCTCAGCGTTCCAAAGCGTGGGGAACGCCCCGGGAGGCATGGGCAACTTAACGCACAGCGCGCCGGTTTCCCCTGTGGGTAGATCTTCCCCGTCGGGTCCCATGACGCGCAGGTCCCAACCGGGTACTGGACGAGTCGGTGAGCCGGGAACTACCGTCAGGGGTTCGATCCCAAGACAGTTGGAGACGATCGCCCAACCGGTTTCGGTTTGCCACCAGTGATCGATCACGGGCACGCCCAACATGTGCTGTGCCCAGCCGAGGGTGTCAGGGTCGCAACGTTCACCCGCCAGGAAGAGCGAATCGAACTGACTCAAATCGTATCCGGCGATGAGGGCTCCTTCAGGGTCTTGTTGGCGGATGGCACGTATTGCGGTGGGGGCGGTGAACATGCATGACACCCCGTGATCGGCAATCACCCTCCAGAACGCCCCTGCGTCCGGGGTACCAACCGGCTTACCCTCATACAGGACAGTTGTGCACCCGTAAAGAAGCGGTCCGTACACGATGTAGGAGTGGCCCACCACCCAGCCGACGTCTGACGCCGCCCAGTAGACCTGACCGGGCTCAATGTTGTAGATGTGCTTCATCGTCCATTTCAGGGCGACCGCATGGCCCCCGTTGTCACGGACAATGCCCTTCGGCTGACCGGTGGTGCCGGACGTGTAGAGGATATAGAGCGGATCGGTCGCAGCAACCGGGACGCATGGGTGCGGTGTGGTGGATGCCATCTCCTCTTCCCAGTCGAGATCGCGGCCAGGCTGTAGATCTGCTTTCACCATCTCACGCTGAAATATGATGCAGTGGGTTGGTTTGTGTCGCGCCAACTCGATTGCCTTGTCGAGCAGTGATTTGTACTCGATCACGCGGGCGGTCTCGATGCCACAGGAGGCGGACACCACAACCTTCGGCTCACTGTCGTCGATCCGCGCGGCTAGTTCGTTTGAGGCGAAGCCGCCAAAGACGACCGAATGCACCGCACCGAGGCGGGCACAAGCCAGCATCGCCACTACCGCTTCAGGGATCATGGGCATGTAGACGATCACGCGGTCGCCCTTCTCCACACCACGCCTGGCCAACACGCCGGCGAAACGGGCGACGAGATCGCGCAACTCGGAGTATGTGAACGACTTCGTGACACCAGTCACAGGGCTGTCGTAGATCAAGGCTGCCTGGTCGGCCCGGCCACCGTCTGCGTGCCGATCGAGCGCGTTGTAACAGGTGTTGAGTTCACCGCCCACGAACCAGCGGGGCGCAGGGCTGGCCTCTTCGTCGAGGACGGCGTCCCATGGTTTGGTCCAAACAATGTCCGCGGCGGCTTCGGCCCAAAATCCGCGGGGATCCTCGAGCGACCTACGGTACACGGTGTCGAATAGATCGGTCATACTGCGCCCGTCTCTTTCTCTCCCGCGATGGTGAGGTGCTGAGTGTCTTCCAACTGGTCGCGCCCCTCTCGCCAAGCTTGGGCTCTGTCGTAACTCGCACGAAGATAGGTCATCTGCTCCGACAGCACTTCGATGGCGGCGCTCACATCTTCATCCCTGATGGCCTCGTACAGGCGACGATGCTGATCGACGAGCGGTGCCCTCTCCCGAAACCGGTAGACCGCCATGTTCACTGCAGGCTGTAACCCCTCGATGACCGTCGCCAACGTAAAGCGAAGAACTGGGTTATGGGTCGCATCGACAAGCGCCCTGTGAAACCTAACATCCGAAGCACAGAACTCCTCGTCGCTCAAGTCTGGATCTTCCTGGCGTCGCACCTCTGCGATCATCGTATCCAGCTCAGCCGGCCGGCGGTTGGCAACGGCGAGAGGTATACATGCCTGCTCCAGCTGCCACCTTGCC
The DNA here is from genome assembly GCA_030123765.1 of Actinomycetota bacterium. GTDB lineage: Bacteria > Actinomycetota > Acidimicrobiia > Spongiisociales > UBA5794 > B3-G11. The sequence goes on along the minus strand of JASJXX010000098.1, from coordinate 1,790 downwards.
TCGGCGACCTCAGGAAGAGAGAAAACGTCGAGGCTCACCATGAGAGCGGCCGTCGTAGCAAGCTCGGCCCTGCCTTCTTCCTCGCTGGGACGATTGACGAAGGTGCCGCCTGCCGGTCCGCGGCGCGACCGGATGAGGTTGTGAGCTGCAAGGCGCTTGAGAGCCTCACGAACGGTGGGACGCGAAACATTGAAACGGTCAGCGAGTTCCTGTTCGGTAGGGAGGCGCTCGTCAATCTTGAGGCGACCTTCGACGATCGCTTCGCGGATGGCGTCTGCGATCTGGACGGAAAGACTGGCTGGTTCGATGTCGTACTTGATGCTCATAGATCCTGCCTAGTTGCAGCGTGATGTCTTGCGAAAATGTAGGCCGGGTCGGAAACGGGATGCTGCCCGTTTGCTCCTATTTGTTTGACAAATGAGAGTTCAGTACCGTACGGTACTCCATCCCTGCCATGAAAGTTCGAAGAAGGAGAGAGACGTGACGGCCAGTCCCCCTCCCATTGGAACACTTCCACCTCCGGGCGAGGTACCGGACACGATGTGGGCCCAGGTGATCAGAAAGGATCGTTTTGGTGATCCCCGCACCGCGTTCCAGATCGAAGAGCTTCCTGTTCCCGAACCGAAGGCCAATGAGGTGCTGATCGGGGTGATGGCTGCCGGCATCAACTTCAACAATGTGTGGGCAGCCCACGGCATCCCGATAGATGTCATTGCCGTTCGTCAGAAGGCCGGCGACCCCAATGACTTCCACATCGGAGGGAGCGACGCGTCCGGTGTCGTGTATGCCGTGGGCGACGAAGTCGAGGGCGTCGCCGTCGGCGACGAAGTCATTACCCATCCGGGCTGGTGGAATCCGGACGACCCGTGGATCGAGGCAGGTAAGGACCCCATGTTGGGACCGTCAGCCGCCATCTGGGGTTACAACACAAACTTCGGGTCCTTCGGGCAGTTCTGCGTCGCCCAGGAACATCAGGTGCTTCCCAAGGCACCCCATCTCACGTGGGAGGAAGCTGCCGCACCGACCCTGGTGGGCACCACTGCGTACAGGATGCTCTTCGGGTGGGAAGGGCACACACTCAAAGACGACGACCTGGTCCTGGTCTGGGGAGGGTCGGGTGGACTTGGAAGCCAGGCTATCCAGTTGATCTCCAACCACGGCGCACGGGCAGTGGCGGTCGTGTCGAACCCGGAGCGGGGTGAGTACTGCAAACGACTCGGCGCAGTTGGATACGTCAATCGGGGCGACTTCTCCCACTGGGGCGTTCCTCCCCACTGGGAGGACGCAGCAGGACAGAAGGAATGGTTGACCGGGGCGCGAGGCTTCGGCAAAGCGATATGGGATGTTCTGGGTGAGCGCCGTAACCCGGACATCGTGCTCGAGCATCCCGGGGAGGCGACCGTGCCGACCAGTATCTTCGTCTGTGAACCGGGCGGTATGGTCGTCATCTGCGCAGGGACAACGGGCTATTCAGCCACGGTGGACCTGAGGTATCACTGGACCCGCCAGAAGCGCTTTCAGGGCTCGCATGGAACCAACGATGAGCAGGCGGTTTCGTACAACCAGCTCGTGGTGAACGGTGACATCGATCCGTGCCTCGGCAAGATCTTCTCCTTTGAGGACATCGGGCTGGCTCACTACGAGATGGAGCAGAAGTTCGAGACCTACGGCAACCGGGTAGCGCTGTTGGGTGCGCCGAAACCGGGAGAAGGCCGACGGTGCTGATGTCGCTAGGTGTGCTCTTCGGGGACGTTGTCCTTGAGGATGCTGATGGGGGTGGCCCATCTGAG
>JASJXX010000042.1 GCA_030123765.1 Actinomycetota bacterium | reverse complement strand
GGGGGTGACGCCGGAATCAATGACCGCTACTACGACCCCCAAGCCGGTCGCGTGCGTCCAGGCGGCTTCGGCTTGAATCTGTTGGAAGTTCCACTGCTCCGAGTACAGGGGGTCGTTCGGAGCGGCGAGCTGTGTGATCAGTGCGTCCTCAGACACGGCAATGACGGCGCCGGGTGTGCGCGACACCAGCGCTCGCATCTGTGCGTTCGAGACGCGCTCCCACCGTGCGGTCCCGTCTGCCTGCACACGCTTGACGAGAGCAGGCTCACCCGATGTTCCCTCCGTTGCAATCGCGGGCATCGCGCTGCTCAACAAGGCGACGATGATCGCTGCGAGCAGCGGAGTCCTGAACAGATGTTGAGCCAAGGTTTCGCCTCGCATCGGATGCCTAAACATCGGAATCCTAACGCCGGACCTTTATAGGTAGTTGGGAACCGGACTAGCCACGTCGCCTCGTACACTTGCGGTCATGGCCAAGACCCCCTTTCTTCTCGTGGCAGGAGTCGCGCTCGTCGCTGCTGCATGCTCACCGAGCGCCGTAGTGCCTCCGGCCACGACCACGACCACGATCCTGGCGCCGCTACCGACGTTGCCTCCCGCCACGACATCGACCCTCCCTGCGACCACGACATCTACGCTCCCACCGATCGAAGTGTTCGACACGGTCAACGGCCTCGAACCCCTCACGGACGAGAGCCTCGGCGTCATTGCGATCAAGATCGACAACCACCCGAGAGCCAGGCCCCATACGGGTCTCCAGTACGCCGATATCGTGTACGAACTTCCCGTTGAGGCGGGGCTGACAAGATTCATCGCCTTTTACGACCGCTTTGAGGTGCAGAAAGTCGGACCCGTCCGGTCTCTGCGTGTCACCGATCCCGCCATCGTCAACCCGATCGATGTCCCGCTCCAGGTTTCGGGCGGCTCCACATGGATCCTCCGGAAAGTCAAGGCGTCGGGGACGAAACTGCTCGAGGACACCAAGAACGGCACATACAGGGACAACTCGAGGCGTGCCCCGCACAATCTGTATGCAGACACCGAGGTTCTTCGGGCGTACGTCGAAGGTCGATGGGGCAACGTGTTCCCCGGAAACATGTTCACGTTCGGCGAGAGTGAAGAACTCCAAGAGTCCGCATCGCGGTTGACGATTCCGTTCTCTAATCAGCCGCCATCCATCTGGGAATGGGACGATGTGTTGGGGAAGTATCTGCACTCCTACGCTGAAGAGCCCCACTTGAGCTACGACACCGACGGCGCCGAGGAGCAGGTGACGATTGACACGCTGATCGTCATCATGGCAGACCAATACACGGCTCGCCCATCCCAGCCGTCATACGGGACCGCTGTCCCAGCCATGGACCTCGTAGGAACGGGTGAAGCGCTCGTACTGTATGACGGCGGAATCGGGCCTGCAGTGTGGACTCGCGAGGCAGTCGCTGACAGCATCACGTTGACGAACCTTGACGGGTCGGCCGTCACGATCGAGCCAGGCTACATCTGGGTGTCGATCGTTCCGACAACCCAGACGGTCACCTGGGAGTAGAACCGACTTTTCGGGAGGATGTCCCGTTCTCTGGGCCACACGCACCCACAGGTGCAACAGAACCCAGGGTTCCAGTTCACGACGTTCTGTGGGCTGGCTGCGGCGTATACCGGATCGCGAACCCTGGGTACCGGCTCTAGAGGCCTCGCATGAGGAAGGCGGCTGCCTCCTCGCGTGTCAGGGTTGCGTGGGGCCGGAAAGTCCCATCGGGATATCCCAGTGCGATCCCGAGCTGGTGTGCTCGCTCGATCTTCTGGGTGAACCATTCCGCCTCGGCCACGTCCGAGAAGTAGCCTTGATATGGAGGATACGCGGTATCCCCGATCGCGTTCATCATGACATCAACGACCATGGCTCGCGTTGCAGGTTCGTGGACGCCGAACTCGCCGCCGCCTCCTGGAAGAACGCCCTGCTGCACCAGGTACTCGATCGGGCCTGTATACCACTGGCCGGGCGCAACGTCTGAGTAGGAACCCTGGTGCAAAGGCCAATCCACGGTCTCGGTCATGGACCGGGCAATTAGCGTCACGAGCTGAGCTCTCGTCAACAGGTCGTTCGGACAGAACAGATTCCAGTCACAGCCCTCTGTGATGCCCCTGTCCCACATCTCCTCGATCTCTGTCACCGCGTACGATCCCTCGTCATCAATGAACGGCCACTCGTAGTCACCCACCTGGATCGCGTGCTCCACCTTGCCGTACGGACCGAAGTCGACGGTCGCCGTGTACGGTCCCGCGACTACGCCGGCGGCGCTCCACAGGATCGTCCCCGATGCTGTTCCCGAGGCGGTGAAGACGACCCCTCCCATTCGACGCTTGACCTCAGCGGTCCACGAGATGCCCGATCCGAACGTGTCGATCACGAGTGTGGATTCGGAGGGAGCGACGACCTGCGTGAAGTGAGTGAAGTCGACGTTGTACGTCACCGCTCCGATCGGTGCGGAAATCACCTGAGCGCCATCGACGTACGGTGTGGGGTTAAGCACCGTGCCGTCCGGGGCGTGATACTCGAAGTGGAGGTGCGAACCTGCGCTCTCTGCGTTTCCGGAGTCCCCGACCCAACCGATGAGTTGCCCGGCGTACACCTGGACGCCAGGGACGATGCCGTCAGCGATTCCCCAACCGTTCCCGTCGTCTGTGCCGGGTGTGTCGTTGTTCATGTGGATGTACCAGGATTCGAACCCGTCTGTGTGCTCTATGGCCATCGTGCAGCAGCGGGTCGGATCGATGCCCTCGGCGGTCCAACTCCAGTTGACGTAGCGGACAACGCCGTCATCCACCGCAACGATAGGAGTCATCTTCGGCGCCATGATGTCAACACCGTCATGCGTCCGCGAACAGCCGCTTCCACGACAAGCACCGAAGGTGTCTGAGTAATGGTTGGACCCGATCACAGGGAAGATCAGCTCTGCCGGTTCGGCCGCTTGAGTAGGTTCAGCATCGAAGGGAACAGCAAGCAGCCCCGTCAACACAAACAGGGCAACACCAACGGACACGGTGAACGATCGCGGTCTCAGCGCCATGTGGCATGTATCGACGGCTGACTAGTAAATCTTGAACGATTGGACTAGTCCGTCAGAGGCCTCGCATAAGGAAGGCCGCCGCTTCCTGGCGGGTCAGCGTGCCTTCGGGCCGAAACGTCCCATCCGGATAGCCGCGGGCAATACCCAGCTCGTAGGCGCGCTCGATCTCTTGGGTGTACCACACTCCTTCGAGGACATCCGTGAAATAGCCCTGATACACGGGATAATTCGTATCTCCTACCGCCGCGAGCACCAGATCGACCAGAAGCGCTCGCGTTGACGCGTAGTTGACACCGAACTCTCCGCCCCCTCCCGGGAGCACACCTTCATCGACAAGGAACTCGATGGCGCCGGTATACCATTCGCTTGCAGCGACGTCGCTGTAATCACCTTGGTATGCGGGATACCGGTCCTGACCGTCCATTGCCCGTGCAACAAATGTTGCGACCTCAGCCCGCGTGAGCGTCCCGCCGGGGCAGAACCGATTCCAATCGCACCCAACGGTGATGCCCCGCTTCCACATGGCTACGATCTCCGCCACAGCGAAGCTGCCCTCATCGTCGACGAACGGCCACTCATAGCTCCCCACCTGGATCACCTGCTCATGGAATCCGAGCGGACCGAAGTCGACCCTGACTGTGTATGGGCCGGGCTCAACGGGAGCGTCCCACGGAACCGATCCCGGACCCGTCCCTGACACGGTCCATACGGTTTCCCCGAAGCGCCGGGTAGCCGACACGGTCCATGGAGCGTCCACCGGAGCGTGCAGGATCAGATTCCCCGTCGAGCCGGGAATGACGGGATCAAAGTGAGAGAAGTCGAGGCTGAATTTGGGTTCACCCGCAAGAGCGACGCGCGCTCGAATGTCAGGAAGCAGGTCGTAGCAGTATGAGCCGGGACACACAGTCGCCGATGCGTCCAGGTGCCCGGCTATGCGGTTTAGTGTGACTTCGACGCCTGCTAGCCACTTGGTTGATCCGAGGGACTCAACCGTGACGACGCCCAAGGCCGGAATGTGGTGGAAATCCATCCGCCAGGCGAGGAACTCCTCGAGGGCGGCAATCGCCTCGGGAGTTGGTACGCCGCCATCGGGATGGCCGGCTTGGAAGTTCCCCATAACCGCTACACCGACGCTGTACGAGTTGAATCCCGCCGTGTGACCTCCCTGTATCTGCCCTTCGAGCGATCCCCTGCGGCCTTCGTAGATGTTCCCGTACCGGTCGACGAGGAAGTTGTAGGCGATATCCCACCAACCGCGGGTGGACACGTGGTACGTGCAGATCGAGTAGATGAGGTCGCGTGCTTCCTGTCCCGCCGCGTAGCTGTTGTTCCCTGCGTGGTGCACGATCACGAACTCTGCTCTGTGGACCTGTGGGAGCTTGCGAGGCTGGGCGCCGGCGATGCACTGCGGGCCGCCCCACGCCTCGTTGGAAATAATGGTGGGCGTTCCAGGGACTCCCTCAGCTTCCGATCCCGCGCCGAGCTCGATCGAGCCGAGGAGGCGGACGACTCTCTCGCGAAGGTCGAGTCCGCGTCCGGATGTCTCGACGATCTCAGCGGAGAAGCGCCCGACAGCAGAGGCCGTGAATTCGGTGGACGTGTCCAAGACTCGGTACTGCAAGAACGAGACCGGACCGAAGTACGCAGGATCCGTTGCAGCTTTGGTCGCGTCGGCTTCACCGGTTCCGGGGTCGGGGGCGTGCTCGGCGTGAATTCCGAGGGGGATCCACTCCGACCATTCGGCGCCTGTCTCCGACGCCCTCACCCAGACAGCTTGAGGAGCCCGGCCCCTCCACGACATGCCTGCGAGCGTCGCGTCTACCTCGATCACCGCGGACTCGAACACCGTACCGGTCGGCGTTCCAGAGAGCGCAACCGTTGCAACGATGGCGGGCGCGGGCGTCCACTTGATGTGAACCCCTGAGACCGCGACGAACGCGACAACGGTCAGGAAGCCAACGATCACTGCGCGTTTAGCGACCTTACTCATGTTCCCATTTCCCGCGGTTGTACAGGCAACCCGACAGACATAAGCATCGGCAGGGACAACGTCTCACTGAAGGGTCCCCACGCCGTGTTCTTCCGTCTCAGGCACACCAAAGTGTACGACGAAGTAACGCAACGCGACGGCAATCGTTGCTAGGCCTGTCACGGTGAAGAGCGCAACGATCGGCGCCACCATTGCGCCCTGACCGATAGCCGATGTCAGTCCAACAGAAATTCCCGATACGACCGCTCCTGAGAAAATGGTAACCAGGCCGACCGGCCAGGTAGCCCTGGGCATCGCTGCGAGCCACAGCCAGAGCGACGCAACGGCGAATGCCAGGATCTTTGACCACGCGACTCCGGCGAGGCCGAAAGAACCGACGACCGCGACGACGGCCGTCACGTTGACGGCGGCAGCGCCCACTGAGGAAAACCCGAGAGTCGTCGTCCGGTGCGCCGCCACGATCGGAGCGGTGGCGACTATGTGAGGCACCCGAATGATCGCCATCGGAGCGAGGATGGCCAGGAGCGGGAGCACCGCGGCGTCAAGGTCGGCATAGAGCAACGGCATGATCATGATTGCGGCGCCGATGCCGAGCACAACAAGACCTGCAATGCCGAGCGAGACAACGGCGGTAAGGCGACCAAGAGTTCGATCGTCAACGTCGGCATTCAGGAACGCCGGTAGCCACGCGGTTCCGAAGGATTCGGCGACCAGAAGCGGTATCGACGCGTAGAGGAACGCGAGGTAGAAGACGCCGACTGCCTCGAGGCCGACATACCGATCGATGAGAATGCGGTCGAATCCCATGAGTCCCCATGTCGCAGCCCAGTGGACCATGAACGGAGCGGAGAGCAACAATGCCCCAAACAGAAATTTACGGTCGAACGTCGGTCGACTGATGGACAGCGCCACTCCGATGATGGCTGGGACCGCTGCGCCGATCGCAAGACCCCGGAGATAGCCCACGGTACCGAGGCTCTGTGTCAGGATCACGGCGGTCGGTATCGAGATCGCGAACACTGCGGCTGTGATCGCGAGATACCCGCCTGGCTTCTGGCGGGCCCTGTAGGACGCGGTCGCCATCTGCAGCCAGCTCTGGGCGAGGCCGAGAGCTATGGCGCTGTGTGCAAGCGCCCGTCCCCCCTCCGAGGCGTCCCAAGGGAGCCAGGCAGTCGCGATCCCAAGGAAGACAAGACCGACGAGCAACGACCAGCCGAGTTGCACGACGAACAGTGACGACCACGACCGGAGCGACACGCCAGACTCATCGGCACGGTATCGAATCGTGGCGACATTGAGCCCGAGTGTCGCTATCAACGACACGGCGCCGGCTACAAGGACGCCGAGGCCGATCGCACCGATAGAAGAACCTGATAGCTGCGACGCAACGATCGGCAGCAGCACGAGCGGGAGTCCGCGCTGGAACACCACCGCAACGACGTACACGGTCGAATGGCGGAAAATTCTGCCGATCACGAGCCACGACCCCCGTTTTTCTCCGTTGTCGGAGATGGTCCGGAGGCCAGAAGACCGACTGCAGCCGAGCCGAGACCGACCCACACGCCGACGCCGTAAGGGATGTGCATCAGAGGCGCGACGCCCGCCGCACGGAGCCGCCTGCTCAGGGATCCTTGGACGGAGACGATCGATCCGACGACAAGTACGCCACCGTACGCGGAGATAATCCACTTCGTCGAGCCACCCGGCCACGGACTCACGACGCTCGCAACCAACGCACCGACAAGGAGCGCAGGAGCGAGTGGCCGGAGCGAGGGAAACGCCCGATGCTTCAGCAGCATGGCCGCTTTGGCAAGACCGTAGCCGTAATACTGCCTCGCAAGCTCACGCGTCGTTCCTCTCGGGAAGTACAACACCTCCAGAGTCGGGTCGAGCACGACAACGCCGCCCTCAGCGCGGATGCGAAACATCAGATCTGCGTCTTCTCCCGCCGGCCACAAGGATGTGTCGAATCCGCCCACGGCGTCAAATGTCTCGCGGGTCATCACGCCGCAGCTCACGGTGTCAACGACCCTCCGGCGGTCTACCGGGGCGTAGCGGTCACTCCCGACACCGATCCGTGACGCCATCGCGGCGGCCGCGGCGTCCTCGAACGTGGAGGTACCGGTCGGTGTCCACTGCCCACCGACAACGTCAACGCCAGGATCCTGGAGCAGACGGACCGCAGTCTCGACGTAGTCGTCGGGGTACCGGGCATGTGCGTCCCAACGCACGAGCACCTCGCCGGTCGACTGGTTGGAGGCGAGATTGAGGCCATCTGCTTGGCGTCGATCGGGATTGTCCAACCATGCGAGTGCCGGTAGCCGACCAACAAACCGGTCGAACTCCTTGCGAGTGTCATCGGTCGAACCGCCATCTACAACGAACACCTCGATCAGCTCAGCCGGGTAGGTCTGTGCGATACAGGCTTCGAGGACGTCGCCGATGTGCCGCTCCTCGTTGAGGGTTGGGATCAGAATCGAGACGCTGGGTTGCTCAGCCACCGCCGGCGCCCTCGTGCGGCGTGTGATACCACGAGCGATCTCTCCGTGCAAGGATCCGTTCCGGTATCCAGAGCAGCGCGAACAGCCCGATGATGGGAATCTTCGCTACTCGAGCGGTGCCCGCGCCTTCGGCGAGAAGGGCGGCCACGGACAGGCTGACCGCGATTGTGAGCAGCCCGATGATGACGAATGGCGAGAACACGAGCACGGACGGCCACATGAAGGCCGCGGCGGCGATGCCTGCCAGGATCGTTGCAGATATCGTCCGACCTGGGAGAATCAGCCTCACGATGCGATCGAGGCGGCTGAGGGACCACGATCCGTCGTCGAAGAGCAGGGCGCGAAGTGACCGCCTTCGTCCCAGGGCTCTTCCCTGGGCCCATCTTGCTCGCTGGCGCGTGAGGACATCGATCGTTGCGGGCTTCTCGTCGAGTACGTGCACGTGATGGAGCCAGATGACCTGCTCACCTTCGATCGCAAAGCGATCGCTCAGTGCCTGGTCCTCGGTCATTCCAAGCCCGGTGTCTTCGAGTTTGCGCGTGAGATCCCCTACGAGCGCGAATCCGGTGCCGAGGAGGCTGCACGACATGCCGAGGTTTCTGCGCGGAAGATCGATGAGCCTGTTCGACATCCACTGAGACAGCGCTCCGGCCAGCGCAACGTAGGATTCGTCAGGATTCGGCGTGTCCAGGTACACCTGCATGGCGCGGAAGCCGCTGTCGGCGCCATCGCTCAGCGCGGCTATGACATCCGAGCCGACGCGTGCATCGGCGTCGAATATGACGACGATATCGCTCGATCCGATGGTCATCCGTCCGACCAGCCACCCGATCGCGGCGCCTTTGGTCTCCTCACCGCTCGCGCGATCATGCACAACAGCGAGTCGGCCGGCTCTCTCAGCGGTGGAGTCTGTGCAGCGATCGGCTACGACATGGACTTCGAGATGATCCGACGGATAGTCCTGGTCGGCGAGGTCGGCGAGAATGCCTTCGATCACCGACTCCTCGTTATGTGCAGGGATGATCGCAATGACGCGGCGACTCCGGCTTCCTCGGGGCGCAGGCTCTGGTATTCGCCACGCAAACAGGGCGATGGCGACGAAGAGAGCAACGGGTAGCAGGGCGATAACGGCGACAAGAGAAACAACATACACCACGACAGAGTGAGCTTACCGACGCGTATGCTTGCTTACCTTGCAGAGTGAATGCAGAAGACACCGATGATTTACTGAGTCGTGGAGCAGGCCGAGTGAGAATCGTAGTTGCCGGATACGCTGGAGAGGGCAACCTTGGGGACGACATCCTCGCGGCGCGCCTCGCCGACATCGCTTCTCAAGCACTCTCCGGGTCGACCGTCGTTGTGGCGTGGGGGGGGAGATCTCTGTGGGCGCCGCCGGAAGTCGAGACGGTCGGGCGCGGCCTGTCTGAAGTGCTCGAAGCCGTTGCAGGGTCCGATGCCGTGATCATCGGGCCGGGAGGGATCCTTCACAACGCTCGCGGATTCGGGAACCGTCACCGGGATCGCGGACTCGCCTACTACGACGCTATCACGGCCCGGGCAGCCCAACGGGGGGTGCCCGTGGGGGTGATCGGCATCGGAGTTGGGCCTCTCATCGGATCGGCCGCAAGGCGCTTGACCAGGCGGATTCTTGACAGGTGCGCCACCATCTCCGTGAGAGATGAAAACAGCAGGCAGATCCTTTCAGATCTCGGCGTCGCGCATGTTGGGGTCATCCCTGACCTGGCGGTCGTTGCGTCCGAACACTCCCGGCAGCGCCCCCCACAGCAGGGAGCAACCCTCGGCGTCTGCATCAGGCCGTGGATCAACGGTGTCGAGACACGGCGCATCTCTCGCTCAGTCGCGTCCGCGATCGATCTGCTCGCTGGCGCCGGCCAGGTCACGAACATCGTTGGGATGCCGCTGTCAGCGTCACCGATCGAGGCGCTCGACGATAGGTGGCCGACGGCTCTCGTCCTCGACGCGGTCACAGGCTCCGTCACCAGGAGCCTGTCGACGATCACTGATCTCAACGACGTCGAGCGCGGCTTCGCCGATTTGGATGTGATGGTGTCAATGCGGCTGCACGGAGTCATCCTTGCTCGAAATGTCGGCACGCCGTCGGTCGGGATCGTGTACGACGACAAAGTCCGGACCGCCACCGCGGCTCTCGGCTCACGAACGGTGGGGCTCACAGCCGACCCCGAGTCAATTGCTCAAGCCGTGCGCAACGAACTCGCCGAAGGTCGGTCCGCTCCAAAGATGCATCCCCCAGACGCCGCGGCCGACCAGTTCCGTGCGCTCCGGCGCCGAGAGCCCGTTCGCACCGCTGCCCTCGCCGGCGCACTCCGTCAGATCGAGTCGCTCCTCCTCGCCGCCGGCGCCTGACGTTCTCCCTCCCCCCGCTCCCCCCGTTCTGTGGGCCACAACGCTCCTCCAGGTACACGCACCTTCAGGTGCAATAGAACCCTGGGTTCCAGTGCACGGGGTACGCTTGCGCCGTGAGCCGGCAGCAACGTATCGCTCGAAACACGCTTCTCGCCATCGTTGGAGTGGCTGGGGCAGGCGTCGTACGCTTCGTCTTCACCGTTGCGGTCGGCAGGGAGTTTGGTGCCACGCTGCTGGGCGACATTGCGGTGATCCTGGCTGTGGCCGCCATCGCGACGATCCCCGCGGCGGGCATTGGCGCCGCAGCCAACCGGTACCTCGCTGTGGCTTCCGGAGCACACGACACAGCAATGCGAACCAACACACTCGGCGCCACATGGCGGGGGGCGATGATCGTGATCGCCGGCGCCGTCGCCGCTTCGTGGGCCTTCTTGGACCTTCAGGGAGCAACGGAGCTCAACGCCGGCTCCTTAGTAATCGGCCTGGTATTCGTCGCGGCCTACGGCCTGTACATCACTTCGAAGGGGATCCTTTTCGGGGACGGTCATGCCGCTCCGTACGCGATCGGAGAAGTCATCGGAGTCCTCGCGTTCTCCGTGACTCTCGTCCTTGTGCTCTCGACTTCCGCCAGCGTCGGCTGGATGATCAGCAGCCAGGTCGCGTGGGCGCTAGGCGTCACAGCGGTTGCCGTGGCGGTCGGCGTCGGCCCGACCCGATTCCGTGGCAGGGCGCCTGACGGCCTGTGGCCCTTCGCCGCCACCGCAACGGTCGGCTCCCTCGTCTCCCTCGGTGTCATCCATGCGACCGTCCTCGTCATGGCCGCTATGCACGGAAGCCGGGAGGCTGGCCTCCTTGCGGCTGGACTTGCGATCACAGCCCCCCTCTATCTCCTCCCCCGAGCCCTCAGCCTCGCATTGACTCCTTCCATGAGTTCCCACCTTGGTGCAGGTTCAAGAGAGCGGGCGAACCTCGATGCCGAGTACACAACAACGGCGCTCATTCTCTTCGGAGGTGTGGCGACCGCATCTGTCATCGCCCTCGCCGACGTAATACTCGCGCTTTACGGGAGTGACTTTGCTGACGCCGGAATCTACATTGCGCTCCTCGCCATCGCCTCCTTCGTCACGATCGCCGGAATTCCCGTCGTCAATCGTTTCGCGTCTGAGGGCCAGAGGCCGCTCCAAGTAACGGTGGCTGCATCCGCAGTCGGGGCAGCCGGTGCTGGAGCGGTCTGGTTCACGATCGGCCGCGAGGATCCGACGTGGATCGCGGTCGGGTTTCTCGTCGCTGCGGTAACGAAGGTCGTGATTCCCTTCGCGATGTCGAAGCGAGTGGTCGGCGCGTCAATTGTGCCTCCAGCGATCCTGACGGTCTTCGTTTGCAGCGGCGTCGCAGCGGCGCTCGTCGGTGGGTTCTGGGGGATTGGCTACGTCGTTGCTGTGGCCCTTGGCTCGATCCCCCTCCTCTTCGTAGCGACCGTCCGGTACCGAGCTGACGCAGCGCACCTCGCGCCAGAGCGTGCCAACCTCGTTGTAGGCGTCCTCACCAACATGTACCCGCACGAAGGAAACCCGTACTCCGGGACTTTCGTACGGAATCGGGTGGAGGCCTACAGGGAACTGGGCGCAGAGGTGATCGTCATATCTCCGAGGCGTGCAAGCGGCATCCTGAAGTACCTGATGCTGTCCTTCGATGCCCTTGTGGCCCTGATACAACAGCCGATACCCGACGTCTTCGAGGTGCATCCGACCCAGCCGACAGGCGTCATCGCGACGATCATTGCGCGAATCGCACGGAGACCGTACGTGCTCTACGCCCACGGCTCCGACGTCGCCATCATGGCCAGGTCAAGTGTCCACCGGCGGCTTGTCGATTGGGCCGTAGACAACGCCGCAGAGATTCACACGAACTCGGAGTACATGGCCGACCAGATCGCGGCACGCTGGATGCCGAAGAGGCCCGCTCGCGTCCTCCCCCCCGGTGTCGTCGTGCCTGCATCGATCGAGCCTGCGTCGACCCGGGACATAGATGTTCTCTTCGTCGGGAGTCTCACCGGGGCCAAGGGGATCGACACACTGCTCGACGCTGTCTCCGGCATGGGAGACAAAGGCGACCTCAACATCGTGATCATCGGGGAGGGCCCTGAGCGCGAGCGACTCACGGACCTCGCATCCCGGCACCGCCTCGATGCACACTTTTTGGGGGCGCTGCCACCCGTTGAGGTGTACGCGTTGATGGCCCGGTCGAGGACGCTCGTGCTGCCCTCGACGCGCGAGGCGCTCGGCCAGGCGGCCATCGAGGCGCTTGCTCACGGAACGCCGATCGTCGTCAGCGACGTCGGCGGACTCGCATCGGTGCCAACGCCAGCCTGTGGATCGACAGTTCCGCCCGGTGATCCCGAAGCGATCGCAGCCGAGCTCCGGCGCTGGCTCGACATGACAACCTCTGAATGGGAGCAAGCTTCGCTCGCGGCGCATCTCCGGGCAGAGGACTTCGATCTCCGCGTTGTCGCGCAGCGCGCACTCGACCGATTCCAGGCTGTTGCTGAGCAATCCCGCTCCACCGCGCCGGTGTGACAGGCAAGACTTCAGTCCGTTTCGATCTCGACGATTCTGCCGCACACATCGCACGGCGCTGCTGGTTGTTCCGGCTCGATAGCCTCTCCGCACGAGCACACCCACCCGATCCGGCGGGCAGGCGACCCCACGACGACGGCGTGGCCGGGAACCGATCGAGTCACAACGGCGCCCGCTCCCACAAAGGCGTAGTCACCAACGTCACAACCGGCAACAATGATCGCCCCTGCACCGAGGCTCGCTCCATTCCCGATCGTCGTCGGTGTGACCGCCCAGTCCTCCGGCTTCTTGAGGTCACCTTCAGGCGCCATCGCCCTGGGACGCCGATCATTCGTCAGCAGCGCGCCCGGGCCGATGAACACGCCGTCAAGGACCGTCACACCATGAAAGATTCGCACACCGGTCTGGATTTTGCATCTCTCACCGATCGTGACACCCTTATCGATGTACGTGTGGCTTCCAACGGTGGTGTCGTCCCCTATGTGAGCACCAGACCGAATCTGGGTGAAGGCCCACACGCTCACCCCGTCGCCGAGTATCACGTCGTTCTCAACCAGCGCGTGATCATCGATGTATGGCATCCCGGTTCAGATTCCTCTCGTCGAATCGCAGGTCAAGGCATCGGGCGCAGCCAAGCGTAGCAAGCATCCCCCTGCACCCGAGTACGGGGAACCGGCCGGTAAACTTCTATCGTTCGTCCGCAAGCCAGTCCGTAAGCAAACCTAGGTGCGCCATCTACTTGCCCTCTCGCATCCCGTCCATTCAGGACGCCCTGAGTCCGAGCATCGTCTATTCCGTGGTGTATGTCGCGTACTTCGCGATGGGTGTCGTCGGGGATCTCGAGAGGGCTGCTCTGTTCCGAGTCAGCGGCTTCCCGCTGCTTCTGGTGTCTGGCGGGCTGGCCGCGTATCTCGTCGGAGTACCCATTGGGCGAAGGATCGTCCGCTCACTCTCACCGACCGCCTTCACGCACAAGATTCCGTGGAGATGGATCAGTATCGGTTTCATCGTCCTCGGGGTCATCGGCACAGTCGTCCTCGCCGCGTCGGGCCAGATCGGCGCGACAGACGAGAACGTCAGAGTGTCCATCAGCCCTGTGATCGGAACCCTTATCGCCATGCTGTGGTTTGGCGGACTACTCCTCTCCGCGTTCCATCTGCAGACCTGGGACCACAAACGCCGGAACTTCGTTGCGGTGACCGTACTCCTCGTTGTTCTCGCCGCATTGGCGGGCTACCGCACTCCGCTGATCGTGATTCTCCTCATCGCAACACTGCTCTGGCATTACCTCGTCAGGCCGATATCGGGTCGCGTTCTCACGATTGCTGCGCTCACCATCGCCCTCGTGCTTGGCGGCATCAGCGTCGTGAGGCTCGCGACGACTGCCTCCATTGAAGCCGTGACAACCACTTCCAACCCGTTCGGCGATAGCGACCAGGAGGACGGGGAGTGGGACGAGGAGGCGCTGCGCGAAGCAGTCGCCCTCTATCCTCTCTGGCTCCTGGAAGCGTCAGCGACTCCTGTCGCAGGTCGGTTGGCTCTAGGGCGCATCGTCGCGTATGTAGACGAGAACGGGCCGCTCGGCGGCGAGTTGCACCTCGCGATTGTTCGCTCCGTCGCACCCGGCGTCCAGCAATCCTCTCGATCAATCGTGACATCGATCGTCAACACGTTCGAGCCGCACCAGACCCGGGCAGGCCTCAGCACCACCCCTTCGATCATCGGCCAGTTCTACCTCGAAGCCGGAACGGCCGGCGTCCTCCTTGGAATGATGATCCTGGGCATGGCCTTGGGCTCGTGGTACGAGTTCGCCGTGCGCAGGGACGGACGGGCGCCCACCCAGATCTTCGGATACGCGTTCGCTCTGTCGGTGGCAACGATCGGCATCCATAGCGGCATCCTGGATCCGGTCATCTTCGCTCTCGGCACAGTAGCGGTCGCACTCACCGTCGCGCCGGAGTCAACGGACATCGAACCAGCATGAGTCGGAACAGAGCGAAGCGGAGCCACTCACCATGACCGAAACCACCCCGGACCCGATCGCCATTGCGGCGCCGGAGATTACAGAAGCCGAGGAGCAGGCAGTGTTGCGTGTCCTGCGTTCCGGCCGACTCGCGCAGGGGCCGGAAGTCGCGGCCTTCGAGAAGTCGTTCGGCGCCCTCCAACGCGCCCCGCATGTGGTGGCGACATCCAACGGGACAACTGCGATCCACACGGCTCTCCACATCCTCGGAGTTGGAGCAGGAGACGAGGTACTCGTGCCCGCCTTCACGTTCGCAGCATCGGGGAACGCTGTCATAGCCACGGGGGCCACACCCGTGTTCGTTGACATTGCGGATCACTGGCTCATCGACCTCGACGATGCCGCTGCGAAGATGACGGACCGAACGAAGGCCATCATGCCTGTGCATCTCTACGGCCTCATGGTCGACATGGGCGCCGCGCAGGCATTTGCAGACAGCCACGGGATCTCCATCGTTGAGGACGCAGCCCAGGCGCACCTGGCGAGGCGCGACGGTAGATGGGCAGGAACGACAGGTGTCGGGGCATTCTCCTTCTATGCCACGAAGAACGCCATGACGGGAGAAGGAGGCGTCGTCACGACGACGAGCGAAGATCTCGCCGATGCAGCGCGCCGGTTCCGCAACCACGGAATGACATCGCGATACACCCACGTCGAGTGGGGGCTGAACCTTCGCATGACCGAGCTTCAGGCCGCGATCGGCGTCGAGCAGCTGAAGCGCCTCGAGCAGTGGACCAACCGGCGCAGAGCGAACGCTTCGTTCTTTGACGCGAGCCTCCCTGAACTCTTCGAATCCCCAACGGTTCCCGACGGCGCCTACCACGTGTACCACCAGTACACGGTGACGGTTCCGCCAGGGTTGCGGGATGGGCTGCTCGAGGGTCTGCGGGACCGCGGCATCGGCGCCGACGTCTATTACCCGACCCCGGTTCCGTTGCAGCCGGCTTTCGGAGGGCCTGAGGCTTCCGACAGATTCCCGAACGCCGTTGCGGCCTCCAAGACGATCATCAACCTCCCAGTCCATCCTCAGCTCTCAGATTCGGATCTCGATCGGATCGTCACAGCAGCAACCGAGGCCACACACCTGTTCAGCTAGCAGCCACCCGCTCGACAACCGCCAGCAGGCCGTCGCGCTGCACGGGCCACGCAATCACGCTGAGCGCAGCCTGTGCTGCTTCCACAT
>JASJXX010000011.1 GCA_030123765.1 Actinomycetota bacterium | reverse complement strand
TCCGATGTCTCGCGACATCACAGAGTGGGCCCGGCAGGACTTGAACCTGCGACCGAGCGATTATGAGTCGCTAGCTCTAACCAACTGAGCTACGGGCCCGCTCCGCGGATTCTACGGCGATGTCAGCGCTCGGTGCGCCTCAGCGGTGTTCGACCCCGCCGTACCGGATCCCCGCAAGAGCCGCCATCTCGCGATCGAACGTCGTGAGATCATCGATTGTGAAATCGCGCAGGGAGCGATGGCCGCAGGCACGGGCGAGGACCGTCATCAGCTCGGTAGCTGCTGCAAAGTACCTCGCGAGCCGTTCTGCTGCCTCATCGACAGGCAGACGCGCCCGCAGATGAGGTTGCTGGGTGGCGATTCCAACGGGGCAGGCGTTCGTGTGACACGCCCGCATGGCGATGCATCCGATCGCCTGCAGAGCAACATTCGAGACGGCAATGCCATCGGCGCCGAGCGCGAGGGCTTTCACGAAGTCCGCCGGGGTCCGGAGTCCACCGGTGATGATGAGCGTCACGTTCGGCGCGTCCGCGTCGTCGAGGAATCGGCGTGCGCGAGCAAGCGCGGGGATCGTCGGCACCGAGATGTTGTCGCGAAACAGCAGCGGCGCGGCGCCCGTGCCCCCTCCCCTGCCGTCAAGGATGACGTAGTCGACACCTACTTCGAGGGCGGCGTCGAGATCGGCCTCGATGTGCTGGGCAGAGAGCTTGAATCCGATCGGGATCCCCCCTGTCCGTTCGCGGACCTCGGAAGCGAACTCCGCGAACTCGGACGGCTTCGACCATTCAGGGAACCGGGAGGGAGAGACGGCGGGCTCCCCGATCGGGATATCGCGCACCCTAGCAATCTCGGCTGTGACCTTGGACCCGGGAAGATGCCCACCGGTACCGGTCTTGGCTGCCTGTCCCCCTTTGAAGTGGAGTGCCTGGACGCTGGCGAGCTTCTCCCAGGTGAACCCGAATCTCGCCGAAGCGAGCTCGTACAGGTACCTGCTGGACTCCGCCTTCTCCTGTGCCAGCATTCCGCCCTCACCCGAAGCGATCGCTGTTCCCGCCAGCTCTGCGCCTCGGGCCAGCGCCGTCTTCGCCTCGCTCGAGAGCGAACCGAAGGACATGTCCGACACAAAGAGAGGGATTTCAAGGGTGAGGGGCTTCGCCGCGGCTGGGCCTATGACGATGCTGGTATCGACAGGCTCATCGTCGAGCAGGGGCGGCCGCGCGAGTTGAGCTGTGATGATCTGGATGGCATCCCACTGCGGGAGTGAGGCTCTCGGTACACCCATAGCTGCCGTGGCGCCGTGGCGGCCGAGGCGCTCCAAGCCATGGGATGCGAGTTCTCGTATCTCCTGGACGAACGGCTCGACAGGTGTTCCGGAAGGATCCTGATAGGCGCCCTGGTACGCGTCACGATCGTACGGTTGAGGATGCGCCACCGCCCACGCTGCAACCTCGTCCGCGTCGACCCAGACGCCCCCATCCTCGACGCCTGAAGCGAACTTGTGGAGCACATCAGTGTCACGATGGCTCGAGACGCCGGTGTCGTAGCGGTAGTCCCACGAATGCAGACCGCACACGAGATTTTTGCCTTCGATTCTGCCGTCCGCCATGAGCGCGCCGCGGTGGAGGCATCGTCCGTACAAGACGCTGTGGCCTTCGCCGTCTGGCCAGCGCACGACAACGAGGTCGACTCCGGCAACTACGGCGTGCGCGACTGCTCCCGGTCCCATCTCCGACCAGTTTGCGACTCGTGACCTGTTCATCGTCCTCCCGGAGAGACCGTACGCGGCTACACAACCTGAATGCGCGGAGAGCACTCATGGTGGCGCCACTCGATGAGCCCGCGCCTCTCGTACAACTCGGTCGCAGCCCTGTGTGTTCCGCGTACTTGCACTCGACCGGTTATTGCGGTGACGTGCCGGTCTTCGAACGCCCCAGACCTCTCGACTGTCCCGTCTGGTGCAGGAGGCAGCCGCAAGGGTTCCAGCCGCTTACGACGCTCCCGGGGTGAACCGACGGAGACCGGCGAGCAGCTCGTCGGGGATGCGCTTGGGGCGGCCGTCAACGCGTGTACACGCGCCGTGCACCGTCTGGGTAGCGAGCACGTCTTCACCTCTCACGATGCGCTGGCCGAACCGCATGGAGACACGTTTGACATCTTCCACCCACGTCTCGACGACCAGCTCGTCGCCTTCCACTCCGGGAGCGAGGAACCGGGTCTCGATACCGGCGACCACCACCCGGGTCCCGAGATCAACCATCTCGGTGAGGCTCCAACCCATCTCCTTGAACAGGCCGATGCGGCCGACCTCGAAGTACTGGATGTACACCGCGTGGTTGAGGTGCCGATACGGATCAAGCTCGTAGAAGCGGACCGAGATGGGCGTGCAATGAATCATGAAGTCACGCTAACCGCGGGGACTCGGATTCCAGGGCATCTCATGCGAAGCCGTTCTGCCGCCAGGCTTCGTAGATTGCAATCGCAGCCGCGTTCGCCAGGTTGAGGCTGCGCCCCCCCTCCGCTATCGGGATCCGCACACATCCGGTCACACCCTCACTCTCCAGAATGTCGGCGGGGAGGCCGTCAGACTCCCGTCCGAACAGCAGGACATCCCCCTGCCTGTAGGAGATCTCGGTGTAGAGCTGGGTGGCGTGATGAGTGAATGCGTACACACGCTCTGGCCTGTGTGTCTCGATGAATTCTTGAAATGACGCGTACATGGCGACATCCGCAAACTCTCGATAGTCGAGGCCCGCACGCCGCAACCTTGCGTCCTGCATCTCGAATCCCAGGGGCTCGATGAGATGCAGACGGCACCCGGTGTTGACGGTCAGCCGCATCAGGTTGCCGGTGTTGGGCGGTATCTCGGGCTGCCACAGCACGATGTTGAACACGATCGTTCAGCTCTCCCCGCGTCGTGCCTTCTCAAAGAGCAGCAGGAAGCTCAACGCGGGATCCTTCGACTGGATCATCTTCATCTGATCCCAATGCTCCTGGACCTGCTCGGTCATCCAGGACGCGATCTTCCCGATGTCCATCCACCGATACGAGTAGCGGTGAGCGACAGGAGGCTTCGTCGCGAACACCATCTGACGCAGCCGGATGCCCACAGGGTGAAACGCGACACCCGTCTCAATCAACTCTCGGACAAGCTCCGACTCGACCTCGGGTCGCATTGCGCCAAACCTGCGAAGGGCGGCACGAACCACCGCGGGATCCCGTGCCGCTCTGTTCAGCTCAGCGGTGCCCTCCTTGACCTCGCCAATGATGACCTCAACCCGGCCTTCGGAGAGGTCGAGCTCCGGATCGGGATCGATCCTCAGACCGCCGGTTGGAGAGTCATCCCCGATGCCCCCCGCTCCTGGAAAGCGGAGTGCGAGCACGTCGACGTCTGTGACGTTCCTCGTACTCTCGCCGATGCTCTCGAGAATCGGGTACTCGGTGACGGTGAAGAAACCGTTCGTCTGTAAGTAACTGCGAACGAGTGCAACAGCTGTGTCCATGCCTCCATGCTAGGTGACTAGCGGCCACCCATCAGGATCAGCTTGTGAACCGGACGACGGTTCGACCGATCAGACGCCATCCGACCATCACGGCAAACAAGTACGCACCGGTGACGATGAGGAACATGCGGGGAGTCCCTTCATCCCAGAGGTAGCGGCGCAGCAGCATCCCGACGGCAAGTGTGATGAGGGAGAGGAGGACTCCATTCAGGAGCGAGAGAGGCTCTCTCCATGCACGCAGCAGGATGACGCCGCCCGCAAGCGCGATCAGGAACGGTGCAGCGACCCGCACAACGCCGGCAAGATCGAGCGTAAGTCCGTGCGATTCAGCGCCGATGACCGTAAAGGAGATCACTGCCGCGACGTCAAAAACCCAGAACCAGCGCTTCATATCCAGAAAGATATCGGATCTCCAGCCTTCTCCCTCCCTGCCCGGGTGCTCCTATGCTCGCAGCCAGGAGGCTCGATGGATTTCACTCTCAGCGACGAACACAACGATCTTCGCGCGATGGTGCGCGAGTTCGCGAACGACCGGATCGCTCCCCACGCACAACAGTGGGACGCCGACCACCACTTCCCCACCGACGTGGTGCGCGAGATGGGCGATCTCGGCCTCTTCGGCATCACGGCAGATGAAGCTTGGGGTGGCGCAGGCGCAGACTTCATCAGCCTCTGCATCACGATCGAAGAGATCGCGCGGGTCGACCAGTCCATGGCGATCACCCTCGAAGCCGGCGTCGGGCTCGGCATCAACCCGATCCACGAGTTCGGATCAAGCGAGCAGAAGGCGGAGTGGCTCCCTGATCTCGTTGCCGGAAAGACGCTCGCCGGCTTCGGACTGACCGAAGCGAACGCTGGTTCCGACGCGAAGGCGACAGCAACCAGGGCGGTTCTCGACGGAGACGAGTGGGTGATCAACGGGTCGAAAGCTTTCATAACGAATTCGGGAACCGAGATGACCAGTCTCGTCACGATCACAGCACGCACGGGACCCGACGAGATCTCGACGATCCTTGTGCCTTCCGACACCGAAGGTTTCACCGTTGAGCCCGCATATCGAAAGATGGGTTGGCGCGCATCTGACACCCATGCCCTCACCTTCAAGGACGCGAGGGTGCCAGCCGACAACCTGCTCGGCGAACGTGGGCGGGGCCTCCACCAGTTCCTCTCGACGCTTGACGACGGAAGGGTCGCTATTGCAGCAATGGCGGTCGGTGTGCTCCAGGCGTGTCTTGACGAATCCGTCTCCTATGCGAACGAGCGCTTCGCATTTGGACGGCCGATCGGATCAAACCAGGCGATCGCATTCAAATGTGCCGACATGGAGGTGATGACCCACGCGGCTCGGCTGCTCACTTACAAGGCTGCCTGGCTGAAAGACAGCGGACAGCCGTTTAAGCAGGAAGCCGCCATCGCCAAGCTCTACGCCACGGAGTCAGCCGTATCGGCGACAAGAGACGCCACGCAGATCTTCGGCGGCGCCGGTTTCATGGATGAGACTCTCGTGGCACGCCACTATCGGGACGCGAAGGTGCTCGAGATCGGTGAAGGCACCTCCGAGATCCAACGCATCGTCATCAGCAGAGGCCTCGGCCTCCCCCTCCGCTGACCTCAACCGGTGCGTGAATCGATGCGCTCTACCAGGTAGCGATCGAGCACGTCGGCGTCGGGGTCTACGCCGGACCCGGTGCCGCTCGGCGCTGGCAGGTAACCGTCACAGAGATCGGGAGCCACGACATCTTGCTCCATGAACCAGCTCGCTGGGGCAACATCACAGATCGAAGCGTCGGGGAGTGCCGCAAGCAGGTTCGTGTAAGCCCGACCGACCCCGGTCTCAAGCAAGCCCGATGCCCGCCACTCCTTGCCGGCCGCCCCGGCGAGCTCTCGAACCGCCAGCGATCCCGACCACCCGAGACGTCCGGGCTTGATCACTACGCCCTCGACCGTTGGAAGAGCCAGAACCTCTTGCGCATCGGCAACGCTCCTCACCGATTCGTCTGCGAACACCGGGATGTCAACTGTCTCGCTCACCAACCGGGCTGCCCGAGATCCAAGATCCGCGACGGGCTGCTCGAGATACGCGATGTCACAACCTGCAAGGCCGGCCAGCTCATGAACCGTGTCGACGTCGAAGGACGCGTTCGCGTCGACACCGATGAGCACCGTTGGATACCGTTCTCTGATCGTGGCAACATGGTCGACGTGCCCGGGAGCGATCTTCAGCTTGAACCGTCGCACACGCTCTCCGACTGACCGCTCAATGTGTTCGATGGGGCTGCCCGAAAGACCCACCGCAAGCGAGATCGGCAACGGGTCTCGCGAAGCGCCGATCACCTCACCCAGCGAGACACCAGCAATCCTCGCCTCACGATCGACGGTCGCTTCGTCCAGTGCCGCGGCGAGGGTGGGTGTCGTCCACTCGCTCGCTCTGGCAGCACGGACCACGTCGTCGATCTGCTCGTCCTGCCCCGGATACGGCGCCGCCTCACCCCAACCGAATGGGGGCGTCCCTCCCAGACGCACCAGGGCAATACTGCGCGATACCACTCGACCGCTCGCTGTGGCGAACGGGACCAGCAGCGGAATCTCGAGGTGAAAGATGGTTACCGGTTGGCCGCTCATGTGCCCCTCCCTACACGCGCACGATAGCTGCGGGTGTGGGTGCTCGCCCTGCGAACGATGCGATGATGCGCACCACCCGTGAGTACCGGGCGGAGTCGGTAGCATTGTGCTGACCGCTCTCCGCCGATCCTCTCCTCTCAAGTCGGCGATCGAGTCTGTCCCCAACGCCACCGATCTGAGTCAGGAACCACATGCAGAAACCGTGTCCGAGATCCCGTCCGGACAGAACGAGCCGAGAGATTCGGCTGCTCGCTGTCGTCGGCATGTTCGCCGTCGTACTGGCCGGCTGCTCGGGATCTGTGGACCCCGCTGAGTCCACTCAGCCACAGCTCGGTTTCACGGGTCTCGACGCGGCGAGTGATGTGCCGGACCCGCCAGATCTCGACGCTGGCAGGATCGCCACGGGCGAAGTGCTGTACCGGCAGTACTGCGCGTCGTGCCACAAGGCGGATCTCTCTGGTGACACTAATTGGATGTCCCGAACCGACGACGGCACCTACCCACCGCCACCGCAGGATGCGACCGGCCACACCTGGCACCACGCCGACCAGGTTCTTGTCGAGATCATCCGAGATGGCATCCCGAACGTCCTCTCCGGCATGCCGACGTTTCAAGGCACGCTCACCGACGAGGAGATCCTCTCGATTCTCGAGTTCTTCAAGTCAGAGTGGGGGGAGGACGAGCGAGCTTTCCAGTGGCAGATCACCTGGAAGGCATCCCGGTAGGACGCCACACGAACTCATAAGCGGTACAGGGCCCTTGGCGGATTGTGGTCAAGCGTGATGGTGGCGATGCGCCGCGGGCCACACGGTGGCCATCCACGTCGTAAGAGGCACCGCAGCGACGATCCCGATCGTGCCGACCAACGCACGAACAATCTCAACCGCCACAACTTCTCCGTTCGCCACAGCACCGAGCGACTGCTGCGAGAGCACGAGCAGGATCGTCAACGGCATCGCAGCACCGAGATACGCGAGAACCAGAGTGTTCACGATCGACCCGACGTGGGCCCGGCCGATCGCCATGCCGCTCCTGAACAAGTCCAGACGTCCGATCGACGGATTCGCAGACCGGATCTCCGCGATCACTGATGCCTGTGTGACGGTGACGTCGTCGAGTGCACCTGCGGCGCCTATGACGATCCCTGCGAGCAGCAATCCGCGCAAGTCGAAACCGTTCAACGTCAAGAGCAGCGTCGCCTCCTCGGTCGCCAGACCAGAGAACCGGGCGAGCACCGTCGTGAGCCACGACAGGCCGGTGATGAGGAAGAGTGCCGCAAGCGTACCGAGCAGGGCCACCGTCGAGGTGCGATTTACACCGTGAGAGACGTACAACGCGAGATACGCGACCGTCGCAGCACCAACCATCGCTACCGCAACAGATGGGTTCCCGTCGAGCAGCGAGGGGATGAGCCAGACCGTCACAATGATCACGGAGAGTCCAAGCCCGGCCAACGCGGCAACGCCTCTCCAACGACCGAGCGCGACAACAGCCAACGCGAAACCAATGAAGAGCACCAGGAGGAACCCGCGTCGCTGAAAGTCGGCGTATCGGTACATGGCCTCCGTTGTTGCCGGCGCAACCGCGAGGACCTCGCCCGCAAGGTCGAACGTGACCATGACGTTCTGGCCGACGAACAAGCCCAGCTCCTGGCCGGGGAAGAGGAACAGGGTGCTCGTGGATCCCCAACCGGGACCGACGAAGAGACGCACATCAGCCGATGCGCACACCACGTTGATGTCAAACTCGCAAGGGACATCGTGCAGTGCAACGATCCGCCCCGATGGCGCGATCCGCGACAGGACGACAACGTCGCCGACAGCGAACTGGGGAGTCGTCTGTCCTGCGGTGAATTCTTGACGATACGTCGAATCGGCATCGGGTCCCGCAACGATCTCGAACGAGATGGTGACGCAGACAAGATCTGACGTGAAGGGACACGGCAATTCCGAAACTTCGGTCACAACGGCCTCGTGGAATTCGCTGGGAACGCCGAGGACAGCAAAATCTGTCGACGCCTGCTCCTTGGCCGAATTCGAGGGCCAGAACACGAGAAGACCGATCAGGACGAAGACCCCAAACAACGCGGCAAGGTACTCAGGCGCACCGAACCGCTTCCTATCCGACTCGTTCTCCTGAGGAGCGAAAGCGTCCCATTCGTTCAAGGAGGATTCGTCCACGGCCGAACGATAGAAGATTCTCGCTCAACCGTGGGAACGCGTAGGTACGTCCTTCTAACGGCGGGCCTACTCCCAACAGTTCTACCTCTTCACTTTCTACGCCCTGTCTCTCCCTACTATCTGACGCATGGGAAGTCTCGGCGCAGGTGAGATGGTCGTTATCGCTGTCATCGCTCTCGTGGTGTTCGGACCCCAGCGACTGCCCGAGCTCGCACGCAAAGCCGCTGAGTTGCTCGCGAAGGCCCGCGAAGCCACACGGTCGCTGACCGATGCTCTGGACTCCGAGTACGAGGGGGTGGCTGCTCCAATCAAGGACCTGAAGGCCGAGTACGACGAGACGATGCGCAGCATCAAAGAGATCATCCCCGCTACACCCAATCTCCCACTAAAGCCTTCCGGCGGTAAGCCGAAAGCTGCTCGGTCGGATACTGCCAAGGACGCGGAACAGTCCGAGACGGACGCGCCGGCTGGAGCGACCGACGCCGAGCATCCGACACCAGACGCCACTCCCGCGACCGATGATGAGACCTCATGACGTCATCAACGATGTCGATGATGAACCACTTTGTCGAGTTCCGATCGCGGCTCATCAAGGTACTCATCGCCGTCGCCATCGCCACGTTCGTCGCGTTCTTCTTCAACAAGCAGATTCTCGATCTGCTTGCCAGGCCGTACTACGTGGCGGTCCCCGACAGCCAGCTCGCGTTTTTCAAGCCAACCGAAGCGTTCTCCGCGGTGATGCGTCTGAGCCTCTTCGCCGGTGTCATCCTCGCGTCGCCAGTGATCCTCTACCAGGCGTGGCGGTTCGCGGCGCCTGCGATGTCCACGAGAGAGAAACGGTGGGCGTATCCCATCTCCGTCGTGTTCGTGCTGCTCTTCCTCTTCGGTGTCACGGTTGGGTACGTCGCCCTTGAGCGCGGCCTCGGATTCCTTCTTGGATTCGGAGGAGATGCCCTCACACCGGTCATAAGCATCGACAGCTACCTGAAGTTCGCCACCCGGTTCGTCCTCGCCTTCGGCATCGCGTTCGACTTCCCCATCTTTCTCTTCGCAGCCGCAGCCGCAGGTGCCATCACAAGCAAGAAGCTGAGGGAGAACCGCCGATGGGCGCTCCTGTTCATCCTGATCGCTGCAGCGATCATCACTCCGACCGGCGATCCCATGACGTTGATGCTCCTAGCCGTGCCTCTCTACATCCTCTTCGAGATCTCGATTCTCGCGATCCGGTTCATCCTGAGACGATGACCACGCGCACCAGGTGACACCAATCGAGCTCGCGTGCTCGCGCTGTGGAGAGTTACAGCAGACGTCCCGCAAGAATGTCCGACGATGAGACGCTTCCGACAAGACGCCCACGTGAGTCAACTACCGGCACCGGCCCTCCCCCAAATTGCTCGATGAGGCCCGCCGCTTGATCAGTCTCTTCGATCGCCGACAGGAACACCGCGCGATCCATGATCTCGCAGAGTTCTCGATCCGGACGAGCGTTCTCCAGCGTGTCCGCTGGGACGACGCCGAGAAGTGCGCCGTCCTCCGCGATCATCACGTGCCCCGGTCCGTACAACTGTCTGGCATCCGCTGCACGCATGTGCGGTCCCACAGCAACCGCTTCCTGCATCACCTGGTAGATGCGGGTCCGGCTGTGATTGACGACGATCGTTCCGCTGGGAGCCCTCGCAATGATCCGAGCACCGGGTCCGAAGAATCGTCGTTGGAACCACGAACCGCCGGGGGCCCCAACGATGAGGAGCGTTCCGTCTGGCAGGGCGCTGACCATCGCTGAAGGACTCGGAGCCTCAACTGCCTGTGCGTCCAACTCTGGCAGTCGTGCAATGATGTCCGAGAGGACCTCCTCTGCCTGTGCTCGTTCGCCTGCCTGGCTGTGACCGTATACGGCACTCGCCGGGACGTTGAGCTTGCGCGACAGGGAGTCTGCGAGTGCCGCTGCGAGCAGGGAGTGCGGTCCACTGCCAACGGCTGCCACGATCGAACTCGTTGTCGCGGGTGTGAAGCCGTGAGGTACCGCAGTGTTGCACAGGTCAATCGAGACGCGATTCCTCGCGACGAGCAATGTTGCTCGCGCCTCGATACAGGCGGCCGCGATGTTCGCGCCGGCCTGATGTGCTGTGTCACCGCCGAGTACTTCGGCAAGCTCGCGTGCCTGGCCGCCACCGGTCCAGAGCACCCGAGACTCTATGTTGATGTAATCACGGGTCTCATAATAATCGTCGCAGGCGCCTTTCTCCGTGCACCGACGCCGCAACGGCCTGCGGGCGGCACGAACAACTGGCTGCTCGACGTCTCCGCTAGCGCAGACGTGACAAAGACCCGGGTTGAAGTCCGGGGAGATCCGGCTTCAGCGACCGTGCATCTCCCCGGACAACTCTCTCCTTAGCCTTCGACGATGAAGGTACCTCTCATACCGTCGTCGTAGTGGGCGCCGTCCTCCTCAAAGCAAGCCATCTCCCACTCACCGATCTGGTCCTCGGTGACGGTGAAGGTGATAGTCGCTGCTTCGCCAGGCATACGCATGACCATGAATCCGTGGCCCATGTCGTCATCCATGCCTTCCATGGTGCTGTCGTCGCCATCCATCTCCATGTCTGGCATCCCCATCGCGGCGTTCATCGGCATGACCTCGAGACCCATCATGTCGTCGAAAAAGTTCACATGGAAGCCGTTCGGGAATCCTTCCTCAGACTCGACTTCTCTGCCGATCATCCATTCGTGCTCCTTATCACCGACGTTGTTCAATTTGATCGTGACGGTGTCGCCGACTTTCACCTTGATGTCTCCAGGTGAGAACGCGAATTCACTCATCTCGATGATGATGACGCCGTCCTCGTCCGGCGTTACAGCGGAGTCTCCGCCGCCACACGCCGTAGCGACGAGGGCCACTGCAACCGCGATGAGTCCGATCCGCCACTCTGTCTCTCTCTTCAACATATGCCTTCCCTTCTCTTCTCAATCAGCTCGCTAGGGTTTTAGCTGATCAGATACAGTGCCGGGTAAAAGAACACCCACGCGACGTCGACGAAGTGCCAGTACTTCACCGATGCTTCAACCGGCCACGAATCAGTAGATGTGGTTTCGTGTCTTCGCACTCTCCTGTGCACAATGGCGAGCATCACGAGCCCGGTGAGCACGTGAAAGACGTGAACCCCGGTCATCGTGAAGAACACCGATCCAAACACTGTGCTCGGAGGGAACGCTTCCAGGGCTTCGTGCCACTCGAACGCGACGCCTGCGATGAATACCGTGCCGAGGCCGAGTGTGATCAGCAAGTTCCGCTTGGTCGCCCCAAGGTCGCCTCTCGCCATCGAACGCTCTGCTTGATACGCGGTGAAAGACGAGGCCAGCAGAATCACCGTGATCATCAGACCGATGAGCTGAGACAGCTCCTCGTGGATGTAGGTGCCAAGCAGGGAGAAGCGCACCATGAGGAGGCCGACGAACAATATCGACTCGCTGAGGATGAAGAACCACAACCCGAGGCGGTTGATCCCGAGGCGCTTCGCCGGCGCCTCGTGCACTCCGTGGGCTGCATGGCCGACAGCGGTCACGAGTGCTCCCCTCCCCATATCTGGTTGACGTGCATGAAGTAGATGAGGATCGGCACAGCCTTCGCCAGGGCGATAGCGAAGATCAGCGGCAACTGGCCGGGTGGCTCTGCGATCGCAATGGCGTACTCGATTACGGTGAGTGCCCCGAGCACGAGGACGACCCTCACACCGATACCGATCCGGCGCGCACCCTGCATCTCACCCGTTGCAGCTATATCGCTCACAATCGTGGCTCCAAGATCGCGTGCTTCGCCGACTTGTCGCCGTAGGTGTACGGGCCCCCGACCACCTCAGGTATGACGTCGAAATTCTCGAGCGGTGGCGGCGACGATGTCATCCACTCGAGCGTCGTTGCACCCCACGGGTTGGAGGGGGCGTCGGCGCCACGCCACCAGGAGTAGATGTAGTTCCAGAGGAAGATCACGAAACTCATCCCGAGGAAGAAGCCCGCGAGCGAGATCATCCTGTTGGTTCCACCGAGGTTCGGGACGTAGTCCGAGATGCGTCGGTTCATCCCGTTCATCCCGATCCAGAACATCGGCATGAAGGTGAAGTTGAAGCCGATGATCATCCACCAGAAGTGGACCTTTCCGAGCGTCTCGTTCATCATCCGGCCGGTCATCTTCGGGAACCAGTAATAGACGGCGGCGAACAGGCCAAAGATGCCACCCCCGAGAATCACGTAGTGGAAGTGGGCCACCACGAAGTACGTGTCGTGGAGCTGGATGTCGAGGGGAGCGTCTGCGAGGAACACCCCGGTGATTCCGCCGAAAAGAAAGTTGAAGACCACTCCAAGGGCGAACAACATCGGCACGTGAAGCCGGAGCCTCCCCTGCCAGATCGTTCCGAGCGCCGACAACATGATGAGACCCGTTGGGATCGATATGAGCTCCGTCGACGCAAGGAACGGCTTCAGGAGGACGTCAGGCATACCACTCGTGAACATGTGGTGCGCCCACACGAACGCGCTCATGGCTGCGATCCCGATCATGCCTCCCACGGCCCACTTGTAAGCGAAGAGCGGCTTGCGCGAGAAGTGCGAGAGGATCTCGAGCGTCACGCCGAACGCCGGAAGGATCATGATGTAGACAGCAGGATGCGAGTAGAACCAGAACACGTTCTGGTACAGCAGCGGGTCGCCACCTGCTGCTGCTTCGAAGAAGGCCATCCCGAGGGTTCGGGCGAAGACGACCATCAGCATGGCGAGGGCGATGAACTGGGTAAAGATGAGAGACAGCCACGAGGTGACGTAGATCGACCAGACGAAGATGGGGAGACGTGACCACGTCATGCCGGGAGCTCGCATCTTGTGGACCGTGGTGAGGAAGTTGATGGCACCGACGATCGAGGAGAGACCGAGCGTGAGGAATGCCAGGTTGAAGAAGAGGGCACCTGTTCGCGTCGTGACGGAGAGCGGTGCGTACCCGGTCCATCCGGTGTCGTACCCGCCGACCAAGAACGAGGCTGTCAGGAACGCCACGACGACCGGAACGAGCCAGTAGCTCAACGCGTTGAGCTTCGGGAAAGCCATGTCGTCCGCGCCGATCATGATTGGGACGATGTAGTTCCCGAACGCGCCGACGATCGCAGCGACTGCGACGAACACCATCATTGTTCCATGGAGACTCATGAAACCGTTGTACGACGATGGGGTGAGGATGTCCCTGCCAGGGTTCATCAGCTCCCACCGCATCACCATGGCGAAGAGGCCTGCGAGAAAGAACAGGAACAAGAAGCTCACGAGGTACTGGATGCCGATCACTTTGTGATCTGTGTCGAAATTGAAGTACCGCCTCCACCCGACCGTGGTGTACGGCTTGGCCTCTCTGCCAAACCACGGGCGCGCCCAGTACTCCCAGACACCCACACCCAGGAGCCAACCGACCACGGTCGGCAGGTACGCCCCCATCGTCGCCACTTCAAAGTCCCAGGGCTCGGCGCCGGTCGCGGCTCTGATCGAAGTAACCAACGCTGCGCCCAGCAGGTAGCCAAGGATGCCGCCAACTATCCCTTTGAGAATGCTCACGCGTTCACCGCTCGTACCGAAGTCGTCATCCCGACACCTCCGCGTTCCGCTGTGCATCGACCCACGCGATGAAGTCGACCCGGGTGAGCACGGTCACGGTCGTACGCATACGCGTGTGCCCTGTTCCACAGAGTTCTGCACACTGGTTGCGGAAGCCGTCGTCCTGAGCAAAGTCGCCGAGCTTCGTCGTCGTCATGTAGACCTCTGTGATGAGACCGGGCACGGCATCCTTCTTGACGCGGAAGGCCGGTACCCAGAACGAGTGGATGACGTCCTGCGAGGTGATCTTGAACAGGATCCGCGTGTCTACGGGGAGTACGAGTCCGTCTGCGTCCAGGAACTCGATGTTCTCCTCGACATACCGATAGTCCCACCTCCACTGGCTGGCCGTGACTTCGATCGTCATCTCCGCGTTCTTGTCAGCCGCGAGAGCATCGAGACCCGTGAACCCGGGGTTGAAGATCACGTACACGGAGAGACCCACCGTGATGAGTACCCACATCGCGATGAAGAGCCGGTTGCTCCGAACCGGCGCCGCATCCTCCGTCTCGTCGAGGGATACGCGAAATCGTAGGACGGAGTAACCGAGAACGACCACTACGAAGGTCGTGACCGGCATGGAGAGATACAGGAGAAGATCGAATGCTTCATCCGATATCACCGCGTTACTCGACGCTCCGATCGGGTGGAGATTCGTCACGGTTGCCCACCACAATCCAGCACCCGTGAGCGCTACCCACAGCACGGCGACGATGATGAGGTCAACTCTATTGTCTGATCGTTCTGCACCCATTCTGCGGCGAACATAGCCGCTTCAATCGAGCTTGTCTACTACTAATTGTAGTAGTTAAACCCCAATTGCATAGTCCGCAATTCAGTCTTTCTCACGGTTATCTCGCGTGTTCCCCGACGTGTGCTTGTACACGATGTAGTATCTCTTGTCGAGAACCGAGGAGCAGAGAGCATGTCGAGGGAACCGCATCTCGAGTCTGCAGTGATGGAGATCCTGTGGAACGCGAGCCAGCCGCTCACCCCGTCCCAGGTCCACGCAGAACTCAAGAGCGCCAGGGCCATTGCCTACACGACGGTCCTCACAGCCGTATCGCGACTCTGGAAGAAAGGCCTGCTCACCCGCACCCGACGGGGTCGCACCTACACGTACCTTCCGAGAGAGGGCAGGGCAGACAGCGCCGCTCGAAGAATGGAGGAGCTGCTTGCTGCAACACGTGAGCGCAACCTCACGCTGGCGAGATTCATCGACAATCTCTCTGCCTCCGATCGCAGGGAGCTGCGTCGATTCCTGGAGCACGAATGAGCGAAGCACTCCTCCTCGCGGTCATTGGGCTCCTCCTACTCCCCTCTCTCACACGGCGACTGCGCGCCCACCTCGCTCCATCTGAGTGGGCGAGGATCAACGCGACATCCCTGGTCGCCGCGGTCGTGCTATTTGAGGTTGCGCTCATCGTCTGCGCCCTCCCACTCCTTCTGTTCTTCATCAACGGTGGCGAGCAGAGGCACTTCTTTCCGGGTGGGATATTCGCCGGCTACGTCTCTCTCATCACTGCCGTAGCCCTACCCGTAAGCGTCGCGATCGGCATCGCAAGGCTCGTCGCGAGACGGAGAGTGCTCCGGGCGGAGCCCTGGTTCGGGGAGCACCACCTCGTCGACGGCGTTGACATCGTGCTCCTCCCCACAAGAGCCGAACTCGCCTTCTCCCTCCCCGGAAGACCTCCACAGATCGTCCTGTCTGAGGGCCTCGTAGAGGTACTGACGGAGGACGAACTTCGCACAGTGATCCAGCATGAGGCCGCACACATCCGCTACCGCCACTCAAGGTATCTTCTCGTCGTCGCTGCGTTGGCTCCGATCTTCGGGCATCTCCGTCCAGTACGGGAGAGCCTCGACTCCCTCGAGTTGTCCCTCGAATGCTGGGCAGACGCTGCGGCTGGTCCGACATCCCTCGACAGGCGGTCCACGAGGAGCGCTCTAATGACGCTCAGCCACACCTACTGCGGTACCGGCATCGCTGCCTTCTCCAAAGCTGAGGCAGCGGCTATCCGGCTCGAGTCTCTCTCGGACGGTCCTGCGGTAACGAAGCCACAGATTCGCATGCTGCTGTACGGAACTCTCGCGGTACTCGCAGCAATACCCGTCGCAAGCCTCTGGTCCTTCGCCGGCTGAGCAGAGGCGGGGCTCCGGGATCGAGACAGCGATCCGCGTAGGCGCTTGCCGGTTCGTATCTGCGGCCTGTGCCGAGAGGTTCGTCCGGTCGAGGACCGGAACGATGATCCCGGAGTCCTCACCTCGCTCAACGACTCAAGCGGGTGCAGTCCCCCGGTCCTTCGACATCCGCACCATCTTTGCGAACGCCGCGATCTGGAGCAGAACAGCCACTCCGACCATGGCAAGGAACCAGAAACGGAACCCGTCGGGGTCCGGCACCTCTTTGTGGAAAGAGAGCGTGTAGTGGATGAACAGGAAGTACAACGCGTGGATGGACCCGACGTAGAACACAAAGTGAGCACCGTTGTGGAGGAAACGCCATGCCGGCGCACCGAGGGCGCGCAAGGCTCGGTCCGAAGACGTCGCTGCTAACAGCA
This sequence comes from Actinomycetota bacterium, assembly GCA_030123765.1. Lineage (GTDB taxonomy): Bacteria > Actinomycetota > Acidimicrobiia > Spongiisociales > UBA5794 > B3-G11. The sequence goes on along the minus strand of JASJXX010000011.1, from coordinate 26,133 downwards.
GTGCCACCAGGAGCGCCGCGAGGCCAAGAACATTCGCCAACCCGAAGCCGGGCTCCCAACGGGCCTCGCGTCCCAGCTGTGGGATGAACTCGTAACCGAGAAATCTCGAGACGCTCCATCTCGCCCACCCGTTGATGATCAGAAGAGCATGCAACGAAGCAGCGAGAGCGAACCAGACGCCGAGCTGACGCCGCCATGGGAGCATCCTTCGAGCAGGCTTCCACAGTTTGGCGAGCGGGCCGATGATCATCACCATCCACAGGAGAACGAACCCCGCATCACCCGCGGCCTTCCAGAACCGCATGTCGGGTGACCACTCCTGGCGAAACCTCCAGAAGAACATGAAGACGACGATGGCGAGCAGAGCAGAACCGATGTGGCGACGAACGCGCTTCCCGCGCCGCCGCCTCACCGCAGTGCTCTTGGCAGAGACCGTTCCCTTGCTGAGTGCCATCCGGGGCAGCCTATTGACTGCCGAAATATAGGACCACTGTCTCGTTGCGCCCGTCTGAGCATGGATCGTCACGCTGTCGAGACGCTCGGCGAACGATCCGGGTCCCGCTCAGGGACGCGCAGCGGAGATCTCGCTCATCTGACGGAGAGCAACCATTACACGACATACGCCGTCGCATGACATCGTCACATCGGGATCCCATCGTTCACATCGTGGGTCAGAATGTGCAGAGAAAGCTCTCAGGGCCACGGCCTCGGTACGTCTCGATGAAAGCCTCGATCTCAGGATCAACGCTTTCGTACGCCTTGAGACGGAGCCACGCGGTAGCAACCACCGGATCTGTGATCTGAGCATTGGGCGACAGGATCACTCGATCATCGAACTGGCTCACGATCCCGCGCAGACCAGACAACGCGTCGTCAGACAACGTCGGCTGGTACCAGACGACGACGACTCCGTGCTCGAGAGCGTGGACCGCAAACTCGGCGGGGAGTTGCTGATCGAAAATGCCGCACCGCGGTGAGGTTGCGTTGTGCGTCCCACTCGTCGGGGTTGGCGTTCCATAGGCGACCGGCTGGCCTGGAGCCACGTGTACCCGGCCGTCGTACGGCTGCTTCGCCACCCCGGGGATCTCGGGTGGCACAGCCTTCTGGACGATGAAGAATCCCAAAGTGCCGATCACAGCCACACCGGCGAGCAGCACCAGGGCGGTCCTTAGCCGGCGCTTTCGCGACGCGAGCTTCTTGATCCTGGCCTCAGCGAGCTTGCGCTCTTCACGCCGCGCACGTTTCTCTGCCTGCTTCTCTCTGTCGACAGCCTTAGCCGCTGGCCGCTGCTTCTTCACCACGCCGTCTCCTCCCTCTTCTCTCGACGGGATACACAGATCTCCTACGTCAACTGCGCCACGGTGAACCGTATTCCGAGATCACACCACATCCGACTCAAGATTGACGCGCCGTAACAACTGAGCGTTCACCGCGACGACGATCGTGCTGAGCGACATCAGGGCAGCACCGGCCGCAGGGGGCATATCGAAGCCCCACGGCACGAGCACACCTGCTGCGAGCGGGATCATGACGATGTTGTACCCGGCTCCCCACCAGATGTTCTGGAGTTGCTTGCGGTAGCTCGCGCTCGACAACCGGAGAATCTTGACGATGTCTCGAGGGTCGCTCTTTACGAGCACGAGGTCGGCCGACTTGACCGCGACATCTGTTCCGCTGCCGATGGCGATACCAATCTCCGCTCTCACCAACGCAGGCGCATCGTTCACTCCATCACCGACCATGCCGACACGATCGCCCTCTGCCTGGAGCCGGGACACATGCGCGTCCTTCTCTGCGGGGAGCACCTGGGAGAAGACGAAATCGAGATCCAGAGCGCTCGCGACAGCCTGTGCGACGTCGTCGCTGTCTCCCGTGATCATGCCGACACGCACACCGCGCGCTCTCAGGGTGTTGATCGCTGGCGCGCTCTCTGGCCGAATGATGTCGGATATGGAGATCGCCGCCACCGGCGTGCCACTGTCGATCAGATAGACGACCGACTCTCCCCGACCACCAGCCAAACGTGCGAAATCGGCGAGGGACGGCGGCGCCTCCAAATCCATGCTCTCAAGGAGCCTCGGACCTCCAACAAACACATCAGCACCGTTGATGACCGCCCGGACACCGCGCCCTTTCAACGCTTCGAAATTCGATGATGCGGGTGGAGCACTGCCATGCGATTCGGCGGACTCTCGGATCGCCCGAGCCAGCGGATGCTCGGAATCAGCCTCAACTGCTGCGGCCAGCCCGAGTGCTCGCTGCAACGTGACTCCCTCGACGGTTGCTACCTCGACCACTCCCATCTGGCCGGTGGTGAGCGTCCCTGTCTTGTCGAAGATGACCACCGTCAAGTCTTTCGCCGTGTCAATCGCCTCTCGATTGCGGATCAGGATGCCGTTCTGGGCCGCTATGGACGTCGTGTTTGCAACCACGAGCGGAATGGCGAGACCGAGCGCGTGCGGGCATGCAATCACGAGCACCGTTACTACACGGGTGACCATCCGCCCATCCGCACCACCGTAGATCACGATCCAGACCAGAGCTGTCAGGGCTGCTGCACCGACCGCCGCGTAAAACAGGAAGGAAGCCGCTCTGTCGGCGAGGAGCTGCGTCGGCGACTTGCTGGACTCAGCGTCGGCTACCAGTCGCATGATCGCGGAGAGAGCCGTGTCGCGACCGGTCGCGGTGACGCGGACGCGAACAGATCCGGATCCGGAGTTCACGGTCCCCGCGATGACAGGAGCACCCGTCTCCTTCTGCACGGCGCGCGACTCCCCCGTGATGAGCGCCTCGTCGAAATCCGACTCGCCGCTGATGATCACCCCATCGGCTGGAACGCTGGCGCCGGGACGGATGAGGACGACCTGGCCCTCAGAGAGCTCAGATAGCGTGACAGTCGTCACCCCTCCCTCCGGTCCCTCGACCTCTGCGGTGTCGGGCATCAACTGTGCGAGCGCACCGAGCGCCCCCGAAGCTTGACGCACGCTGCGCATCTCCAGCCAGTGACCGAGCAGCATGATGTCGATCAGCGTGACAAGCTCCCAGAAGAAGTCGTCCCCGATCTGCGAAACGAGAGTGAACATCGAGAATCCGTACGCGACGGTGATCGCTAGAGCGATGAGAGTCATCATCGCCGGCTGCCGCTTCCTCACTTCGTGGACGGCCATGCTCAGGAAAGGGAAGCCACCGTATACGAATATCACGGTCGCGATCACGGGGACGATGAGACCGGATCCAGGGAAGACCGTTGCCGTGTAACGAAACCAGGCCTGGATCGTCTCGCTCCAAAAAAGTACCGGGAGGCTCAACAACGACGAGGCCAAGAACCGTCTCTGGAACATCTCCTCATGGCCGACGTGATCAGGACCGTGACCCGCATGCTCGTCACCCCCCTCTTCGGCATGGTCACGGTGCCGTGAGACGTGTTCGTCGTGTGCCATGCCGGCATGCGTATCTGTCGCAACGCGATGCGCCGCGTCGCTACGGGCCCCAGGCGTCTCGTCGGACGCGAGGCGACACAACCGGCAGCAGGTGCAGCTGTCGGTCGCTCTCCTCGCTCGTGAGTCCGATTCGGTCACCATCGCACGCTTCCGTCGTTGAGGATGCAAGAGGGCACCCCGCATGATAGGTTCCCCTCCCCCCGAGGGGTAGGGGTTATTTGTGGAGAGGAGTACCGTGTACACCGTGAGTTCGCGATCTCGATGCCGAGATCGCGATCATTTCGATGGGATTGGACTTATGAAGAGGATTGCAGCACCGCTGATCGTCGCGGGAGTCGTCATTGCCGTGATCGCTGTCGTGTCCACGGGCGGGGACTCGTCGCCCCGAGACCCGATGACCGGCGAGAGCCGATTCGATTTACCCGTACAGGACGCTTCCCTTGTCGCTGAGGGAGAAGTTCTGTACCAGGCAAGCTGCGCGGTGTGCCATGGTTCCGATCTTCGAGGAACAGATCTCGGGCCGTCTCATCTGTCGGTTGTGTACAACCCGGATCATCACGCAGATGGAGCGTTCACGCTTGCGGCGCTCAACGGCGTCCCCGCCCACCATTGGAAGTTCGGTGACATGCCACCGATCCCTGACATCTCATTCGAGGACATGGATCGCATCATCGCCTTCGTGAGGGAGATTCAGCGCATCGAAGGTTTCGAACCGTACCCACCGCGGTAATTTCTGCCTGTCGCACGACCGAACCTCCGACAGCTTCCGTTCGTGACGTTGGCGCCCTCCAGGTCATGTGGAGCCGTCCCCAACGACGCGGGACCTATTCGGGGTCTTGTTCTGCGAACCACGCTCGGAGCCGATCGAACCCCTCCGAGAGGCTCACAACAGGTTCCCATTGGAGGGCACGACGCGTCTCACGCTGGTCAAACCAGTGTGCCGTGCCGAGCTGCTCAGCGAGGAATCTCGTCATGGGAGGGTCCTCTTCTACTCCACGTCGTTCCCAGATCCGCTCCACCGCGCTTCCACCGACGCGCGCCACGACGTACGGCACCTTGAACCGGGGCGGTGCAAGACCGGCGGCCATCACAATCCTGCCGAGCACTTCACGAACAGGCCGCGGCTGACCGTTGGTGACCACGAAGGCTCTCCCCCCGAGCGAGGGTGCTCGATCAAGGGCAGCGACGAGAGCATCCGCGGCGTTGTCGATGTAAATCGTGTCGATCAGCGACGCCCCCGAACCGATGATCGCAAGCTTCCGCGCTCTGGCCCGCTCGACGATCCGCTCCACGAGCTGGGTGTCGCCAGGCCCCCAGATGAGATGGGGCCGAATCGCGACTACCGACAGGTCGGAGGAGTTCGCGCTGAGCGCCACCAACTCGCCGTACGCCTTGCTCCTGGCGTAATGGCTCCGCGCTCGATCCGGGTCGGCGGGACCAGCGGGCACCCCGACAAGCGACCGGCCTCCATGGGCGACCGAGGGCGACGAGACGTGTACGAACCGGCCGACCCCTGCTTGCTTCGCCGCGTTGATGACGTTCCGCGTTCCGCCAACGTTCGTTCTCTCGAAGTCGGCCCAGGGTCCGCTCACCGCTGCGAGACCCGCCACATGTACGACCGCATCGACTCCGACTACGGCAGCGGCTACCGCAGCGCTATCTGCAACATCGCCAAGGTGCTCGACGACACCGAGTCCACTCGGGCGGCGCTGGAAGGTCGTCACCTGGTCCCCTCGATCACGAAGCCGGACCGCGAGAGTTCGCCCGATGAGACTCGTGGCACCCGTCACAAGGACCTTCATATCGGACCCATCCGTCCTCCGGCCAGAACTCTCTCTGCCCAGCGAGCGACGCGGGATCGATCGATCTTCGAGTTGTGCCTCTTGTCAACCGGGAGCGACCGAACCGTCAGGATGGCGGCCACATCTGTCGTACCCACCAGAGCCCGCACCCGATCCGAGAGATCCTCATCCGCAAGATCGGGGCGACGGCCAGCATTCATCGGCACCACTACGACCACGACTCGCTGGACTCCGGCAGGACCGACGCCCACGACAGCAGCGCTCGCTACATCGGGGAGGGTGGCAACGGCGTGCTCGATCCCCACCGGGGTCACAGGACCGGTCTCTGTCGTGACGATGTGTCCCATCCTTCCTTCGATCCAGAGTCGGCCGTCGTCATCGAAGTGGCCGACGTCTCCGCTGCGGTGCCATCCCACCGGCTGGGAGGCTGCATGGTCCGTCATCCAGAGCTTGTCGTAACCCTCCCTCATGTGCGCAGCACGGATGCAGACTTCTCCGGTGAGGCCGCTCTCATCGGTCAGCGGACCCGTTGCTTCACCCCGGGCATCGAGCGCGCTGATCGCCACCTCGACGCCGTCTATCGGCTCCCCGACGCAGACTCCGTTCCCCGGTCCTGCCGTATCGATCTCAGCAAGGCTGATGTCTGCAACGGGCATCACCTCGGTCATGCCGTAGGGGGTGTGCGGCTCAGCATTGGGCAGCACCTCGCCAACCGCTCGCAGGACGGCGGCGGGCACGGGAGCCCCTGCCGACATCAGGAGCCGGACTCCCTCCATCGCCTCAGCGAGGTCGGGCGACATTGCGTCTGCTGTCACCACAACATTGTTCAGCGCGGCAGGTGAAGCAAACACAAGCGTTGCACGCACCACCTGGACCGCCTCAGCGAGCGCTTGCGCGGTGAGGCTTCCGGGCGACGTCACCTTCATGTCAGGAACGACGGAGGGGATCCCTATTGAGGGGCCGAAGAGAGCGAAGGGCCCGAAGGCGGCTACGAGGCTGTCACTCTCGTCGATGTTGTACAGCTCGATGATGGCGTCACGCTGCGCCTGAAGTTGGTGGTGGCGGTAAGTAACGCCCTTGGCGGGTCCCGTCGACCCCGACGTGAAGCCGATAGCCGCCTCGTCGAGGGGCCCCGGTGGTGGCGGCACCGGAAGGTCTTCGCCGCGACGGCGCAGCTCGTCGAGTGTTGCGACCACATCCAGGACACGCTCCTGCACTCCTAGCAGCGCCGATGTCGAGATGCGGGCGCCCGGCCAACCCAGGGTGCGGGCAGCCGCCAGGGCTCGGGGAATCCCGATGAGGTACGCCGGATTCGCGCTCGCGAGCGCCCTCCCCATCCCGCGCGCCCCCAGCCCTGCGTCGGCGAGGACGACAACGGCTCCGATCCGCCAGCAGGCGTAGACGCAGACCGCAAGATCGATGCCGGGTGGCACGAGCAACGACACTCGGTCCCCTCTCTCAACTCCGAGATCTGCAAGTCCCGCAGCCATCCTCCTGACATCGGCATTGAGTTCGGCGAACGTGACCGACGCATCTTCCCCGTCAGGTCCCATCTCGACGATCGCGTTGGTATCGTCGTCGGCCCTCCGCTCGAGGGCAGCCCACAGCGGTGCCCGATCCGCCTCCAGATCCGGTACTGGCACAGCCTGGGGTTCGAGGTGTTCCAGCCAGGTATGGACGACCGACGCGATGTCTGCGTCTTCTGGGAGGAGGTGGCCTGAGCCGATGAAACGGTGAATCTCCGCTCCGGGGAGCCGCTGCGCAAGGTCTCGCAGGTACCGATCGGAGAAGACAGGGTCCGACGGTCCCCACAGGAGCAACGCGGGTACGTCGGCGAACGTGCCCAGATCGGTGGCGATGCCTTCCAACACGCGGTAGCTCGGATGATCCTCACTCAGAGGGATGTCCTCGACGAAGGCGGCGATCGCCGCTCTCCGGCCTGAACTGGAGTACGGGGCTCGGTACGCCTCCCTGATCGGCGCGGAGAGGCGCGGACGGGCCAGTGCAAGCGTCCCACGGATGAAGGCCGGGGTCTTGACGCAGATGTTCTTCAACACGCCACGAGTCCGAACCATCCGAATCAGCGTGGGCGCACGCGATCCTTCCGGTTGGTGAACAGCGGTGTTCATCAACACGATCCCCGACATCTGGCTGCGGTGGCGTTGGGCCCATCCAAGGGAGATCGGTCCTCCCCAGTCATGGGCGACGGTCACGACCGGCCCTGTGAGGCCGAGAGCCTCCGTCAGTGCGCAGAGATCGTCGATGCGTTGGGTGAGGCGGCGGGTAGTTCCGGTGCGTTCCGAGTACCCCATGTCGAGATGATCGATCGCAACCACTCGCACGTTGGCCGGGGCACGAGCGATGAGGTCCCGCCAGATGTACGACCAGGTCGGGTTACCGTGGACGCAGAGAAGGGTGAGCGTGGGGTCTGGAACCTGGTTGTCGAGAACGTGCCATGTCCGGCCGTCCCCGTCGAGTCCCGGCGTTGTGACGAGTTGTGACCACTTCGGGTCGAGACCGTCGAGTCCCGCGGGTGGGAGTGTGGCGGGTGAAGCCGAAGCGGCGCTCACCAGATCAGTTCCATCACCGCCGCGTTGATACCGGATCCGATCCCCATCAGCAACACCTTGTCCCCGGCTTGAAGGGAGTCAACTTCGTAGGACAATGTGATAGGAATCGACGCGGGGCCAACATTGCCGAGGAGGGGGAAGGTGAGCGGCACCTTGGTGGGGTCGATTCCAAGACGTTCGCACAGCATGCTCATGTGTACCTGTGAGATCTGGTGGACGATGTAGCGGTCGACGTCCAGCCAGCCTCGCTCGGCCACGTCTCCCCACCCCAATTTGGAGACCTGGAGGCCGGCGTCCAAGAGCGCCTTGGTGTCGGTGCGCATCTCGTCGATGCTCCCGACGCACAGATTGTGGTGGCTCGTGTCTGCCCTTGCGATCCCCCCGACGACCTTGTGGCTGCCCGGGTTATCAGAGTGGCGTCCAACGATCGCCGCCGAACCTCCCGAACCGAGGGTGAGCGACGCGAACTCACTAAACAGATCCCGCATAGTGGCCTCGGGCCGGGCGAGACGCTCAAGGGTCTTCTCCTGAAGGACGCGGCTCCCCTCACCATCAACGATCAGCGCGTAGTTGATCTGGCCGCTGTCGATCATGTTGCCTGCCACCTGGAGAGCGTTCAAAAATCCGAGGCAGGCGTTGGAGAGGTCAAAGTTGAGGCACCAGCTGGGAAGATCGAGGGTGTTGTGCACCGTGACAGCGGAGGACGGCTCCAAGCGATCGCGTGAGACAGAGGTGTCGATCAGCAGACCGATCTCGTCGATGCGCACTCCGCTTGCTTCGATCGCCTTCGCTCCAGCAGCGGCAGCCGCATCGGTGAAGAGATACCCTTCGGGCCACCACCGCCGCTCCCGGATCCCGGCGAGACTCTCGAGAAGTCCCGGCTGACCACCGACGCGTTCGTACGTCTCGGCGAGCAACGCATCAAAGTGGGCTGAAGTAACAACCTCCGGAGCATCCACATGGGCGATCGAGACGATAGCGGTATCGGTCATGTGGAAGGATGCGTTGCCGGACATCGAAGTTCTTTCGTAGGTTTCTTGAAGGATTCTTGCAGGTGCAAGTCTATACGATCAGTCGTGCGGCACGAGAAGACCCGTCAGCGGGGCTCCACAGAGGAGCTGGCTGACGCCAGCGTCCCTCGTCAGGAATCTCCCTTGGAGGAGCCGGCTCGCGCGTCGACACCTGTTCGGCTCTCGGATCGCAAGAACATGAAGAAGCACCACGTCGCGAACGCTGTGAGAAGGTGCCACGCTGCATGGCTTTGGAGGAGTGAGTCGGGGTTGCAGAGGGGATGATCGTTGGTGCCGGTGGTCCATATCGCGTACGCGACGAGGAAGGATGCGATCCCCGCCCAATACCACGGCGTGTACGTTCTGCGGGATGCCGACGCGTGGGTGGCGAACAGCCCCGGCAGCCAGAACAGTACGACCCACCAGTACTGGCCCGCGTCGTTCAGCATCACTGAAGGGGTGATTCCGAAGACGGACGCCACCGCGAAACCGACCAGGCCCGACGCCAGTCGCAACATGGGGGACCAGAACCGGTACAGCACCTCTGCAATGATCCACAACGCAATCGAGACACCGAAGAGATCAAGCCCGATCCCGAGGCCCGATCCGAATACCCAGTAGGCACCCGCATACGCTCCAAGCACCCCGCCGTACACGACGAAGAAGGTCCGATCCTTCCACCGTCCCAGGACCGTGAGGTTGTACATCCACAGTATGAGGATGTACGCCACCATCGAGACGTTGTCAATCCACGCTCCGAAGAACGTGTGGCTTCCATGCATGAGCATTGAGGCCGGCCCCAGGGCGAGCGAGACGCCCGCGTAGAGGAGAGCGAGCGGCTGGTTCCCGATGAAACGGTTCGTCTGAGGCCTGCCGACTCTCGCATCGCGGGCCAACACGAGGAGCATCGCCAATCCAGCCACGACGAATCCGAGGTTGCCGAGGGTGTTCACCGGCTCGCGCATGATGCCACCGCTCACCCGCTCGCACCAGCGCGACACCTCACCGATCGCCTGCTCGTTCGCGGCGGGCATCCACCAACCGACCATGCCCCCCGCGATAAACAGGACGGTGAAACCAGCAAGGGCGCTGAAGGCATACACGATCGGGCGGTACGGCGAACGCATCGTCGGATGCTACGCAGATCCGACACCGATCGCGATGCCGCTCACCGCCCCGTCGGTTTCGAACGGGACACGCTCGGATCTCTACGAGATCACGGCTACCTCACTCCAATCCCACGCTACGCGCTGTCCGCAGCCCGAGATCACGTTCTTCGCACAGCAAGTCTGGAACCCCCAACCGCGACAGCGAAAAATGCCGTCACTACGATCGAGACCCAGTAGAAGAGCTCAGATCCGTCATAGGCACCGGAGGCGCGTTCACCTATCACCACGACCAGTAGCAGGACTGGTACCAGTACGAGCGGCCACACCTCATCGAGCCGAGACTCAAGATGCCTCGCGACGAGCCAACCGAACCATGCCAGCGCCAAGAACGTGACCCCTGCCATCCGGGTGAAGAACGTCTCCGCATTCTCCCAACCGAATATCGTGTCCAACGTGAAATCCGGTACCAGCATGAACGACAAGCCATACGCCAAAAACACGACGGCCTGTATTCGTAGAACCACAACAAGCCTCTCCATATGAATTCTCCTCTCAGCTCTCCCTGTCTCTCCCCGCAGCCTGCCTGAACGCTGACTGTCCTCTCTCGTACACCGTGTGTCCGAGCGCTCAACGGCTCCAGCCGCGATACTGAACGGACGTCAATGAGCTGTCAATGAGTCGGTCACCTCGGCCTTGTGATGCGGCTGGCTCACGGCCCGAGGCGACTTCAGTGTGCGCTCGATCACCCTCGCTCCCCCACACCCGACAGAGAACGCATCGGGACACCTCCAAGAATTTCGGCGAGTTCGTCTCGGCTGTGGATTCCGAGATTGGTGTAGGCGGCGGCGAGGTGGTTGTTGACCGTTCGGACCGACACGTAGAGCCGGTCGGCGATCTGTCGGCTGGTGAGTCCTTGAGCGGCGAAAGTGGCGACTTCGGTTTCGCGTTGGGTCAGACCTGGGGGTCCCTCCATGAACACCTCAGGGGGTAGTTGAGTGTCGAGTCGTCGGGCTCTGGTCATGGCCCGGGCTGCGGCGTGATCTTTGTTCTGCTCGCGGAACAGCCCGGCCGCTTGGAGATAGGCTGTCACGGCGTAGAGGAGTTCGCCGCGACTCTCGAATCCGGCGGCCAGCTCCTCGATGGACTGAGGATCACCGTCCGCGAGAGCCGAAGCGTGCTCGGCGTACGCCCTGATGGTGACTGCGGTGGTTCCCGCAGCAATTGCCTCCAGGTCGGTGGCAGCGCGCTGAGAAGGCTGTCCGAACAGGACCGTGTCGTACAGTGCCCAAGCAGTGCACAGTGGCATATCGTCGTCGAAGGCGGCGTCGCTCGCTCTCGTCGCGAGTTCGGTGGCCTGTTCGATCTCGCCCGCGAGGGCATGCTGCCATGCCTGAGCGCGTGGCGTCCAGAATTCCACGGGTGGCATCATCTTCGGAACCGTCTCGAGCGTCGCCAGGGCAAATGCCACGTTCGCCTCGTCTCGGGCCTGGCCGGCAACTACCGCAAGGCCGCCAGCCAGACCAGCATGGTTGCCAGCAGCGAAGCATTGATCCCCCAACCGCACGGCGTCGCGCCCAACCTTGACGGCGTCGCGGACGTCTCCGCGAACAGCGAGCGCTGACGCCAGGTTCGCTGCCCAAATACTGGAGTAGTCCTCGATTGGCGGGGTGGTTGCCTGCCGGTAACCGTCGTGCAATCCTCGCGCGGCCTCTTCGACTCGCCCGTCGAACGTCTGGCAGATGAACCGGTTGTTGAGCAGCCGAGCCGTAGCGTCCGGTACTGCGTGACCGGCGGTTTCGACGAGTTCGAGACCATGTTCGGTCGTTCGATGCACAGTTGGAAAGTCACACAACCACAGAGCCACCAACCCCAGAACGGTCGTCACGGCAAGCACGGCCTCTTCAGGAACGTCCGGTTGCTCGATCAGTTCAACCGCCTTTACGAACGCGGCCTTCGGATCCGGTTGGAAGGCGACCATGAGAATGAGTTGGCTGTCAAGCATCAATCGGCACGCGGCGTCGGTCATGCTGGATCTCGCCTCTTCGAGAAGCCGGGTCGCCGCAACGGGATCCGCAGCGCGAAAGAACTTGTTGTCGGCCCGCCGCAGTACGAGTGCCGCTCGCTGCTCGTCGCTGTGAGCCAGTGCTCCGAGTTGAACGTAGAGACGTTCGGCTTCTTCTGCCCGACCCTGTCGAGCGACCGCCTCCCCGAGTTCAAGACCGGCAGGAAAGCCACCCTTGCCATCAAAGACTGACCGGGCGATCCGCTCAGCAAGAAGGTGATCCGACGCCATGTTGGCGAACTGTGCAGCTGCGAGGAGCGTCGCCTCATCCACCGGTTCCCCGCTCATGAGATGCCATGTGGCTAGCCGCAGCGTGTCCTCTCGCCGTCTCGCACCCACCGTGACCGCAGTTCGGATCAGTTCGGCGGCGATGCTGCGACGCCGGGTAACCGGCGTCTCGGCTCCGATCGTCTCACCGAAGAGGGGATGGACGAACTCCGCAACATGCCGCCGACCCTGGGTCTGGATTCGGACGACTTCACGCCGCTCGAGTTCTTCAAGCGAATCGTCCTCAAAGAACCCTTGCGCGATCGCGAGCTCCAACGGCTCGGCAACAGCCAGAGCCTCCAAGCCAGTGCGCTGTGACTCCGATAGGTTGCCCATACGGCCAGCCACCAATCTCCTCAGACCAGTCGAAGCCCCGAACGGCTCGTCGAACATCCACCGCCCCTCCACTATCTCCAGACTCCCCGAGTCAACGCCGTCAGCAAGCAGCTCCCGCAGGTACAGCGGGTTGCCTTCAACGAGATGTACAACCCGGGCGATCGTCGCTGGATCGATCTGCCCGACAAGATGTGTCCGGATCAGTGTCTCAACGTCGGAGTCGGCTAGCGGCCCCAACTCGACCCGCTTCATGAACTCGTCTTTGACCAGCGCCTCGATCGGAGAAGGCAGTGACTCCCTCGAGCGCGCGGTACACGCCACCAGGCAGTACCCCATCACCGCCAGCTGAGCCACGAAACTCGCAGACGCAACATCGAGGCGGGGGGCATCATCTACCGCTAACAGCAGACGCCGCCCTTCATGGCGAGCCAGCAGCGCCCGGCGCATCACCGCCATGAACTGAACCGGATCGAGCGTTGGCGGCAATTCCTCAGGGACCAGCCAGGAGAGGGCACCCATAGGCACCGACGCTGCAGACACCGCACCCGTCACCCACTCCACGGCCCACCCCTCAGAAGCAGCGTTGTCAGCAAACTCAGCCAACAAGCGCGTCTTACCCACCCCAGCGTCACCGACGATCGCAACGCCAGCTGGTAGCGACTCGCCAAGAACTCGACTGAGGTCGCGCAGTACCGATACGCGCCCAACTAGAGGCCACGCCATGTCCGAATCGTATGCGTGTCCGCCATCCGACGCCAGATACATACGCCCCATTTCTCTGAGTAACCCTCCACCCCACAATGAGCAACCCGTTACTCAGGACAGCAGAACGATATCGAGGCACGATGATTCCAAGCAGCCCCCTACGGCGTTACGAAAAGGACCACCCGACATGCGAATCGAAGCGACCCAGCGCATCCCAGCACCACGAAGAGCCGTCTATGGCTACCTCGTTGACCCCGACACCTGGATCTACTGGATGGCTGGCATCATCGACATCAGCCGCTCAGAGCACACCACGTGGACGCAGCCTGGTGACCGGATAGCCGTAGGCTACCGCTTGCTTGGACGACGGATCGAAGCACAGGTAGAACTCGATGAGATCCAGCCCGCCCAGTATGTGAAACTCCACGCCACAACGCCGGTCGGTACCGTCGCCGAGGAGTGGTTCTTATCGGATGCGGGTGAGACCTCGACGAGTCTGCGTACGGTCTATGAGACTGACGAACCCACCAATTTCTTCGGCAAGATCATCGACCGCACCGTCATTCCCCGCGCCATAGAGCGGGACTTCAAGGCGACCATGGGCAACCTCGAACAGATCTTCGCCATGGGCATCCCCGACTGACGTACCATGGCTCGACGCCAGTACCCCGCTCACGCGGCCGATCCACGACGTGTTAGGACAGCAATCCCAATCCACCCCTAGAAGCCCCGAAGGAGACAGGACGATGGAGATAGCCCCAGGCATTCACCGACTCGGCAGCCGAATGGTCAACTGGTTCATGATCGAGGAGGGCGGGAGACTCACGGTGATCGACGCCGGTCTCCCCAAACAGTGGGATCAGCTGGTCTCCCAGGTCAGTGCGCTCGGCATGTCACTCAACGACATCGAAGCCGTGTTGCTCACCCATGCCCACCCCGACCATGTGGGGTTCGCCGAGCGCACCCGCCAGGAAGCAGGCGCCACCGTTCACGTTCATGGACTTGACGCAAAAGCCGCGACGGGCGAGGAGGAAGGGCCGCGGGCGAACCCGTTGAAGTTGCCGTTGTGGAAGCTCCACACGATGAAATTTCTGGCATCAATGATCCGTGGGGGTGTCTTCAATGTCCCTGAGATCAGAGAGGTGTCAGAGATGAGAGACGGCGAGACTCTCGATCTGCCCGGCAAACCAGTTGTGATGCATACACCAGGACACACGCCGGGGAGCAGCTGTCTGTTCTTGGAGCAGTCGAAGGTGCTGTTCAGCGGCGATGCCCTGGTGACACTCAACGTTCTGACTGGTGACACCACACCGGGTCTACTACCGCATCACTTCAACTGGGACCAACAGCAGGCGCAGGAATCCATGACAGCCCTCAGGACAGTCGATGCCGACCTCGTGCTCCCAGGTCATGGCGAGCCGTGGACGAGCGGTGTGGCCGAGGCCGTGCAAGCGGCACAGCGCCCGTAGGCCCGAGCCACTGACGCTCCCCGCACACCGCGCTTCGGCGACGTTCCAAACGAAGCACACGCAGCCACTCCTGTGGCGAAATTCCTACACAAGTACTCCAGCACGACCGCACCGTCTCCGCAATGCTTCCTCGGTGCTGCCCCAAGGCCCATGCGTAGCAGCACCGGTCCACGAGATCCATTCCGCACGGGAGAGCAGCCTGCCTACTCGGTCTGTTTGACATTTCAACAAGGGAGGGCATATTATTTCATACAATGAATGAAAGAAGGGCATCTCGACAGCTTGGCAAGCAGATCAACAGCAAGTTGATTCTGAACCTGATCAAGGCAGGGCCGATCTCGCGGGCGGAGATTGCCGCCGAATCGGGGTTGAGCGCTGCGACGGTGTCGAACCTCACATCCGAACTCATAGCCGAAGGGCTCATCCGCGAGTCCGGAGTTGGGGAGACAACTCGGGGCAGGCCGCCGGTGATGCTGAGTTTGAACAGCAACGCCCGGTTCGTTGTCGGCGTCAAAGTGATGCCGGACTCGCTCGTGGCTGTTGTCACCGATCTCGACGCTGAAGTCGTTGCTCAGAGGGTGTTCAAGGATCTGGGCGAGCAGGTGCACCGCAGCGGAACGCTCGACACGACTCCTACAGCGATCGTCGAGAAGGTGGCGATGCTCGTTGAGGAAGTCATCCGGGATGCTGGAATCAACCGATCTGATCTCCTTGGTGTCGGTTTGGGACTGGCTGGGTTCATCGACAGCAACGCCGGTGTCTGCCGCTACTCACCCTTCTTCGGCTGGCGCGATGTCAACCTGGCTGCACCGCTCACGTCGGCTCTCGGTCTCGACGTATACCTGGAGAACGATGTCAACTCCCTCACGATCGCCGAGCAGTGGTTCGGCCACGGCCGCGGCTATGAACACTTCGTGGTCGTCACTGTTGGGCGCGGGATCGGCGTGGGTTTCGTTCTCAACGGCCGCTTCTACGCCGGTCACCAAGGCGGTGTAGGAGAACTCGGTCATGTCACCGTGGTTCCGGACGGTCCGAAGTGTGGCTGTGGCAGGCGGGGGTGTTTGGAGATGATGGCCAGCGACCGAGCGCTCATCCAGGCCGCACGAGACGCGATCGCCGATGGTAAGCCCACTGTGCTAACCGACTCTGATGACATCACCGTCAAGATGCTCGTCGCCGCGGCAGAACAGGGTGACGACCTCGCCTGCTCCCTCATAGCCGAATCGGGTCGATGGCTCGGTGTCGGTTTGGCGATGATCGTCAATCTTCTCAATCCGGAGTTGATCATTGTCGCCGGTGAGGGGGTCGAAGCCGGTGATCTCCGTTTCGACTCAATGCGTGAAGCGCTGAGTGAGGGACAGTTCGACTCCCTCGGCACAGACACAAAGCTTGTCGTGGAGTCCTCCGGCGACATGATGTGGGCACGAGGCGCGGCGTGCGTTGTGTTGAGCGAGTTCTTCAGATCCCCACTCCACCGCGGTCGCCCATCGGCTATCCCCCTCGGTGGAACCGGATGACACGCCACCCGGGCCTCGCTACAACACTGCCTCGACTCGGTCGCGACCCGGGATATGGTCGAACATGATCTGGCTCGGTTCAGACCGGCGATGGTGGATCGTATTTGTTGCGCCGAGTCTGACCATGTTGTTGGTGTTCACGGTAGCGCCGATCGCTGCGGCTGCCGTGCTTAGCTTCTATCGGTGGGATCTGCTCACCTCACCGGAATACGTCGGACTCGGGAACTTCATTGAACTAGCAGGCGACGACGGTTTTCGTGCGGCTCTCGTCCACACACTGACATTCATTGCCGGGTACGTACCATCGGTCATGGTGATCGGCCTGGTGCTGGCGCTTCTGCTGAATCGGCGCAGCAGACTCTCCGGAGTATCGCGGGTGGTGTTCTTCATGCCCGTCGTTGCAGCATGGGTCGCGGTGGCGCTGATGTGGAAATGGATGCTCAACTCGCGATTCGGCGTCGTTAACTGGGTGCTCAGCCTCGTCGGCGTCGAGGGGCCGGCATGGCTGTTTGAACGTGGCTGGGCAATGGCGTCAGTTATCGGTGTGAGCGTATGGAAGGACGCGGGATTCGTCATGATCCTGTTCCTCGCCGGGCTGGCTGCAATACCGGCGGAACATCGCGAAGCGGCGTTCGTTGATGGCGCCAACCCCTGGCAGGCGTTCTGGCGCGTCACCTTCCCACTGCTCACACCGGTCGTCTTGTTGGTGTTGATCATTCTCATGATCAACTCGTTCCAGGTCTTCGAGCAGGTCTGGATCCTCACAGAAGGCGGCCCACTCGGATCCACAACAGTCGTTGTCGAGCGAATAGTGAAGAACGCATTCAGCTTCGGACGCATGGGGTATGCAGCGGCAATGTCATGGGTGCTGTTCGCATTCATCTTCAGCGTCACAGTCCTCCAGACACGCTTCCAGAAACGGTGGGTCCACTATGGCGCATGACAGCACGGTCGTCGGATCCAATCGTCGCCCCACTGGCCGAGAAGATCGACCCAGGCCAGATCGACCTAGTCCTCGCAAACGTCGATTCCGCCCCGGCCGACTGGCCGGTTGGCTGGTACTTGGCGCCCTCGGCGCAACGATGGTGTTCCCGTTCGTCTGGAGTTTCTCCACCTCGCTACAGACGACCGAGACGCTGTTGCACGTGCCGCCTCAGCTAATTCCCAAGTCGCCGTCGCTGGACGCCTACCGGGAGCTCATGGAGGTCATGCCGTTCGCACGCATGGTCATCAATTCGACGATCGTAACGGTGGTAGTAGTTGTGCTCCAGGTCGTCACGAGCGCACTCGCGGGATACGGAATCGCTCGATTCCGTTTCCGAGGACGCCACGCGCTGCTCCTGCTCTATCTCGGAACGATGATGGTGCCCTTCCAGGTAACGATCGTCCCGCTGTTCATCGGGATGAGTCGCCTGGGCTGGTTGAACACATTGCACGCGCTGATCCTGCCAATGGTCGCCAGTGCGTTCGGCGTCTTTCTCTTCCGACAGTACTTCATGCAGATGCCACGCGAGCTCGAGGAAGCAGCCGCCCTCGATGGCGCCGGCCCGTGGCGGACGTTCTGGTCTGTAGCTTTCCCATACGCACGACCCGCCGCAGCAACCTTCGGGATCCTGGCATTCATGGCCGCGTGGAACTCGTTCTTGTGGCCGCTGTTCGTTGCGAGAGATGAATCCTCAATGACGCTGCCTGTAGGTCTGGCATCGTTGCACGGAAGGTACCAAACCGATTGGAACCTGGTGATGGCGGGCTCCGTGATAGCGGTGGTGCCTGTGATCATCGTTTTCGCCGTTATTCAGCGACACATTTCCGCAGGACTCCTTCTCGGTGGGGTGGCCAAGTGACGTCTTCAGCAACAAGTGCCCGTACACAAACCAAGATCAATCGGCGTCAATCAGGCGCCGGTCCGAATGGCGCAACACGCGCGAGAAAAGGAAGAGAACAACTATGAAAACCACGAGAAGGCTCTGGGTTCTGCTCAGTGTCCTGGTGCTCGTAGCTGCCGCGTGCAGCACCGACGACACCACGGACACAACCACGACTCAGACCGCGACGACAACCGAAGCCCCCGGAGGCGCTGGAACGGAAACAACTACGACGGAACCGCCGCCGAGCGAGGAGCCGACAACCATTCGGTACTTCACGTTCTCCGCGGCTCCGGACAATCTCGATGCCCTCGACGCGATGATCGTCGCGTTCGAAGCCGAGAATCCGGACGTCAAGGTTGAGGTGGAGACGGCGCCCTTCGACAACTATTTCACGTTGCTTCAGACTCAAGTCGCTGGGAACGATGCTCCCGACGCTTTCGAGCTGAATTTCGAAAACTTCGTGACATTCGCGACGAAGGGCACCCTTGCCGACCTCGGTCCATTCACCTCAGCCGACACGGGATTCGATGGTGAAGCGTACTACCAACCGGCGTTTGACGCCTTCGCTGTCGGCGGTACCCAGTATGGCCTCCCGGCGAGCTACTCGACCGTGATGCTGTTCTACAACCAGGACATCTTCGACGCGGCAGGTATCGACTACCCCACCGATGACTGGACGTGGGCAGAGGAACGGGCAACGGCCGAGGCCATCGCAGCAACCGGTGACAACGTGTGGGGATTCTTCGCCGGCGTCCACTACTGGGAGTTCTACAAGGCAGCATGGCAGAACGGATGTGAGTTCTTCGGTGCTGACGGCTCGGTACAGGTCAATGAACCTGGATGTGTCGAAGCACTCCAATTCATGATCGACTACGTCAACGACGGTGTGCAGCCCACCGCCGCCGAAATGGGCGGCGTATCCGATGGCGATATGTTCCTCAACGGTGAGCTTGGCATGATCACCACCGGGATCTGGATGTTCTCAGGGTTTGAGGGCGCGGACTTCACCTGGGATGTTGTCGTCGAACCGGGGAACACTCGGGGCGGAAGCCACTTCTTCGCCAACGGAGTCGCAGTCTCGGCTGCGTCTGACGCAGACAAGCAGGAAGCCGCTTATAGGTGGCTGCGATTCTTCACGTCAAGTGACGAAGCAGCCAAGATCCGCGTCGCTGCATCGTGGGAACTCCCCACACTCACAGACGCGAGTCTCTATGACGGCTATCTCGCCATCGAGCCGCCAGCGAACCGTGAAGCCGTGTTGGCATCGCTCGAGAATGTCGTCGTGCCCCCGGTCATCGAACGACAAGCAGAGATGCAGGACGCACTCAACGGTCTCATCGAACGCGCGTTGAGCGGTGAGATGACGGCACAGGAGGCCCTTGATCAAGCCAAGGCAGAGATCGAAGCCCTGCTCTGATCTCATCCAATCCGCACCCGCGTGAGGGTGGGGCGAGCGCTCGGCGCCGTTCCACCCTCCCGTACCCCTCTAGCCGCACCTCCCTGGAGAGACAATGACTAACGTTGTGCTTTTGCACGAGCCCGAAGGCAACCGAAACCCGTACGTTCCGGTGAGCTGGTCTCGCGACCCGCTCGATCCAACGAACAACGAAACCTTCGAAGTCGGCGTTCAAGCATCCCGAGCTACGGATTCTGTCGCCTTGGAATGGCGCTCTGACAGCGCTACCGGAAGCTTGTCACTCGAAAACAGCGACGACGTCTGGTCTGGCCGACTGGGCCCGTTCGCCGGTGAGTGTCATTACCGATTCGTCGCGACACACGACTCGGGCACACAGACAGCTACCGAGTGGTTCTCGGTTTCGATCACATGCTGGGAGCAGGTCACGTTCAGTGATCTCGGCTCCGACGATAAGCACATTTTTGTGTGCGGTGATGGCGTGCGCTTAACCCTCGAACCCGGCAACAGCAACACTATCCGATGGACCATCGGTGTAGATTCAGCGCGCGGGAACCCAACTGTGTCGACCGAAGCATCGGCCGAAGTATTGGATTGGGAAACACGCATAGACGATGGCCGCGTGATTGTCACACGAGACAACGACAGGCTGGTGCTGTCTTTCGAAAAGGCCGACACTGAGGGCCAGGTGACAGCCTGGAAGCTCGGATGGCGCCTTGAAGCCGATGAGCGAATTTTCGGTACCGGAGAGCGATTCGATTCGCTTGACCAACGCGGCAAGACGCCTGACATTCGCGTGTACGAAGAGTACAAGCGGCAGGGTGCACGAACCTACTTCCCCGTGCCATGGATCCTGTCAACGAACCGATACGGTCTCGCCATCGATGGCGCAACACGGGTGAGGTTCGATCTCGGCGCCACCGACAGCAGTCACGCGTCGGCGACCATCCCTTCAACGGCAGGCGCCGCAGGAACCTGGTACTTCGGCGCCCCAAAGGAGATCCTCCAGGCCTACGCCACCGACGTCGGCCTCCCCTCAGCCATGCCGATATGGGCATACGGGCCTTGGATGTCAGGCAACGAGTGGGACAACGACGAGCGGGTCCGTGAAGTCGTCAACCGTACCCTCGCAGAGGGAGTCCCCGCCACCGTCATCGTGATTGAAGCATGGTCAGATGAATCCACCTTCTATCTGTTCAACGACACCGAGCATGACACCGTCCCTGGCGCCGATCCTGTTCCCGTTGGGTCGATGCGGCACGGCGGCAGATGGCCAGACCCCAAGCAACTCGTCGAATGGCTCCACAAACAGGGCGTTCGCGTGCTGCTGTGGCAGATCCCCGTGCTCAAGGACGCCGATGAGCACGAACAACATCGAGTGGACGTCACCTACGCCGACGACGCCGGTCTCTGTGTCCGCACGACCGAAGGCGGTACATACCTCAACCGTGGATGGTGGTTTCCCAATAGCCGGATCATCGACTTCACGAACCCCGACGCTCGAGATTGGTGGTTCACCAAACGCGCCTACCTCCTTGACTGTATCGGGATCGACGGCTTCAAGACCGACGGCGGTGAGCACCTCTGGGGCCGCGACGTCTCGACACACGACGGAACCACGGGCGACGAAGCCGCTAACAACTACCCCACTCACTACCTCAGCTCCTACCACGAATTCATGCGTGACCACGGGCACAAGCACCCAATGACGTTCAGTAGAGCAGGCTTCACCAGATCGCAATCGTTCCCGGCCCACTGGGCGGGAGACGAAAACTCCACCTGGGAGGCGTTCCGAGCCTCCCTTACTGCCGGACTGTCGGCGAGCGCCTCCGGTATCGCGTTCTGGGGGTGGGATCTTGCCGGGTTCTCAGGCGATCTGCCATCCGCTGAACTCTACAAGCGTTGCACCGCGATGGCCGCGTTCAGCCCGATCATGCAATACCACTCAGAACACAACGAGCACCGTCTCCCGTTAGCGGACCGCACTCCGTGGAACATCGCAGAACACACCGACGACACCGACGTCATGTCCGTGTATCGGTTCTATGCCAGACTACGGATGAACCTCGTCCCGTACCTTGTGTCCCTCGGTGCCGAAGCCACCCGAACAGGCGTTCCTCTCATGAGAGCCATGGCACTCGAATACCCGAACGACCCCCGAGCAGTGGCCATTGACGACCAGTTCCTCCTCGGATCCGAGATCCTGATAGCTCCCGTGCTGACACCTGGTGCCGCGGAACGCGAGGTCTATCTCCCTGACGGCGACTGGTGGAACCTATGGTCCGGTGAACCGAGCGCATCCGGCTGGATAGCCGCCCCGGCGCCGCCACATCGCATTCCTGTCTACATCCGCGGCGGCGCATGCATCCCTCTGTGGATGCCTGACACGATCGAACTCGGAGCTGCCGTAGGTCTCCCGGACACCCGTTCGGGTCGGCCGGTGCTCATGGTGTTCCCCGGAACCGCCGACCACACCCTCGTCGATCCCATCACCCTGCGGCCATGGACCACCCAACTCGTACTCGAAGGCGACATCCTTACCATCCGCGCCACTGCCGCCCCCACCGGTCTTACTGCTTGGATCCGGGGGTCTGTGACCTCTGAGCGTCCCGCCGACCTCCACGTTCCGCTCCCAGCCGGTGACTCAATCACCACGATCGACCTAGCCAGCCATGGACGCTGAGCCTCTCCAACGGCCTCTCGTCGACGTCAGCATCGACCTGATCTCTCAGCATCAAGCACCCACCGGCGCCTACATCGCCGCTCCGGGATACGACGCCTACGCGTACTGCTGGATCCGCGACGGAGCCTTCACAGCCGATGCTATGGACACATACGGCCACCACGACAGCGCTACGTCCTTCCACCACTGGACAGCTCGCACCATCAAACGTCACGCCCACAAAGTGGATCTCCTCGAAGCCGAGACCGACCTCGCGCTGCGAGGCACAGGCGACCCCCTGCGCCCACTCGATGACCGCTATGTGCTCCACACCCGGTTCACAGTCGACGGCAACGAGGGGCAAGGCCACTGGGGCAACTTCCAACTCGACGGCTACGGATTCTGGCTCACTAGCATCGCCCGACACCTCACCCTTACCGCAACAGATCCTGCGCCCTACCGAGACGCAATCGACCTCGTATGCCGCTACCTCACGCTCACATGGGAGCACCCCTGCTTCGACTCCTGGGAGGAATACCCCCCTCGACGGCACACCACGACCTGGGCAGCCGTCGCCAAGGGCCTGAGCGACAGCGGCCAACTCCTTGACAACTCGACCACCGTAGCCACGTCAGAGGAAATCACGAGACGGCTCGTCGGGCACGCCAAACCAGGCAGCACACTCCTCAAGTTCGTACCTGACTCGGCTGCGGAGGCACACACCAGCACGACCAAGACACCGGAATCGTCAGAACTCGCCGTCGCGGGCCACGAACGCATCGGCCGCCCGCTTGCCGCGGATACGATCGACGGCAGCGCGCTCCTCGTCCTCGGCACATACGGACCGCTCCCTCCAGCCGACCAGATCGTCTCAGGAACCCTACGCGCCATCGAGCGCACACTCGTCATCGATGGAGGCGTCCACCGCTACCTCGAAGACGAGTACTACGGAGGAGGCCTATGGATCGTGCTCGCCGGCGCTCTCGCCTGCGCCCAGGCCGAACACGACTCGCGTCGAGCCAACGAGGTACTCGACTGGATCGAAACGCAGGCCGACCCCAACGGGCACCTCGGCGAACAGACCGACACGCACCTCCGAAAGCCCGAGAGCCTGAAACCCTGGATCAACCGGTGGGGACCCCCGGCAAAGCCACTCCTGTGGTCCCACGCCATGTATCTCCTCGGCGTAGCAGCCACCGAATCCGGCAACAAGAACTCCTCCGTGGTCTCGATGTCATGATCCTTCGACCGACACTGACGACGCTGACTGAATTTCCCCACCTCCTGGCCGAGATACTCGTCATGGGGCGGGGTCCTCTCCATGCTGGCTGTCAGCTATGACCGGCCAGCGAGGAGAGGAGCCCTGCGTCATGTTGACACAGGAGGAAGACGTGGAGATTCATGCATTGAGGAAGCGTGGTTGGATGATCTCTGACATCGCCCGTCACATGGGCCGTGACCGTGAGACGGTCCGAGCGTTGGAAGAGGAGCTCTTCGAGAGATTGACCTGGGTTCCTTCACCCTCAACATCAGCGACTGTCTATAGGTGAAGTTGATCGAGCCACGACAGGTTCATCGACCGCCACAGACCCGATGCCGAGAGGGATGCTCGGAGGCGCACACCTGCGCGTTGTTCCCGAAGACAGCCGATGACAGCGACAGCACCGCCTTCCGTAGCCGCCGGGCAACCCGCATGGTGCTACAAAGGTAGTCTGGTGCCAGATAGCTCTGGTGCAAGATAGCTAGGGGAACTCTCGCCCTAGTCTCGGGAGATCAGATTCTGACAGGGCGAAGGTGATGGCGAATCAGAATCACGAACAATTCATCGACAACGCTGTTGAGTTGATGCGCGAGACACAGAGTCTCGTTTGGGGTTCGACTCCCGAAGCCGTGCCTGATGAGACTGCGGTGGTTCTTCAGTCCACGCTTCTCGCCGAGTGCACCGGACAGCACATCGGCGTACGTGCATGCATCGAAGAGCGGGTCGGGTCGCCAGCGAACGCAATTGCCCGAGGGTTGCTCGGCAACACGGTTCTCCTCATATACATGAGTCACCATGAGGACGAGGCAGATTTCATCACACTGCGCTGGTATCGGTCAGAAACCCGGAGGCAGCGAAAGCGTGTCGCTGAGAACGCACGAGTCCACAACACCGACAAGTCGGCGGTGATCAAGGCGCTGGACGACGAGTTGCAGCGGATCGCCCAGATGGGCAAGGAGCTTGGATACAGCAGCCTCCCGAAGCTCCCGTCGATACCGGACATGGCAGCCTCCCGCGGTAGCAAGGCGATCACCAAGCACGGATTGGACATACTGAGTCAGTACGTTCACTCAGGGGTTGATTCGCTTGCCCGTCGCTTCGCACCAAGCGAAAGTCATGCGGGTGCGTTTGCCGTACAGGATCAATCCGCATTTCCACTCGTGCAGACCGCTTCGCTCGCAAACGCTTCGCTGTTCGATGCTGGTATTTCGGTGGCACACCTACAGGACTGGAAGTCGCTCGACGCTCTCACCAAGGCCGCAGACGAGTTCGGCGAGTCGTTCGCCCGGTTGCTCAACGCCGCTCAGACCCACGACAATTCAGACGAATCGACTGATCGTGGCGGGCGAAGTGAGCAGCAACTCGTGTCAGCTACGTCCTCAACGGTGAGCAGGCGTTCCACGTCACGACGCTATCGGCTCGACCGCCACGTTGCAGGGATGCTTTTCCCAAGCTCGATTCCTTCCATGATCACAGCACAGTGGGTATCGGTATCGTCTGGAGTGTTCAGATGCGTTGGTCACACACAGGGCGCATCGTGAGACAAGGGGACATCTGTGGGTGCGTTACTCGGGTTAGCAGGACTTGTCGGAATCATCATCGGATTCGTCGGGTTGATGCGACCGATCCGAACCGCCGAGGGCTTCGACCGCTCGTGTCGTAGACGAGATTCGTTCACTGAGGGGCAAACATCTTCCTTGTTGCCTCAATGCCCTTCTCTCTGTACTCATTCGGCCAATGTGTCTCCTCGGCCTCGAAGATCTGCGGAAGCCATGCACCGTCCTGAGGTCGCGCCCGGGCGAGCCGTCGGTTCATCTGGTTGACTATCTGGTATATCCGCGCACGGGACACGTTGAGTCTCCGGGCGGCCTCGGGACGGGTGATGGGTTCAAGGCCGTTGAGGCCGGTTACCGCCAACAGGACATCGAGACGCTGCCCGTGCTGACCCGAGACGGCATCGTCAGCCACCGCCTCGGGGAGCGACAACCCTGCCTGGGCCTCCACAGCGCCCCTCAGGTCGTCCAACCGATCCCACAAGGCACGCCGGTCGAGTGCGGTGCCGAACGTGGCGATCTCGCGAACCGTGGAATCACCCTTCGGGACGAACTCGCCGAACCTCGGGTCCCAATGCCAGATGTGTGAGGCCCAAGGTTCGAATACGACCGCTGCAAGATCGGTGTCGATTCTGTGGCGCAGATCGACAGTGTCGTGGTGGCGGCGTATGGCCTCGTTCCCTGTGATCCGTATGTCCTCGACAGTGACTGGTCCTACATTCCACCAACCAGCGGCTCCAGCTTCGGACAGATCGTTGAAGAGCGACCAATCGTCGTAGAAGCCATGACGCCTCAAGACAGTCACGGTGCGCCCCGCGAACGGCACGATGGCAGGGTCAAGGTCCTCAGGCCACGGCATGTCGAGAAGGAGATCGTTGTCCACGTGGGAACTCTACGCGACGCACTCGAAGTAGTTCCACGATCTCGCATTTCGGCCACGGCGCGACCCTGTAGCGACATTCGATGGGTCCCATCTCAAGCCAGTGATTTCTGCATGAATGCGCAATCCGACGCGATCATCAGCCCGCAGCATTTGGTCATCGAGTTGGCAATGCGTTCTCGCCAGACCATCCATATTGCCGGAAAGG
>JASJXX010000097.1 GCA_030123765.1 Actinomycetota bacterium | reverse complement strand
GACTCCACCAAACCCGGGACAGACCATCTCTATGAAATCCGGGGGGATTCATCCGCCTTCGTGTCAAGGCCCGTCGCTAGCGGGCACTGTCCAAGATCAGGCTCTGAGTCGCTCTGCCAACGGCACCGTGACGATCGAAGAGCTCTGAGTCAGACATGCCAATTCCTGTTGGTTGCCAATGCGAAACAGACCTGGAACCGAACCAGTTCCCCACCGGATCGCGATGTAGCGAAATGGTCAGGTCGGTGTTCGGGAACGAGATCACATCGATACTGTCATTGTAAGAGATTCCGTTGCCGCAGTCCGCCAGGGGAGCGATCTGCTGAAAGGGTGAAGGCTCCTCGCCCTCCAGGATCGAGTACTTCGATCGCATCCACATCGTTGTGGGACCGCCGACACCGACCCCACTCTCCTTGTCGTATCTGACATCGACAGCGGACGCAAACGTTCCCAGCTGATGGCGAGACTTGTCAATCGGAAAGGGCCCCTCGACCGAGTCCGAGAACAGTGGGCTGAACGACTCAGCGGTTCGAACTTGGAGGCCGTCCAGCGTTCGGATGTGCAGAGCGAACGCCCTTGCATAGAAGCGATCAGATCCATAGATCGCCGCCTCAGTGTGGGTCACCGACCGACCGAGCCTGCGCACCTCAGCCTGAACACGGAACCCCGCCATCGGCACGGGACGAGTCAGCTCCACAGTGATCCGTGTCAGTCGCTGGTGCGGCACCAAGGCTTCGACAGCCCGGACGAGCAATGCCGTGGGGGGACCTGCATGACAGGCATCGGCATCCCAAGGACCGCGCGAATGTTCGGTAGGTTTGAACCAGCCGTCCCTGCCCAGTGTGAAGTAGGCATCAGTCACGAATTCTCCCAATCGAGTCGAAGGGTGTTCCTCTCGACTCTCTATGTTGCAATTACAGTATCGACGATCTCGGCGATCAGCTCTAAGTGCGCCTCGTCCCAATCCTCCGGTTCATCCGTCAGGTGCATCCTGCGAAACAGCTCTGCTGCAGCCAGCTTGCGCCGCCCACCCGCCGACGCCTGATCGAGCCCTTCACGAACCAGCGCCCAGTAGGCGAACGTGTTCGCGAGCTGTGGAAGGATCCGCTGCATCTGCAGCGTCTGCAGGGCCTCGGAAGTCTCCGGAAGGATGGCGAGGAGGCGCCGACACTCAGCAAGTGCAGATTCGAGTACCGTGCGTTCGTGGCCAGATCCACCGATGTCCTCGGCGATCGCGGCCATCACTTTGAGGTAGACCTGTCCGTGGTCTCGGTGGGTGACGTCTCGGAGCACCTGCATTCGCATCGTGTTCTGCGATCCTTCCCACTTCTCGGTTGCCATGCCGTCACGAAGTAGTCGCGGCATGCTCGACGTGGTCTCGATCATCCCGTTGCCGGCGAGGGTCTCAGCTGCGTCCTGCATGCGAGCATTTATTCGGGTCGACCACACGGACTTATTCACGTTGGCCATCAGTCTGCACATGGAACGCCACTCGTCCCTGGTCTCGTCGCCGGTGTCAATCGCATCCTGCAGCGCAACCACTGCGAACGTTGCGGCGGTACCTGCCAGCAGGTCGGCTTTGACCCGAGCCAAGTTGTCCTGCACCAGCGGGTACTCGATGATTGCTCGTCCGAACGCGTGCCGGGTATCTGCATAACATCTTGCAATCTGATACGCCCTTGCGAGCATGCCCGCCATGGCCAGCGGCAGCGCCACGCGTGAGTGGTGGATAATCAGACTCATGAGATTCTTGAACCCCGTCTCGACCGGACCCACGGCGATCGCGTAGGCGTCGTGGTAGTCGATCTCCGCCGTGGCCAGCACTCTGGTTCCGAGCTTCTCCTTCAGACGCCGCATCGTGAAGTCGTTGCGGGTTCCGTCGGGTTTTCGTGCCGGGACTATGAACATAGCGATACCTGTGGTCCCCGTCCGCGCTGCGTCAAACCGGGCGCTGACCATCTGCAGGTCGGCGTTGGCGTTGGAGCAGAACCACTTCTCACCCCGGATGCGCCACGTGCCGTCAGGCATCTGCCGAGCACTGGTGTCGTTCGCGCCGACATCGGAACCACCCTGCACCTCGGTGAGGAACTGCGACGCCGTCCAGTTCTCGGAGAACGACGGCTCACCCAGTCTGGCGATGATGCTCTCGCGGTCGGGGAAGTCATCGAACGTTTGCAGGACTCGGGTCATCTCATAGTTGCAGATGACAGGGCAGTTGTGGCCAGTGTCGCCGCAGTGGTTCGAGAGATAGTGGAAGGCGTACCCCTCACGGAGGCCACCGATGCGTGCCAGTCGCGAGACCACCTTGGAGCCGTAGATCAGGTCGCCTGAGACGGTGTAAGAGTGGTCGTGGACGACGTGGTCGTCACGTTGACCAACCGGTCCGTACTGGTCGATGCGTGGCAGATTGAGTCGGAATTCGCCGTGTGCAACGGCCGCTTCAAGCACCGTGGGCACAATCGCCCCGTACTCCACGAGATCCCCATGCACCATGGCATAGTCGTCCCCGAGGTGGAATCGCACAGTGTGGCTGAAGTCGTCGTTCTCTAGGTAGACATTGCGCTTGATCGCTTCTTCCCACCGACGCATGTTGTCGCGTCCGAACGCCTGGCCCGTCTGCGTCTCCTCAACACGGCCCGGCGAACTCTCAAGGTGTGCAGGTCTCGTGGCTGACTCTTTGAGAACCATGAGCGTCTCTCCTTCGGGTGGGTGTTCTCGCTGCTGCGAGAACCATATGTCCCTCAGGCGGCAAGGACAATGGGTGTTTCGGCCATTATTGTGCTTACATCGGTCAGATGGTCGATGTGGCGATCTTTGTGCCTGAACCTGCTGTCGGGATGAGTGCGGCGCTGATCGCGGATCTGTGTTGGGTCGCAGCCGTCGACGCCGGCAGAGACCCAGCTGAAGCGATCCAAGTCGTGAGCCTCGACGGAGGACCCGTCACGACCCACACCGGACTGAGCATCTCGGTCAACAGCTCGATCGCGGACATCGACTCCGCTTCGCTGCTCTTCCTGTCAGCCTTCTGGGGTTCATCCGGCGACGCGCTGACTCGAAACCATGATGTGCTGCTGTGGATCGAGAACCTCGCGACGCGAGGCGCCCGGATCGCGGCTTGTAGCACCGGATCGTTCCTCCTTGCTGCCACCGGTCTGCTCGACGGCCGAGTCGCGACGACCTACGCCCCGTACGCCCACACGTTCCGACGGCGCTTCCCGGCCGTAGAGTTCCACGGGGATCGATCGATCACCGACGCCGGGGGTCTGATGTGCGCCGACGCGATTCCCTCAAGTCTTGACCTGATCATCGCCTCGCTCGGTGACCTGTACGGCACGGACATCGCCGAGAAGCTCGCCACTGACTTCCTTATGGGCATTCGCCGGAGCTACACAATCGCGAACCTCGCCTTCGACGGACAAAAGTTCCACGGCGACCGCCAGGTCCTCGCCGTGCAGCGCTGGTTTGAGCGCCATATCGACGAACCTATTCGCATGCACCAAGTCGCACGCCAGTTCGGGCTCAGCCCCCGCACCCTCACGCGACGCTTCACTGCGGCAACAGGAGAGCCTCCATCGCGGTACCTGCAACGTCTGCGCGTTGAACACGCTAAGGAGCATCTTGCCGAACCTGGAACGACAGTCGGCGAAGCATCGAGGGCCGTCGGATACACCGACGTCACCGCGTTCAGTGCGACCTTCCGCCGCCTGGTCGGAGTCCCACCCTCGAGATACCAACCGCGCCAGTGAAGGACACCGGAGACCGGGGCCGGGTTCCGCGGCTCGTAATTCCGCGGCTCGGGTGGCAGACTTCTTGGGATGGGGGCTTCAGGTGTCTCGGGAGTTGCGAGCATTCCTTCAGGTCGCGTGCAACAGAGAGGGGTGGTGGATCGTGGCTAGGGGTGGGATGGACGAAGGGATCTATCGACAGCACAAGTACGACCTGATCCGCTACGCAACCATCCTTGTAGGTCCGTCGGATGCGGAGGATGTCTTGTCTACAGTGATTGCACGGGTGTACAGATCCGGGCGCACACTCAGTGACCTCGACGCGCCGCGCCCGTATCTGATGAAGGCGGTCTTGCACGAGTCGCTGGACCGCAAGAAGAAGAAGCAGAGCCAGGAGCTTCTACTTGTGGACCAGGCGATCGAACCGGTCAAGAGCCGCCCTGAGGTGCTTGATGCGGTTGCCGCGCTCCCTCTTCGGCAGCGGGCGGCGATCTTCCTGTCGTACTGGGTGGGGATGAACAGCACCGAGGCAGCCGAGCTGATGGGGTGCCGCCCGGCCACGGTCCGGAGATACGTACACGTTGCGAAGAAGAAACTCGGGGCGGTGTTGGACGATGACTGACGAACGCATCGCTCGAGAAGCCAAAGCTGCGTTCGACGACATCACCGACGCTGCTCCAGATCCGCCGAGCCTGACGTCGATGTCCGCCGGCTCCGCCCGGCTGTACCGGAAGGAGCCGGATGGCTGGCGTTCGAAGCGCAGCGTCGCGTTCCTTGGTGCTGCGGCGGTTGTCCTGCTCGTGGTCGGTGTAGCTGCGTTCGTCGGTTCAGGGACCGGATTCCCCGGAGGCGATCCCGCTGCCGCAGACCTCGACTCCCCCGTCACGATCCAAGACCAGACAGTCGAGGTTCCTACCGACTCCATTCGAGGCGTCTGGGTGCTCGAGTCCTACGAGGTCGATAACCGTGAAGAGTTCGTTGAGGCCGGCGTGAACATGCCTCACGTACCCTGGATCGAGTTCCACGAGACGTTCGCCGGCTTCCGCGAGACGTTCGCCGCCGCCAACGGCCAGGGCACCGCCGGTGTGTTCACCGGGAGCACAGGATGCAACAGGATCAACCACGGGTTCGACGTCACCTACGAGTTCTCAGCCGGG